>JBAUBR010000081.1:0-23907 GCA_049676965.1 Occallatibacter sp.
GTGCTGCGCCCGCAGGATACGGCGGCGCGGCTGGGCGGCGACGAGTTCGGTATCCTGGTGGACGGTGTTGTCAGCGTCCCGGATCTTGAACAAGTGGCAAAAAGAGTGAGCGGCGAGCTCGAAAAGAGCTACACGATCTATGGGCACCCGATTCGGGTGGGAGCGAGCATCGGCGTGGCCATCGCCGATCCGGACCACCAGAATCCGCAGGGGCTCATGCAGGACGCGGACTATGCGATGTACCGCGCCAAGCAGGAGGGCGGCGGGCGGTTCGAGGTATTCGACCGGCACCTGGAAGTGCACCTGACCGTGCAGCAGGAGCGCGAACGCGAGTTGCGCCACATGCTCGATGAACGGAGGTTCGAGGTCTGTTACGAGCCGGTTTATCTGCTCGGAGACGGAAGGCTGGTGGGATTCGAGTCGATCTTGCGCAGCGCGCGCGCCGACGGCGCCGAGGACAGCTTCAGCGACATGTTTGCGCTGGCCGAGGAGACCGGGCTTTCGATCGGCATCGGCCGTGAAGTGACGGAAGGCGTATGCCGGCAAATCCGCGCCTGGAACGACGCCCGTCATGAACTTACGGTGAGCATCAATCTCTCGCACCGGCAGTTCTATCACCCCGACCTGCTGCCGCAGGTGATCAAGATTCTGGCGGCTACGGGGGCCGATCCGTCGCGGCTGATGTTCGAGGTATCGGAGTCGACGCTGAACGAGAATCCCGACGCGGCGGTAGGCATTTTGCAACGCATGGTGGACGTGAACCTGCGCGTAGCGATTGACGATTTTGGCTCGACCCTGGCGCCGGTCAATCACCTGGTGCGGCTGCCGATCGACGTGGTGAAGCTGGATGCCAAGCTGACCGCCGCTGCAGCGGGCGGCGGAAAGCATGCGGCGATAATTGAGTCGCTGATTCATCTCGGGCGGTCGCTGGGAGTGCAGGTTGTGGCGCAGGGGATCGAGACCGCCGAGGAACTCGACGCGCTGCGCAAGCTGGGTTGCGAACTGGGGCAGGGCAGCTTGATGTCGCGGGCGGTGGATGCGGTGCGGGCGCAAACGCTTGCCGGTCAGGCTTATTGGACGATCGGGTCCCTTGCGTCGGGTGCGCCGGACGCCGACCGCGTGCCCGGCGCGCCGTTATAGGATGAGCGCATGATGCCATCGAGGCCGGCACAAGCAAAACCTGCGCAGGAGGGCCGCAAGAGATCCCGAGGGGCAAAAGAGGAGGCGCGCAAGGAGCTGGTAATCGTAACCGGCATCTCCGGCTCGGGCAAAGCATCTGCGCTCAGGGCATTCGAGGACCTGGGATTCCATTGCGTAGACAATCTGCCGTTGGAGTTGTTGCCCGATTTTGCCCAGATTGTGCGCAAATCGAGCGAAATTGAAAGCGCGGCAATCGTTGTCGACATTCGCGAAGGGCAAACGCTCGACCGCTTCCCCGACATTCTCAAGCAGGTGAAGAAGCTGCTGCCCACGCACGTGGTTTTTCTCGATGCGCAGGATGCGGTGCTGGTGCGGCGCTTCTCCGAGACGCGGCGGCCGCATCCGCTGCGGCGGTCGCAGACGGTCTCTCGATCCATAGTGGAGGAGCGGCAACTGCTGGACCCGGTGCGCAACGTTGCCGACACGCTGATCGACACCTCGATCTTCAACGTGCACGAGCTGCGGGCGCATATCCAGGCGCGCTATGGAGACGGGGAACAGTCGAATCGCCTGCTTGTGACCTGCCTGAGCTTTGGATTCAAGAACGGCGTGCCGCTGGATGCCGACATGGTGTTCGACGTGCGCTTCCTGCCCAATCCCCACTTTGTGCCCCGGTTCCGCAAGCTGACCGGCCTCGATCCCAAGGTGGCTAGATATGTGCGCGGCTTTGCGCAGACCGAGGAATTTCTCGGTCGAGTCACCGAGCTTATGCTTTACTTACTTCCGCACTATGTGCAAGAGGGGAAGAGTTACGTCACGGTAGCTTTTGGATGCACCGGCGGGCAGCACCGCAGCGTGATGATGGCCGAAGAGATGGGCAAGCGGCTGAAGCGGGCGGGCTATTTGGTGAAGTCGGTGCATCGGGATATACCTCGATAGCGGAGTTAGAGGGGCTGGCGGAGTTAGCGGAGTTCGAAAAATCAGCGAGTTAGCAAATTAGCGAGTTAGCGAGTTAGCGCGTAAGCGGATCAGCGAGTTAGCGCGTCAGGGGGTTTGATTGGGTAGGTCGGCCAGCCAGCGTGAGAGCGCGTCGGCGAACGCCTGCTTCGCGGCGGATCCTTCGGGCAGCCAGACTAACATTTTGCGCGGTGCAGCTTTTCGGTACGCGGCCGGCTCGCTGTCGGATCGGCCGCTTCCGGGCGCCGCGGTTTGATAAAACCACAGCGATGGAATGCGCAGCTTGTCTGCTGGCGCGTCCAGACCGTAGCGGTCGCGCACCAGCAGGCGGGCGGGGACCAACTGCGCGCGGGCGTCGCCGAAGATGACTTTTGCCGCGTCCGGGAGCGGTTCACGCAGGATGACGCCGGCCAATTCGGGGTGCGCCGCCGCGACTTCCAGGGCGAGATTGCCGCCGAGGCCTTCGCCGTCGAGCACAATTTCGCCGGGCAGAATGTGACGCGTGCCGGTCAAATACTGAAGCGCCCATTCGGCGTCTTCGCGCCAATGTGTCTCGCTGGGGCGTGCGAACTGGCTCTGCCCGTAGCCGCGATAATCGAAGGCCAGCACGTTCACGCCCACGGCATGCAGCGCGGCCAGCGCATCGACTGCGTCGCCGAGGTTGCCGTCTTTGCCGTGGAGGTAGAGGGCAGTGTATCGGCGCAAGGGACTGGCGGGTTCCGCGGGGATCCACCAGCCGGTGAGCCGGGTCACGCCGGTATCGGTGACGGCGAAGGCGACGGGATCGAAACCGATTCCGTCGCTGGCCGGGGTGCGGGTTATTGCGGAAGCGGGATGGTAGAGCAATTGCCAGCTCCCCTGCCAGAAGAGCAGGCACAGTGCGCCCCAGCAGCAGAACGCCGCGCCCACAATCGAAATGGCGACGGCCTTGAGAAGCCAGCGGCCGGAGACAGTGGGCGGAGGCTCGGAGGGTGCGCGCGTGCCTCTCCACGCGCGCTCGATGGGAATCGGCTTGCGGCGTGCGGCGGAACGCGAACGAGGCTTGGTGCGCTGTTTGGGCAAGCATTTTCCTTTTCCGCGGGAGGGCGGAGGTCACTCTTTATGCTAACTGGGCTGGCCGGTTACTATTTCTTTTGAACCTACGCCCCAAGGAGCAATTTTTATGAGCGAGTTTGTGCGTGTCTGTCCGGCATCGCAGTTGCCCCGCGCGGGCGAAGTGGCTGAGTTCGTCGTAGATGGCCGCGCTCTGTGTGTCGCCAACCTCGATGGTTCGATTGCGGTGCTGGATGGCGTGTGCCCGCATGAGGGAGGGCCGCTGGGCGAAGGCGTGATCGAAGAGAACCGCGTTGTTTGCCCATGGCACGCCTACGCGTTCGATCTGCGCAGCGGCGTCTCCGAGCAGGATGCCAGCCTGAAGGCCGAGGTGCTGGAAGCTACGGTCGAAGGCGGCGAGTTGCGGGTGAAGCTCTAACGCGACTTATCGATTGGCCTCGCCGCCATTGTGAGTCATCACGCAACTTTCTAGACGCCGATTACGGCGCAAAGCTCCTTCACCGCGGCGGCGCTCTTCTTGAGGGCCGCGTCTTCTTCGGGCGTGAGCTTGATCTCGATGATTTTTTCGAGGCCCCCGGCGCCCAGCTTGCAGGGAACCCCGATGAAGTAGCCCTCGATGCCGTACTCGCCGTTCAGATAGGCGGCGCAGGGCAGAATCTTCTTCTTGTCTTTGAGAATCGCCTCGACCATTTCGACGGCCGCCGCGGAGGGAGCGTAGTAGGCGCTGCCGGTTTTGATATGCTTGACGATTTCGGCGCCGCCATCGCGGGTGCGCTGCACGATGGCTTCGAGACGGTCGGGCGGGATGAGCTCGGCGATGGGGATTCCGGCGACGGTGGAGTAGCGGACGAGCGGAACCATGGTGTCGCCGTGGCCGCCGAGAACGAAGGCAGTGACATTTTCCACGCTCACGTCGAGCTCCGCGGCGATGAAGGTGCGGAAGCGCGCCGAGTCGAGCACGCCGGCCATGCCGATGACGCGCTCGCGGTTGAAGCCGGCCTGGCGATAGGCGGTTTGCGCCATGGCGTCGAGCGGGTTGGAGACGATGATGAGAATCGATTCCGGGGATTGCGCGACGACCTTTTCAACCACGTCGGACATGATTTTGAAGTTGGTGTGGAGCAGGTCGTCGCGGCTCATGCCCGGCTTGCGGGGAATGCCGGCGGTGATGACGACGACATCGGAATGCGCCGTGGCCGCGTAGTCGTTGGCGCCGGTGACGAGCACGTCGCGCTTCTCGATAGGCATGGCTTCGAGCAGATCGAGCGCTTTGCCTTGAGGAATGCCTTCGACCACGTCGACAAGGACGACATCGGCCAGCTCCTTGGCTGCGATCCAGTGTCCGGCGGTGGCTCCTACGTTGCCGGCGCCGACGATGCTTACCTTTTTGCGCATGCTTTTCTCCAGTGGTCAGTGAACAGTGATCAGTGTTCAGCTTTCCGTATCATGTGTTTTGAAGACTGCGCCGACAGGGCCTAGAGGTCGCTGCTTTTCTGACCACTGATCACTGACCTCTGATCCCTGTTCACATATTTCGGATAATTCGCGTCGCAAACTCGCTGGTTCCCACTTTCGTCGCGCCGGATAGCTGCCGCTCGAAGTCGTAAGTGACGGACTTCTGCTGGATGGTTTTCTCCATCGCGTTCTCGATCATCTTCGCGGCTTCCTTCCAGCCGATGAACTCGAGCAGCATAACGCCGGAAAGGATGACCGAGCCGGGATTGATCACATCCTTGTCGGCGTATTTGGGCGCGGTGCCGTGCGTCGCTTCGAAGACCGCGTAGCCATCGCCGATATTGGCGCCGGGTGCGATGCCCAGGCCGCCGACCTGCGCCGCCGCGGCGTCGGAGATGTAATCGCCGTTCAGGTTGGGCGTGGCCAGGACGCTATAGTCCGAAGGGCGAATGATGATCTGCTGAAAGATGGAGTCGGCAATGCGATCGTTGATGAGCAGTTTCGACTTCCACGCGCCCTTGCCGTGCGATTGGCCGATGGAGTCGACGACGGACTTGACTTCGGCGTAAACCGAATCGCGAAAGGCGGGAGAGCCGAATTCGAGGCCGGGCTCGATGAGCGCGGCGTTTTCTTCAATGGTGACGTTGGAGTTGGATTCGAGGTTGCCGAGAATCCAGCTCTCGCGCTCGGTGACGATCCGGTTGCGGAACTCGTCGACGGCGACCTCGTAGCCCCACTCGCGGAATGCGCCCTCGGTGAACTTCTGAATATTGCCCTTGTGCACCAGCGTGACGGTCTTGCAGCCGGTTTCGAGCGCGTGGCGAATGGCGTAGCGGACCAGGCGCTTGGTGCCGAAGATGGAGATGGGCTTGATGCCGATGCCGGAGTCGGTGCGGATCTTCTTCTTGCCGCCTTTGAGCAGGTCGTCGTTGAGGAAGCGGATGAGCCGGCCGGCTTCGTCGCTGCCCTGCTTGAACTCGACGCCTGCGTAAACGTCTTCGGTGTTCTCGCGGAAGATGACAATGTTGAGCTGTTCCGGATGCTTCACGGGGCTGGGCACGCCCTGGTAGTACTTCACCGGGCGCACGCAGGCGTAGAGGTCGAGAATCTGGCGCAGGGCCACGTTGAGCGAGCGAATACCGCCGCCGACGGGCGTAGTGAGCGGGCCTTTGATCGACACGCGCAGATCGCGCGCGGCGGCGACGGAATCGTCGGGCAGCCAGTTCGAGAACTGGCGATACGCCTTTTCGCCGGCGAAGATTTCGAACCAGCGGATGGCGCGCTTGCCGCCGTAGGCCTTTTCGACCGCGGCGTCGAAGACGCGCTGCGAGGCCTTCCAGATGTCGCGGCCGGTGCCGTCGCCTTCAATGAATGGAACGATGGGATGGTCGGGAACGTGGAATTTTCCGTCGCTGTATTCGATAGGCTGCCCATCTTTGGGCAGTTCAAGGCCGTTATAGCTGGTTTGCATTGTGCGGTGGCGTCCTTTTTCCTTCTTGTTGCCAAAGGGAAAGGCTACCACCCGCAATTCGGGGGTGCAACGGCTTGTGGGCAACGCGCAGCGGCGGGCGCTTTCTCGACCCCGCTCACGCAAACGATTGACGGCATCGTTCTTTCGACGGAGGATTAGGGTATGCGAGTGACTGTTTCCATTGACGAAGATGTCGACAAGGAAATCAAGGAGCAGATGCGGCAATCGGGTGATTCATTCAAAGCCACGATCGATCGCCTTCTTCGCCTCGGATTGATAGCGAGAGGCTATGACGTGGATCCATCCAAACCTGGTGATCGCTCGCGTAAAAAGTAGAACGCCTCAGTTGCTACCGATTCTTCTCTTCCTTGAAGTCGTCGCCATCGAAGCGCGGGATGCCGAAGTGGCCGCGCAGGTGGAGCAGGTCGATGGGGCTCAAGTTGCCGGCCATCGTGGCCAGCGTGAGGCTTCGGGGGCTTTCCACCAGCACCACCGCGCCGCGCACGTTCACGCCGTCGAGGACCAGCCACACGTCGGTGGCGTCGTTGTGCATCGGGCCTCCGGCGTCGGTGGTGGTCACCAGGTGCTTCCAGCCGCGCAGGTGGTAGGCGCGGCGGATAGCGTCGACTGCGGATTCATTAGGAATTCCGGCGTCGCCGAAGCGGAGCAGGTGCACGCTGACGCCGTCGATCTTGGCGATGGCCTGGCGCGTCTGCGGGTCGGAGTCGGCAACCACTCCGGCGGCCATGGCGAGCATGTTTCTGTCGAGGGTGAAGTTCGACTTGACGGCGGCCTGGGCGCTCAGTTGCGCAAGCGCGGGCGGAGTCCAGTCCAGGACCACGGGATTGTCCGATGGAGCGGCGGGCGCGGTCTGCGCACGGAGCGCGCCTGAAGCGAGCGCCGCAACCATAATTGCTTCGCGGAAAGCCGGCCGAATCCTCATAGCCAATTCGACACCCGGCGGCGAAAAAGGTTGCGCCTGGCCCCCGGCGGCGCCATGGAGCGGCAGTCGCCTCTTCTGCCGCGGATGTGAACAAGAGATAAATTCGCGGGCGAGGGTGTGGCGCCCGCCGGAATGCGTTAAACTCATGCGGGAGCATTGACAGGAAAGCGCATTTTTCAGAGTTACGGAGGGTACATAGAAATTGGGAAAAGGCATGGTCCCGAAGAAGATGTTCTTCACCAAGGGAGTGGGCAAACACAAGGAGCGCTTGACCAGCTTTGAGCTGGCGCTGAGGGACGCGGGTATTGCCTCGCAGAACCTGGTGCGCGTGTCATCGATCTTCCCACCGCAGTGCAAGGTGGTTCCCCGCAAGGAGGGCCTCAAATACCTCAACGACGGCGAGGTGGTGTTCTCGGTGATCGCGGAAAACTCCACGCGCGAGCCGCACCGGCTCATCGTTTCAAGCATCGGAGTCGCCATTCCGGCGGACCGCAACACCTACGGCTACCTGAGCGAGCACCACAGCTTTGGCGAGACCGAAGAGCAGGCGGGCGAGTATGCCGAGGAACTGGCGGCGGAGATGCTGGCCACGACGCTGGACGTCGAATTCGATCCCGACACGAGCTGGGACGAGAAGAAGGAGATTTATCGCATCTCCAACAAGATCGTCCGCACCAGCAATGTGACGCAGTCGGCGGTGGGCGACAAGCGCGGGCTGTGGACCACGACGATTGCCGCGGCGGTGCTGATTCTCGAGGAGTAGGAGCCGGAGTTTGAGGGCGGCTATCGGGCCGATCCCGCGACCGGGGTCGGCCTTGCTGCATCTATATGCAGGAACGTAAGGGAAGGTGGTCGAGCGTAGGATGCCGCACGCGCGTAAATACAATGTGGGGCTGGTGCAGATGCGGATGGGGCCCGATCCGGAGGCGAACTTTGCTGCGGCGCTGGGGCACATTCGCGAAGCGGCCGCGCGTGGAGCCAACATCGTTTGCCTGCCGGAACTTTTTCGCGCGCAGTATTTTTGCCAGCGCGAGGATCTACGCCTGTTCGACCTGGCCGAGGCGATTCCGGGGCCATCGACTGCGAAGCTGGCCGAGGTGGCGCGGGAAACGCGCGTGGCCGTCATTGCGTCGCTGTTCGAGCGGCGCGCGCCGGGGCTCTATCACAACACGGCCGTCACACTGAACGCCGATGGCGCGATTGCCAGCGTGTATCGCAAGATGCATATTCCCGACGATCCGCTTTACTACGAGAAGTACTATTTCACGCCGGGCGATCTTGGATTTCAGGCGGTCGATACGGGTTTTGGCCGCGTGGGCACGCTGGTTTGCTGGGACCAGTGGTATCCGGAGGGCGCGCGGTTGACGGCGCTAAAAGGCGCGGAGGTGCTGTTTTATCCGACGGCGATTGGATGGCACCCGGCGGAGAAAGAGGAGTTCGGCGTGGCGCAGTATGATGCGTGGCAGACCATTCAGCGCGCGCATGCCATTGCCAATGGAGTGTATGTGGCAGGCGTGAATCGTGTGGGCCGCGAGAACGGCGATGTGCTGGGCAATCGCGCCGCGGGGCCGGGGCTGGAGTTCTGGGGTGGAAGCTTTCTGGCGGATCCCTTCGGGCGCATTGTCGCCAAGGCCTCGCACGACGCGGAGGAGATTCTGATCGGCGAGATCGACCTTGCGTTGCTCGAAGACACGCGGCGCAACTGGCCGTTCCTGCGCGACCGGCGCATCGATGCCTATGCGCCGATCACGAGCCGCTTTCTCGATTCCGATTCCGGCTGGCGCGGCGTCGGAGACAATCAATAGAAATGGCCGAATCTGCAACTCCGCGCGAACTCGGCTTTCGCATGCCCGCCGAGTGGGAGCCGCACGAGGCTACGTGGCTGGCGTGGCCGCACAATCCCGACGATTGGCCGGGCAAGTTTCAATCCATTCCGTGGCTTTATGCCGAGATCGTGCGGCTGCTCGCGGTGCGGGAACTCGTTCACCTGCTGGTGGAAGATGCGAAGATGCAGCGGCGGGTAAGTGGGATTCTGGAACGCGCGGGTGCGAATCTCGACAGTGTGAGTTTTCACGAGTGGCCTACTGACCGCGGGTGGACGCGGGACTCGGGTCCGATCTTTATTCGGAAAGACAGGGTGCGCAATGCCGAGGGCCGGCTTGGAGTGACGAATTGGCGCTTCAATGCGTGGGCGAAGTACTCCGACTGGCGTCTTGACGATCAGATTCCCGGCCGCGTGGCTGCACTGCTGGGATTACCGGAGTGGCAGCCGATGGTTGAGGTTGCTGATGAATCCGCGTCGGAGCACGCGCGCCGGTTAGTCCTCGAGGGCGGCTCAATTGACGTGAACGGCGAAGGCATTCTGCTCACAACCGAGGAGTGCCTGCTCAGCGAAGTGCAGCAGCGCAATCCGGGAGTGAGCCGCGAGCAACTGGAGCGGGCATTTCACGATTTTCTCGGTATCGACCAGGTGCTGTGGCTCAATCGCGGAATTGCCGGCGACGATACGCATGGGCACGTGGACGATATCTCGCGCTTCGCGGGGCCGGCGACGATTGTGACCGCTGTGGAGTTGAATGACGCGGACGCCAACCATGAACCGCTCGCGGAGAACCTGGCACGGCTTAAAGCTGCGCGGAATCTCGACGGGAAGCAGTTCACGATCGTCGAGCTGCCCATGCCGCGGCCGGTCGTCTTCCGCGGGCAGCGGCTGCCGGCGAGTTATGCGAACTTCTATGTCGCGAATGGCCTCGTTCTTGTCCCCACATTTCACGATCCCAACGACCGGATTGCGCTCAACATTCTGGCGGAGGTTTTTTCCGACCGCGAAGTGATCGGCATCCATTCGGTCGATCTCATTTGGGGTCTGGGCGCGCTGCATTGCATGACCCAACAGCAGCCCGCCGGCGATTCGTATTAAGATCTATCCAAGGAAAGGCGATCTATGGCTTTCGGTCTCGATATAAAAGAGGTCATTGCTGCGGCGCGTGCGTGCCTCGTTGACGTAATGCCTGATGTGGAAGCTGACTACGTACGCATGGAAGAAATAGAGCGTGAGGGGGGGAATTGGGCCATCACGTTTAGCTTTCCTGTCCCCGGACGATCAAATGCGAATTCTCATCTGGTTGGACCCAGAAGCCCCTTTGGTGTCGGACGTGTGGCCAAGATTGTAGTTGTCAACAGTGTTACAGGCGATTTTGTTGCCCTGAGACAGCGGGCAGCGTGAACCTGCGAGACCTTCCTCTTGTCAAGCCGCATTTGCGAAAGCCAGCGATCCTGGATTCGAATCTCCTGCTCCTGAATTGGTGCGCATCGTTCGACGAAGCTTTGGTTGGATCATTCAAGCGTCTCAGTGGTTTCAGCGCTGACGACGTCCCGTTGCTCTCTGAAGTGCTGGAGTTATTCTCGTCGGTATCTACAACCCCACATGTCTTGACTGAAGTGTCTAATCTTACAAATTCGCTTCCGAGTTGGGTTAAAGATGATTGGTTTGAATTCTTTGCTGAACAGGTTCGCTTAATCCCCGAAGATTACCTTCCTTCATCGGAAATTGCCTCGGACGCCATCGCAATTCGGCTTGGATTGACGGACGCAGCTCTCACGAGACTGGCTGCTTCTCACGTCATCCTGACTATCGATTGGCCTTTGACTAACAGCCTCGAAAGCCGCGGCTTGTCAGTCATCAACTTCAATCATGTTCGTGAGGCATTCTGGGATTCGTAGCAGATCCCGACGCCGTGCAGGCTGCCCTGGATTGCGCGCCAAGTCGGTTGACCTCATTTGGGGCCTGGGCGCGCTGCATTGCATGACCCAACAGCAGCCCGCGCAATAACACTTTCGCGTCTACGCAAAACCTTGCATGGTGCTCTAATACCGTAGGTGCGTCTTTTCCTTAACTATGATCGCCCATGAAGAAGCCATGAAGGCTGCGCTGGCCGAAGCGCGGCTTGCCGGCGAGGCCGGCGAAGTGCCGGTGGGGGCAGTGGTGTGTTTTCTCGACTGGATTGTGGGGCGCGGACAGAATCGCGTGCTGCGCGACAAGGACCCGACGGCGCACGCCGAGATCGTTGCCATGCGCGAGGCGGCCAAGTCGATGGGCAATTACCGGCTCAACGGCTGCACGATCTACGTCACGCTGGAGCCGTGCGCGATGTGTGCGGGAGCGATGATTCACGCGCGGCTGGATCATTTGGTGTTCGGCGCGGCGGACCCCAAGGCTGGCGCGGCGGGATCGGTTCTGGCCGTGATCAACCATCCGCAACTGAACCATGAGATGGAAGTGGAGCAAGGGGTTCTTGGTGAGGAAGCGGGCGAACTGCTACGAAGCTTTTTTCGCGAGCGGAGATAGATTTACCTTCTCGTCAATGCCCTGATCCGTTCCGATTCCGCCGGCCATTTTGCGGCTAACTCCTCATAACTTGCACTGTGGTAATCCGCGTAGTCGAAGCCGGGCGTGACGGTGCAGCCGAGCAACGCTACTTTGCCGTCGCCAATAAGACGCGTGCCCTGCCATACGCCGGCGGGAACGACGAGTTGCACCTGCTGACCGTTTCTCAAATCCGGTCCAAGAGTAAAGAGCGCGGAGCGCCCGTCGGGGTGGAGTTGGAGCATTTCGACCGGATCGCCGAGATAGAAGTGGAAGATTTCATCGGAGTCGAGCATGTGCATCTCCGAGAGCGTCCCCGGTTCAAGGAGATAGTAAATGGCCGTGCTCAGGCTACGAGGGCCGCGCGGCAGCTCCGCGGTTCCCGGCGAAGCGTAGGTGCGGCGGAAGTACCCGCCTTCAATAAAATGGGGTTTGAGATTCAGCAGCGTCTTGATTTCGTCGGCGGTCATTGATCACATATGTTAACAGCGCGTGAACGGTACAATTGAGGTATGAAGGTGCAGCTCTATACCTCTACCTGGTGCCGCGATTGCCGGGCAGCCAAAAAGTTTCTCGATTCCCACGGAATTGCATATACGGAGATCAACGTAGACGTCGATCCGGCCGCGTCGGCCGAGGTTTTGCGCCGGGTGGGCAAGCGGGCCATTCCGCAACTGGTGATCGATGGCGAATGGTTTCAGCCCTACACGCCGGGGCACGGATTGCTCTACGATGAGCTGAATCGGCGGCTGAGGATTTCGGAAACGCAAACGAGCGGTTAGAGTTTGAGGTTGCCTGGTTAACCGATGCGCAATCGGCACACATCGGCGGACATTGTGCAATCGGCATCCGGTTTTCTTGATGATTCGCAGGAGTCCGAATTGATCGAACGCTACACTCGTCCGGCGATGGGCCGCATCTGGAGCGAGGAGAGCAAGTATCGGCGCTGGCTCGAGGTGGAGTCGGCGGCGAGCGCGGTGCTGGCCGAGGATGGAGTTGTTCCTGCGGCGGCGGCCGAGGCGATCGCGACCAGGGCAAGCTTTTCGGTAGCCCGCATCCAGGAGATCGAAGCCGAGGTGAAGCACGATGTGATCGCGTTCACTACGGCAGTGGCAGAAAGCCTGAAAGACCAGGGCCTGGACGGCCAGTCCCGCTGGCTGCACTACGGGCTTACCTCGAATGACATTGTCGATACCGCGCAGGCGCTGCAGGTAAAGGAGGCGTCGGCTCTGATTCGCGCCGGCATCGAAGCGCTGCTCGCTGTTTTGAAGCGCCGCGCTATCGAGTTCAAGCACACGCCTACCATTGGCCGCACGCACGGCATTCATGCCGAACCGACCACGTTTGGACTCAAGCTGCTGAACTGGTACGCGGAGATGGAGCGCAATCTCAAGCGCTTCGATGCGGCGGCCGAGGACATGCGCGTGGGCAAGCTGTCGGGCGCGGTGGGCACGTTCGGGCATTTGCGGCCGGAGCACGAGGAGCGCATCTGTGCGCGGCTCGGATTGAAGCCGGCGCTGGTGGCAACGCAGGTGATCCAGCGCGACCGGCACGCGGCGTATATTTCGACTTTGGCCATCATTGGAAGCACGCTGGACAAGATCGCCGTCGAAATCCGGCATCTGCAGCGGACCGAAGTGCGCGAGGCGCAGGAGTACTTCAGCGAGCAGCAGAAGGGCTCTTCGTCCATGCCGCACAAGAAGAATCCGATCACCAGCGAGCAGATCAGCGGGCTGGCACGGGTGCTGCGCGGCAACGCGCAGGCGGCGCTCGAGAATGTTCCGCTGTGGCACGAGCGCGACATTTCGCATTCGTCGGTGGAGAGGGTCATTTTTCCGGATTCAACGATATTGGTGGATTACCTGCTGGCCAAGACCGCCGACCTGATTGATCGGCTGCTGGTTTATCCGGCGCGGATGAAGCGCAACCTCGAAAGCACTGGCGGATTGATCTTCAGCGGGCAGTTGCTGCTCGATCTGGCCGAGGCCGGCATGTTGCGCGAGGATGCCTACCGGCTCGTCCAGTCGCACGCCATGCGTGCCTGGAAAGAGGATTTGAATTTTCGCGACGAAGTGTCGCGCGAACCCGCGATTGCCGCGCTGCTCAGCCCGGAAAAGTTGGGGCAGATATTCGATTACTCGCGCCAGCTTGCGAATGTGGATGCGATCTTCAGGCGCGTGCTGGGAGAGTAGTGCGTTTTCCGCGCCGTAGGCGCAGTGTTCATTAGCCCCGCGCTTCAGCGTGGGGGAGGGATTGCGATTGTAGAATGGTAGTCCCGTAGGGACGATGCAATATGGCGCACACGTATGCGAGCAATTTCATTCATTGTGTCTTCAGCACCAAGGATCGGCGCCCCCTCATTCCCACCGCCCGCACAGCCGAGCTCTATGCTTACCTGGGCGGCATTGCTCGCGGCGAGGGCCTCTCCCTGATCGCCGCAGGAGGAACGGAGAATCACGTTCATTTGCTATTCGTCTTGCCGGCGTCTAACTCCCTTGCCCATGCGGTTCAGAAGCTGAAAGGAAGCTCGTCCCGGTGGATGGGGCGGGGCTTTTCCTGGCAGGAGGGATACGGAGCATTCAGCGTCGGTCCTTCGCAGGTTCCGGTCGTAAAGAGATACATTCAAAACCAGGAAGAGCATCACCGCAAACGAAATTTCGAACAGGAGTTCATCGCTCTCCTGCGCAACTGTGGAATTGAATACGACGAGCGTTATGTGTTCGGGTGAATGAGATGGCGCCGTCCCTACGGGACTCGATCGAATCGTAATTGCAAGCAAACCCCACGCTGAAGCGCGGGGCTAACAAACACTGCGCCTACGGCGCCGGCGGCCCAGCCCGCGCAAATAGTTGAATTGTTCTGAGCCCGAGTGCGGTCTTCCCGGGGATAAGAACCGAGGCCTGCGGCACCTGGCATCCTGGAAATGGTATTGTCTGGTGGTCAGGAGGCCTTGATGAAGTTTCTCGTTTGCGCCGTTCTCGCGGTGAGTGGTGCGCTTGCTCTTGGTCAACAACAGCCCATGCAGCCTGCGGACGCGCTGAACAAACTCTCGTTCATGCAGGGCGACTGGAGTGGCAAACAGGTTTTCAACACCAATGGCGGTCCGGCGACGGTTGGCGATGCCACCGACCGGGTGGAATTGGGGATTGCCGGCAAATACCTTTGCGAGATGCTTTCGACCACGCTCACGGGCCGCAAGCCGACAGACACGCGCCACTTCATCTCCTATGACCGGCAGACGGGAAAGTACACGGCCTGGTGGTTCAATGACACTGCGTACCACCCAACCGAACTGACCGGCGAACTTGGCGGCGGCAAGCTGGTGCTGATGAGCGACGCTTCCGCGCCTGGGCCGGTGTTGCGGGCTACCTATGAAAGCCCCACTGCGGACAAGCTGACGTTTCTTCTTGAGATGAAGAACGGCGACAATTGGACCAGCCTCTTTCTGACCACGTACTCGAAGAAGGCCGGCGCGCAAAAACAGTGAAGTCCTGAGCAAAGAGGGAAAGGGAATTCGCAAGTGGACGGCTTCAACCTCACCGTCGCCATAACCGGTGCATCCGGAGCGGTGTTCGGCCGCGAGGCGCTTCGTGCTCTTGAATCGGACGATCGGGTGGCCAGGGTACACTTTGTGGCTTCGGAAAACTCCCTGCGGGTGCTGGCCGAGGAACTCGGGGTCGCGGGGCGCAACGAACTGGTGGCAAAATTGCTGGGAGCGGCGCCGGCGAAGACCATCCAGCACTCCAACGCGGACATTGGCGCGGCCATCGCTTCGGGCAGCCACCCCTCGAGCGGCATGATCATTTTGCCCTGCTCGATGGGCACTCTGGCGGCCATCGCGCACGGCCTGGCCAATTCGCTGATTGCGCGAGCCGCCGACGTTACGCTCAAGGAGGGCCGGCCGCTGCTGCTTTGCCTGCGCGAAACGCCGTTCAACCGCATTCACCTGCGCAA
Organism: Occallatibacter sp.; assembly: GCA_049676965.1. Taxonomy (GTDB): domain Bacteria; phylum Acidobacteriota; class Terriglobia; order Terriglobales; family Acidobacteriaceae; genus Telmatobacter. The sequence goes on from JBAUBR010000081.1 coordinate 15,340, forward strand.
CATGACGCTGGCGGCCGAGGCCGGCGCCACGATCTTTCCCTGCATTCCCGCGTTCTACAACCATCCCGTCGATTCGACCGAAATGGCGCGGCAGTTTGTCTGTCGCGTGCTGGCGCATATCGGGCTGCCGCAGGCGGGGGCGTATGTGTGGGGGGACGAGGGGCGAGGAACTGGGGATTAGGGACTGGGGATTAGGGACTAGGGGGTAGGAAGCCGAGGCTGAGTGAGGTGGGCTTTTCCGGGCGATGAGGTTCGCATGAGTGGTTCGCGCTGGTCTCTGCCCGCGCCGGTTTTTGGCGTCAGGAAACACTCTGGAGCGGCGCGGTGTCTAAGCTGATAGGCACGGCGCGTGGGGGCCGTTGATGAGCGGGGGAGCGTTTTCCGGCGGCTTGAAAAAGAGATCGGGCCGCGAGACTGCGGGCGGAACTCCAGGATTGGGCGACGAGCGATGTGAGAACATATTTCGAAGCTCAAGGGAAGCGGCACACAGTTTGCTTGTCAGCGGGGGCGGGCCTTTCTATAATCCTCCCATCACCGCAACGGGAAGCCGTGGTATCGTTTACCCGTGACCTCGGCACCCGCCGTTTAATAAAGACGGTTGGCCATCCGGCGAGCGAGTGCATGAAGATCGACCTCTATTTTCGTATTTCCCAGGAGCAATGAATGAAGAAGTTTGTCTTTGCGTCTGTGATGGCATTGGCGAGTATCAGCCTTGTTTGCGCGCTCCGCCTGCACGCCCAGAACCTTCAAATCAAAGATCCGGCCGAGTACAACGCCTATCAAATGGCGATCACGCAGACCGACCCCAAGGCCCAGGCGGCTGCATTGGAAAGCTTTCTGCAAACCTATCCGCAGAGCATTGTCAAGCAATCGGTGCTGGACAAGCTGGTCGACCTTTATCAAGGCATCGGCGACCCGGACAAGGAACTGAGCGCCGACACGCGGCTGCTGCAGATCGAGCCGAACAATCTGAAGGCCATCCTCTATTCCGTGGTGATCAAGAAGCAGCAGGCACAGAAGACGCACGATCAGCAAGCCGCTGACGACTCGGCGGCGCTGGCCCACAAGGGCCTGACCGCGCCCAAGCCGGCCGACCTGTCGGACGACGAGTGGAAGAAGCTCACGGCCGCGGCTTACCCGCTCTTCCACTCGGCCATTGCCTTCGACGACGGGATGAAGAAGGATTTTACGGGGGCGATCGATGAATACAAGGCCGAGTTGATGCTTTACCCGGACGATCAGACGAAGACGGGGCCTGGACTGGTGGATACGCTGAACCTCGCCGATGCGTATGCAGGCATCAGCCCGAACAAGCCGGATCCCAAGGACTTAATTGCGGCCATCTGGTTCTATTCCCGCGCCTGGGACTTCGCGCCTGCCGCGTACAAGCCGCAGATCGAGAAGCGGCTTGACTATTGGTACAAGTCCTATCACGGCGACCTGAAGGGCCTCGACGACATCAAGACCCAGGCGCAGGCCTCGGAATTCCCGCCGGGAACGCTGCAGATTGCAGCCGCCAAAACGCCGGCCGAGCAGATCCACGACCTTATCACGAGCACTCCCGATCTGAAGACCCTGGCTCTCTCCGACAAGGAAACGGTTCTGGCGCTGGGCACCAAGGACGATGCCGACAAGATGTGGGCCGTTCTTCAAGGCCAGCAAACGCCGGTTCCGGGCAACGTGATCTCAGCGACGGCGTCCACGGCGAAGGTGCGTGTCGTGGAAGGGACTGCCGCTCCCAAGGAGTACACGTTCGACCTGAAGTCTCCGGCGGATTGCAAGGATACTCCGGCGGCGGACGCGGATACGAAGTCAAAGGAAGATTTCATCACCGCCAACGGTAGCGGAGGCGATTTCGACAAGCTCTCCACGCTGATTAGCGATTCGGGAAGCAGGATCAGACGGCTTGAGCTGGATCCTGAGGCGACGGTGGTCAACGTGGCGGTGACGGACGACGCGAAATCCAGCAAAGTTCCGGATTTTATCGTCAACCTGAAGACTCCGGCGCCGTGCAAGCAGGTTCAGGCAGGAGTGGACTTCGGCATCCAGCCGGCAGCCGAGCTGGATGGGACCTACGACACCTATAAGCAGATACCCGCCACTGCCACGACCGCGCAAAGCGCACAGATTGTGCTCAAAGACGGCTTTGTGCAGGATGCAAAGAAGGCTGCGCCCAGGAAACCCGCTGCCGGCCGCAGGGCGGCAGCTCGCACCAGCGGACACTGAGCGGCAAGCTTGCCGGCCGGGCGAAACGATGTTCCCGCTGTAAGGAAAAAGGGCAGCCTCGCGAGGGGCTGCCCTTTTCTGGTTTGATCGCAGGCTCGGCCGCTCCATGCAATGGTGATGGTAGGCTAGATTCAGTATGTTTCGAGTGCGTTTCCTCCCCATCGTCCTCGCTGTGTGTGCGACCTCCTTTGCCGGTGAGGCGGCATGGTCGCAGGCAGCGCCAGACGCGTCCGCGACGGGTCTCAAGATCAAGATCGTTCCCGCGAAAGTTCCACCCATGCCTTTTCCGCCCGGTAGCGAGACGCCGGGGCGTGTGCGCTCGATTGAATTCATATCCGCCGGCCAGTTGAGCGAGAAGGACAAGCTGCTAGAAGCCGACGCCGAGTCCTCGATCCAGGAGCGGACGCATTGGGCGGACATGGATTTCAACCAGGGAAAATGGAGCCACCGGCAACTGCTGTGCCCGGCGCTGCCCAACCACATGTTCCTGCAGTTCACGCGCAACAACGGGACGGGCGACGTGAGCGTGTTTTCAGCATCGATTCCGCGCAACGGCGAAGGACGGGTGCGCATTATTCCCATTCAGCGGCGCGGTTATTCGCTGTTTTCGCCGGCGCCGATCAACGCCATGACGATCTCCGCCTTCAATCACATTCGCGCGGAAGAGCACGCCGATAGGCCGCCCGATTGGCTGACGACGGGTTTGTGTTACGCGGCATTGGCGGGCGCGCATCCCGAGACGGTGTTGTATGAAGATACTTCGAGCACGGGGAAGGAATTTCCCGCGGCTCCGGCGCCGATCATGCAGATTCCCAAGGGCGGCGGCGCCGTCATCCGCTTTGCGGATGTGGCGGCGTCTCCGCGGCCCATGCTGTGGACGATGACCTTCAACGGCAGTGGCAAGCTGCTGAAGGCCACGCACTCACCGGCGCCGCTGATTACGGCGAAGGCGGTCACTCCGGCTTCGCCGACCTTGAAGGTCAAGCAGATTCCGCAAACGATTGTCGACTTGAACCCCAACAGCAAGCCGGAATAGCTGCCGATGCAATCCTATTCGCCCAGCATGATGCGCTGGATGGCGGTGGCGCGTCCGGTCTGCGGGTCGCAGGCGATCAGCGCCGCGCACATTTTGGGGTTGCCTTTGGCGGCTTCGAATTTGCCGGGCATTCCAGTGAGGAACTTGTGCAACACCAGCTCCTTTTCGACGCCGATCACGCTGTCGTAGGGGCCGCTCATGCCCACATCGGTGAGATAGGCAGTGCCGCCGGGCAGCACGCGCTCATCGGCGGTGGGAATGTGCGTATGCGTGCCGATCACCGCGGTGACACGGCCGTCGAGATGCCAGCCCATGGCGACCTTCTCGCTTGTGACTTCGGCGTGGAAGTCGACCACGATGACTTTGGCCTTGATGTTTGCCAGCAGATCGTTGATTGCGTGGAAGGGATCGTTGGTTCCGGTCATGTAGACGCGGCCCATGAGGTCGATGACGGCGTAGTCGACGCCGCTTTGCGTTTTGCCTTCGAAGACGCCGCTTCCGGGCAGGCCGGGCTGGAGATTCGCGGGGCGGAGCACGCGGCGGGGACGGTCATTGCCGGCGGTGGGGACTGAATTCAGATAGTCGATCAGCTCGCGCTTGTCCCAGACGTGGTTGCCGGTGGTGAGCACGTCGGCGCCCAGGTCGAATAGTTCTTCGGCAAGCTGGGGCGTTACGCCGAATCCGCCGGCGGCGTTTTCGGCGTTGATGACGGTCAGCTCGACGTTGTGCGCCTGGCGCAGATGGCCGATGTGCTCGCCCACAATCCTGCGCCCCGCCTTGCCGAAGATGTCGCCGACGAAGAGAATGTTCAAAAAACAGCTCCTAGCTATTAGCTTCTAGCCTTTAGCTTGATGCAGCCAAAACGGAGTGAGGCGTTGCGCGGTTGATTGCATAATTCAATGAATCGCTAGTGTACTGTCCCGGAAGTTCGCTTCACAAATGGTGTCATCCTGAGCGAGGTCGCCGCGGCGACCGAGTCGAAGGACCCGCATTTGAAACGCTTGATGAGTCGAATCGGCTCGAAAGAATTGCAACGAATTTCTGGGGCGCCATACCAGTTCAGCTAGCAGCTAGAGGCTAGCGGCTAGGAGCTGGCGCTCTGCGCCCGCATCAGCGGAAACAGAATCACGTCACGGATCGATTTCGAGCCGGTGAGCAGCATGGTGAGGCGGTCTACGCCCAGGCCTTCCCCGCCGGTGGGGGGCAAGCCGTAGGCCAGGGCGCGGACGTAGTCTTCATCCATCTGGTGCGCTTCGTCGTCGCCGCGCTGGCGCTCGGCCAGCTGCTGGGCGAATCTCGCGCGTTGCTCGACCGGATCGTTCAGCTCGCTGAAGGCGTTGCCCAGCTCGAAGCCGCCGGCGAAGAATTCGAAGCGCTCGACGTGGGCCGGGTCGTCGGGCTTGGCTTTGGAGAGCGGCGAAACCACGGTCGGGTAGTCGTAGATGATCGTCGGCTGGACGAGGAAGGGCTCGGCCACTGTTTCGAAAAGGTTGTAGACCGATTTGCCCAGCGGCGCGCCCTTCATCGAGTCGTAGTAAATGGCGCTCATGGCTTCGCGGATGGTCTTGAGCTCCGCGATGCGCTCGGGCGCGAGGCGCGTGGTTTCGCAGATCGCCGATTCGAGCGTGGTGACGGCGGCGTGGAGTCTCGCCTGCAGCACCTGCGCCGATTCGAACGCCGAGTGCGCAGGCCCTGCGCCGGCCTCTTCGGGCCAGTATTCGCAGACGGCTTCAGTCAGCTTGAGCCGGCGCCACCTGGCGAGGTCGATCGTGTTCCCGTTGAACTCGACCTCCGTGGTTCCGTTCACTTCGCGCGCCACGAATTCGACGAGCTCTTCGGTGATCTGCATCATGTCGTGATAATTCGCGTAGGCCTGGTAGAACTCCAGCATGGTGAACTCGGGGTTGTGCTGCGTGCTTACGCCTTCGTTGCGGAAGTTGCGGTTGATCTCGTAGACGCGGTCGAGGCCGCCGACTACCAGGCGCTTCAAATAAAGCTCGGGCGCGATACGCAGATAGAGGTCCTGGTCGAGCGCGTTGTGGTGCGTCTTGAAGGGGCGCGCGGCGGCTCCGCCGGGAATCTGCTGCATCATCGGCGTTTCCACTTCGACGTAGCCGCGGTCGTCGAAGAACTTGCGCATTGCGCGCAGCACGCCGGCGCGCTTGACGAAGACCTCGCGTGCTTCAAGGTTGGTGAATAAGTCCACATAGCGCTGGCGGTAGCGCAGCTCCACGTCGGCGAGGCCGTGGAATTTCTCCGGCAGCGAGAGCATGGCCTTGGCTAGGAAGGTCAGGCGCTCGACGTGGATGGTTAGCTCACCGGTCTTCGTGCGGAAGAGATAGCCGGTGACGCCGATGTGGTCGCCGAGGTCAAGGAGCTTGTAGAGCGCGAAGTTATTCCGGTATCTGATCGCCTCCTCGCTCTGGACACGAGAAATTGCGTCTTGATCGGCTGTGATCTTGGCGATCACCTCAGTTCTCCATGCCGCGTTCGCCACTTGACGGTCCTCCTGGGACATACTGCCCCTGTCGGCGGGCATCTGAGGAACACTTGGCAGGAGCCGCACATAGATCTGCAGGCGCTCGCCCTGCTGCTGCAGCGTGGCGAAGCCGGCCTTGCCTTGGGCGCGAATGGCCATGATGCGGCCGGCGACCGCGACAGTGACGCGGTGCGACTCGAGATCTTCGGCGGCGTATGGGTCCCATTTGGCACGCACCTGGGGGATGGTGTGCGAGGCAGGGAACTGGTTGGGATAGGCAGCCTGCCCCAGCTTTTCGATCTCGGCGAGCTTTGCCCGGCGCAGTTCGAAGAGACTGCGCTCAAAGTCGGATTCGAACACGAGGTTTCCTTCAGTCAGGTCGATGAAAGCGTTCAATGGTCAGTATAGCTGCCGATGTATCATCCAACCTGAATGCCCTTCAACCCTCCCATTCCGAACTCTAAGGTCCATAAATCGAAGAGCGCGTTTGCGTCGCTGGTTGAAGCCGAGCGGATGATGCAGGTGGCGCTGCTGCTGCCTTCGTCTGCCGGTGTCGGCTGGCTGATGGGCGCGTGGCTGGATAAGATGCTGCACCAGACGTGGATCAGCCTGGCGGGGATTCTGTTCGGCGGCATCTCGGGGCTGGTGTACGTGGTGCGAATGGTGACGGCCAAGGGCGCCGGTCCCAAAACGGGCACTGGAACCGGACCGGGAATGGGGAGCTCGCAGGGCAAGCCATGACCGAAGGAGCTCCGACGATCGCCGGCTTCACGGACGAGGCTCTTCAAGCATTGCTCAGACGGGCGATCCGCAATTGCCTGATTGTGGGGCTTTTGGTTTCGCTGGCGTTGACCGTCGGCTCGGGATGGCGCGATGGCGCCATGTTCATGACGGGCGCGGCGATCTCGGCCGCCGGCATTTACGAGTGGCAGCGCCTGGCGCGCGTGATCAACGCCCGCGTGAGGAACGAGAAGGCTCCCGGCGGGTCGTTTCTGGTCTTCGTTTTCTTCGTGTTGCGGCTCATCGTCTTCGGATTGGCCATCTATGGTAGCCTGAAATGTTTTGAGGGCTCGCCCATTGCGCTGGTTTGCGGGCTGGGCCTGGCGGTGGCAACGCTCACCTGGGAAGCGCTTCGATTATTGAGAGGATGAGGCGGGTTCCGGCCGGCGCCGGCTCTGCCTCGGAGCCAGAGAGAAATTCGTCTTCATGGAAGAATCGCTCGGAATCACTAATCTGCTGAATCATATTTTTGCGGGACCCGTCGACGCGCTGCTGCTGCGCCTGGGCATTCATCCGGACAATCCCGCCGCGCCCATCAACGACACCTTCACCATCGAGCTGCTGGTGGTGCTCGCATTCATCGCGTTTTTCATTTTTGTGCGCGCCACGCTTTCCGTCGACAAGCCCAAAGCGCCGCAGCACCTTGCGGAAATCGTTTATGAGTTCATCGGCAGCCAATGCGAGGCCATTATCGGCCACGGGTCCGAGCGCTTTCAGGCGTTCATAGCGTGCCTGTTCCTGTTCATTCTCACCTGCAACCTGCTGGGGTTGATTCCGGGGCTTCACGCACCGACGCAAGACGCCGCTGTGCCGTTCGGGCTGGCCGTAGCCGTGTTTGTCTATTACAACTTCTACGGCATCAAGGACCAAGGGTTGTTCGGCTATCTGAAGCACTTCGCCGGACCGGTGTGGTGGATCGCGTGGCTGCTGTTTCCCATCGAGGTGGTTTCGAACCTTGCGCGCATGATGTCGCTGACGATTCGTCTCTGGGCCAACATGTTTGCCGGCGATCTGGTCACGCTGGTGTTCTTCTCACTGGTTCCGCTGGCGATCCCGGTGCTGTTTCTGGCGTTGCACATCCTGGTTTCGATTGTTCAGGCGCTGGTGTTCATGTATCTGCCCATGATTTATTTGGCCGAGGCTACGCGGCAGGAGCACTAAGTCTGCGCCCGGACGGCGAGCATTCGCGGTTTCCCACCCTTTCGCCAACAGACGGCGAAAGGATGGGGCACGGTAATCGGATGAGTCAAGGCTGAGGAAACGCAGGTCCTTCGACTCGGTCGCCTCGGCGACCTCGCTCAGGATGACAAATATATCGTAAATATATATAACTAAGCAACATAATATTTTGCTATCATCTATACAAGTCCTACACAGATGCGCAGAATCAATGACTTGCCGGAAAAATCTGCACGGAATCTGCACAGGACGCATCAAAAAAGGCAGAGGCGAACATGGCATTCGTCACGGAAAAAGCGGAACTCAAGCCGGGCCTGGTTCTCTTCCGGCGTGGCGACGTGGATCATCGGATGTGGTATTGCCGCATGAAAATACCCAAAGCTGACCGCTACAAGACGGTTTCGCTCAAGACGACCGACATCGAGGTGGCGCGGGAACGCGCCTTCGACCAGGACGCGGACATCCGGTTCCGCTTAAAGCATGACGTTCCTGTGTTCAACCATCCCTTCCGCGAGGTGGGGCGAGAGTATCTGCTGATGCAGGAGGCGCGGGCGAAACGCGGAGAGATAAGCGCCGCGCGGCCCAGGAAAGTTCGTGCCATTATCGAAGGCGCTTTAGACCGCTATGTAGGCTCAACGCAGGTGCACCTTATCGGCGATGAGCTTTGGGGTAGCTATCCGGCATGGCGGCGGGAGAACGGCGCGGGGCGTAACAGGCGCAACGGCGTTCGGGAAGTCACTACCGACATGGCGCAAGCCTTCGCGGATACGGAAGCCGAGCGCCGCACCAAGGTTCAGCAAACCTTGGGCATCCGAGTTTTGAAGCCGATTGAAGTCAAACCTTCCGAAGAACGGACGGTTCCTTTTAT
>JBAUBR010000082.1:0-4356 GCA_049676965.1 Occallatibacter sp.
ACATCGACCAGATGAAGGCGGCCGGATACGACGTGAACCTGGACAAGTACATCGGGATGAAGATCCAGGGCGTTACGCCGGAGTACGCCCAGCAGATGTCGCAGCTCGGCTTCGGCAAGCTCACCGCGGACCAGCTCATCGCCTGCAAGATTCAGGGAGTCACCCGCGATTACATCGCCCAGATCAAGGCAGCCGGCTACAACGTCGACGTGGAAAAATACATCGCGATGAAGATCCAGGACGTCACGCCGGAATACGCCGAGAAGATGGCGCAGCTCGGGTTCGGCAAGCTCACCGCCGACGAACTCATCTCCAGCAAGATTCAGGATGTGACGCCGGAATACATTGCCAAGCTGAAGAGCGACGGGCTTGAGGTAAAAACGGTCCAGGATGCGATTCAGTACCGCATCTTCAATGTCACTCCGGATTTCGTCGCCGGAATGAGAGCGGCTGGATTCGACAACCTCGATCATCATCAGTTGATGGCGCTGCGCGTGCAGGGCGTGACGCCGGAGTATGCGCGCTCGATACGGCAGCAGTATCCCGGAGCTACCGTCGACGACATCGTGAAGACCAAGATCTTCAACATCGACGCGGACTTTATCGCCGATGCGAAACGGCACGGTTTCACCAATCTGACTCTCGAAAAGCTCGTCAAGCTGCGCATCTCGGGCATTCTCGACGACGATTCCGACTCGAAGTAAGTTGTCTGCAGGAGTACGCCGGAGAACCGCTATGCGGAATTCATTGTGCCTTGCCGCGATCGTCGTCTCCCTCGCCGTGAGTCTGTCTGGCCAATCCGGGCAGACGCAAGACGACTCCCAGGTGCGGCCTCCGGTGACCAGCGCCGACGTCCAGATCGTCGAGCTCGCCAGCCGCATCCTCGACTCGCCCGCGAAGTGGAACCGCTCGGACAATCGCCAGTGCGCTGCGGACGCGACAACCTTCAGCCTCTATTGCGCGCTGGAGAAAGCAACCCTGCAAGTGAGCGGCCGGTTCGAGCACCGCGGCGCGGCGATGCAGGAGGCGCGCTTTGTGATCGACGACATTGCACCCCATGCGAAGAGCTACAACCACCGTTTGATGGGCTACAACAACGACCCTGCAACCACGTTTGCCGACGTGCAGAAGTTCTTCCGGCTCCTCGACGAACGCGTGAAGAAACGGGTTGCTGAAGAGAGCGCGAAATAGAGCGTTTCTCACTGTTCTCTGCGAAGTACTTCGATCGATTGAGCCCGACCTTCCAGTGGCCTGGCCGGGCGCGAGGGCAGATTTTGCCCGATGACAGGAAAGCTATGCCCACTTCCACCTCCCAGACTGGAGAGATTTCGATGAACTCCTCAAAACGAATAACTACTTTTTCCGTTCTATTCTTCGCAGCCGCGCTGCACGCTGCATCTCTCGAGCCGCTGCGCGAGCATTGCTCCATCGCCCCCAGCGAGCACGCGGGAAAACTCAGTTTGCGCATCGAAAGCGGCGATTGCAGTGGCGTTCGCCATTGCAATTCGAATTTCAGCAGCGAGTCGTTCGATCGCTTCACCGGCGTCACTCTCGCCGATCTGGCCAATGACGGCGCGCACCTCACCGCGACCCTGACCGCGGAGGCAGGCACCTTTGCCTGTACGGGGACGGTGCAACAGAGCACGCTCGAGGGCGACTCGCTGTTCACTCCCGACGCCGCGTTCGTCGCACGCATGGACCAAATGGGCTTTACCGGACTCGGTTCAGAAAAGCTCATGGCTTACGCCTTCATCGGCATCGACAGCGCATGGGCGCGATCGATGCAACAGACCGGCATTCAAGGCCTCAACATCGACAACCTTCTCGCCTTGCGCATCTTCAAGGCAGACCCGGAGTACATCCGCAACATCACCGCGCTCGGTTACGACATGCCCACAGCCGAGCAGCTCATCGGGCTCAAGGTGCAGGGAGTGAACGCCGAAGAGGTGCGGGAGATTCGCGCGCTGGGATACCAGCCCACACTCGACGAGCTGGTGCAGATTCGCATCTTCAAAATCACGCCTGACTTTATCCGGCGCATGCAGGCGCGGGGCTTCAAAAACCTGACCATAGCCAAGCTGGTGCAGATTCGCATCTTCAACCTTGCGGACTAGCGGCGCCCGGACCCGCCGGAACTGAAGACCGCCGGCGGCTGGCTGGTGCGATGGGGAGAATCCGGTAGAATGACGCGAATGACGAGTCATGCCAGTGGAACCTTCGAAGTGAAGACGACCCCTCTCCTGCCCGAGGACGCAACCGGCGGCGCAGCCATCGGCCGCTTTGCACTCGACAAGCAGTATCACGGCGACCTTGAGGCGATAAGCAAAGGCCAGATGCTCGGCGCCGGCGATCCCGGAACCGGTACGGCCGGGTATGTCGCCATGGAGCACGTCACGGGATCGTTGAACGGCCGCGGGGGATCGTTCGCTCTGCAGCACACGGGCACAATGGGAGGAGGCAAGTTCGATCTCAAAGTGATCGTCGTGCCCGGCTCCGGCACGGGCGAACTCAGCGGCATCGCGGGAACCATGACCATCCTCATCGCGGGGGGCAAGCACTCTTACGAGTTCGATTTTGCGCTGCCGGAGCCTCCGCAGTAGATCCATGCCCCATCTGGCGCGCGCCTTCAGTGCGGAAGGGATGGGAATCCACAACCGCGAAGCGCCCGTCGGCTACCATAAAATTCATGTCGCAATTTCTTCCCGGCCAGACGCTGCTCATCGACGCGGACGATACGTTGTGGGAGAACAACGTCTACTTCGAGCGCGCCATCGTTGCTTTCATCAGCTATTTGAATCACCGTGAGTACTCGCCCGCCGACGTGCGCCAGGCGCTCAACGCGGTTGAGCGCGAAACCATTCTCGCGCGCGGCTACGGCCTCACCAGCTTTACTCATTCGCTGATTACCTGCTTCGAGCGGCTCAGCCCGGAGCCGGTAACAGAAGAGAGAAGGCGGCGCGTGCTCAGCTTCGCGCGCTCCATCGCCGAGCAGGAGATCGAGCTGCTCCCCGGCGTGCCGGAAACGCTTGCCGAACTGGCGACGCGCCATCGGCTGATCCTGATGACCAAAGGCAACCAGGCCGAGCAGGCGGACAAGCTGGCGCGCTCCGGGCTCGCGCCGCATTTTGCCGCGGTCGAAATCGTCAAGGAAAAGGACCCGCCGACTTACCGCGAAGTGATTTCGCGCTACGAGCTGGCGCCGCACACGAGCTGGATGATCGGCAACAGCCCCAAGAGCGATATCAATCCTGCGCTGGCCGCCGGATTGCACGCCGTTTTTCTTTTCCACAAGGATACATGGATGCTGGAGCACGCCGAGATCGACGCTGCGCCCGAGGGGCAGCAGTTGATCGAACTGGATTCGTTCGCAAAACTGGGTGCAATTTTTTAGATGATGATGCGGCACGGATCAACTCTCTTGACGGCTGCGGGGCTTCCCTGCTCTACTCGAAGCAACGTCATGCATCTGCCTTGCGCCATTGCGATGATTCCCGCCGCCATGCGAATTAGCGGCTCAAAAGCGTGCGCGGGATACAGAGCCTGACGAATAAGATTTTGAAGTGAGCAGCAAAACAGGCCACCACCCGCAAACGCGGCTGGTGGTTTTTCTTTTGCTCGGCTTGGTGGTATCGCAGGTGGCCAGGGAGGATGAGATTTGGAACCTGTTAGTTTGACCAGCATTCAGGCGGCGCGGGCGCGCATCGGCGAGGCTATTCACTGTTCGCCGTGCCATCTTTCGCATCATCTCTCCGAGCTGGCCGGCCTGCCCGTGCACTTGAAGCTCGAAAACCTGCAGCGCACCGGCTCGTTCAAGGAGCGGGGCGCGTTGAACAAGCTGCTCACGCTTTCTGAATCGGAGCGCAAGCGGGGCGTGATCGCGGCCAGCGCCGGCAACCACGCACAGGGCGTGGCGTTTCACGCGGCGGCGCGCGGCATTCGCGCCCAGATCGTGATGCCGCTGGCGACGCCGCAGGTGAAAGTGGCGAGCACGCGCGCCTATGGTGCGGAGGTGATTTTGCACGGCGCCAGCTACGACGAGGCCTGCGACGAGGCGCTGCGACGCCGCGTCGAAGAGGGCCGCACCTTCATCCATCCCTTCGACGACGCGCATGTGATCGCCGGCCAGGGCACTATTGCGCTGGAGCTGCTCGAACAGGTGCCGGACATCGAAGCGGTGGTGGTGCCCATCGGCGGCGGCGGGCTCATCGGCGGCATTGCCTGCGCGCTCAAGGAGACCAATCCGAAGATTCGCGTGATCGGCGTGGAGCCCGAGAAGCTGCCCTCCATGCTGCGCGCGCGCGAGGCCGGCGCGCCGGTGACACTGGCGCCCGAGGCCACCATCGCCGATGGCATCGC
>JBAUBR010000083.1:0-14778 GCA_049676965.1 Occallatibacter sp.
GGGTGTGGAGGTGGCGCGCATCGACGCGGACCACTGGTCGGTTGCCGTGCGCGGCTTCGCGGGACAGTTCTCGAAGTCGCTGCTGGTGCTGATCGACGGGCGCAGCGTGTATACGCCGCTGTTCTCCGGCGTCTACTGGGACGCACAGGACGTGATGCTCGACGACGTGGACCGTATCGAAGTAATTCGCGGGCCGGGCGGAACGATCTGGGGCGCGAACGCCGTCAACGGCATCATCAATATCATCACCAGGAGCGCGAAGGATACGACGGGAGCGCTATCGACACTGGGTGGCGGCAACGTCGACCAGGGCCTGGGCAGCCTTCGCTACGGTGCGACGGCGCGGCACGGCTTCAGCTACCGGCTCTACACCATGGGCGCGATGCGCGGGCCGGAGTTTCATCCCGACGGCAACAACTTCGACGACTGGCGGATGGGCCAGGCAGGCTTCCGCATGGACTGGCCGCACGGCGCAAAAAATGACTTCGCGGTGCAGGGCGATCTTTATCGCGGACAGAGTGGAGAGAGCCTGCTGCTGGCTACCTTCTCGCCGCTTGCGGAGGTTGCCGAACAGGACAAGGCGAACTTCTCCGGCGGAAACCTGCTCACGCGCTGGCAGCACCGCATCAGCGATGGTTCGGACGTGCAGATGCAGGCGTACTTCGACCGGACCAACCGGCAGGATATCGAGCTCGGCGAGACGCGAAGCACCTTCGATGTGGACTACATCGAGCACCAGCGCACGCTCGGCCAACAGGAGCTGACGTGGGGGTTGGGTGCGCGCCTGAGTCCGAGCAATGTGATCCAGACTTCGCCGGCGGTGAACTTTCTGCCTAAACAGCAGACAGACAGTATTTACTCGGGCTTTGTGCAATATGAGCTGCCTTTCGACAGGAACAAATTTTCACTCACAGCAGGCAGCAAGTTCGAGCACAACAACTTTAGTGGCTATGACTACCAACCGAGCATGCGCCTGCTGTGGACGCCAACTGCGCGGCAATCGGCGTGGATGGCGGTGACGCGCGCGGTGCGCACGCCTTCGCGCCAGGACCAGGACGTTCAGTTCGACATTCTGGTGCGCGCTACGCCTCCGCCGCCGGTGTTCTTCGAGATCGTGGGCAATCCCAACTTCAGGCCGGAGAAACTTATTGCCTATGAGGCCGGCTATCGCTCTCGAGTGAGCAGCCGCGTGTACATCGATTTCACGACCTTTTTCAACGTGTACAACGATCTGGAAGGATATGGACCGCCGACGATCGGTTTGCTCACCAATCCTCCGCCGGTGGACCTGGCGTTCGTGCTTCCTTATGCCAACGTGATCGAAGGGCGGTCGGTGGGAACTGAAGTTGCACCGACCTGGGACGCGACGCGCTGGTGGCAGTTGCGCGGCGCCTACTCTCTGTTGCACATGGAGCTGAGCGACAGGCCGGGATATACGGACGTGGGCAACCTGCTGAGTTCGTACCTGGGATCGAGCCCCACGCACGACGCCAATGTGCAGTCGATCATCAACCTGCCGAAGCATTTCGAGTTCAACCAGACCTATCGCTATGTGAGCGAGCTGCCGGCATACAGCGTGCATCCTTACAACACAGCCGACGTACGCCTGGCGCGCCGCGTCGGCGAGGGATTCGACTTTGCCGTGGTGGGACAGAATCTGCTGCGCCCGTCGCACGCTGAATTCGGCGGCGATCCTGGACCGCTCGTGGGAATCAAGAGAAGCGCCTACCTTTCGATTACGTGGGCGAGATAGGACGCGCCGGCCCAATGAAGAGCAGGAGCGCGGCAGAATGGCCGTCCGTAGAGGCGCGCACAACCGGGCGCGGCGCGGGCCGCACGCTGTTGGCGTGCATTATGCTTCTGTTCCTGGCGACATCGGGCGCAAGCGGAGCGGACGCAGTCGCCCAGGCGAGCCGGCCAAATGAGTACCAGGTGCAGGCGGCTTATCTCTACAACTTCGGCAAGTTCGTGAAGTGGCCGCCCGTTGCGCTGGCCAACCAGAGCGGGGCCTTCACGATCTGCGTATTGGGTCAGGATCCGTTCGGATCGGTATTGGAGTCGACGCTCGCCGGACAGACGCTGGGCGGCAAGCCGGTTGCGATCAAGCGGCTGGCGAAGGCGCAGGATGCGGCGGAATGCCACATTCTCTCCCTCAGCGCAGCGCAGCGCGACCTGAAGGAAACGCTCGCCGCCATCGACGACTCCTCCGTTCTCACAGTGAGCGACATGCCCGACTTCTCCAAGCGCGGCGGAATGATCCAGTTCATCCTCGATGGCGATCGCGTTCGCTTCGAAATCAACCTGGAGAGCGCGGAGAGGTCGCATCTTGTGTTTCCGTCGGAGTTGCTGAAAGTGGCCGCCGCGGTTAGAAGGCCCGGAGGGCCGGGAGAGTGACGATGGCCAAAGCGAAGGATCGATCCATAGCACAGCGGCTCACGTGGATGAACCTGCTGGTCTCGAGCGTGGCCCTGGTGCTGGCTTGTGCGGCGTTCATCGGCTACGACCTGGTGACGTTCAGGGCGGCCCGCATCAGCGGCCTTTCCATGCAGGCCCAGATTGTCGGCGCGAACTCCGTCGCGGCGCTGGCCTTCGACGACCCCGACTCGGCGAACAAGACCCTCTCGGCCTTCAAAGCCGACCCGCAGATTCTTTCCGCGGTGATCTATACGACGGATGGAAAACCCTTCGCCATCTACTCGCGTCACGGGAGCGGCCCGATTCCATCTCCGCCGCCGATTCCCAAGGGCCAGGTGGAGAGCCACT
Source organism: Occallatibacter sp. (assembly GCA_049676965.1). Classification (GTDB taxonomy): domain Bacteria; phylum Acidobacteriota; class Terriglobia; order Terriglobales; family Acidobacteriaceae; genus Telmatobacter. Next base: position 2,764 of record JBAUBR010000083.1, read on the forward strand.
GGGTCACGGATGGCGAAGTCCTGCTGATGCGCACCATCGAGCTCGACGGCAAGCCGAGTGGAATCCTGTTTCTGCGCTCCGATGTCGAAGCCCTCAATCGCAGATTGGAACTTTACGTTGGCATCGCCTCGCTGGTTCTGGCCATATCGCTGCTGGCTGCGCTTGTGGTCTCCTCGGTGTTCCGCAGGTCTGTAGCCCAGCCGATCGTGGAACTGGCCGAAATCGCGCGTGAAGTCTCGCTGAACAGGACTTACTCCCTGCGTGCACGCAGCATGAACGGGCACGGCGAGGTCAGCATCCTAATCGATTCGTTCAACCAGATGCTGAAGCAAATCGAGATAGGCAAGGCAAGTCTGCAGCAGGCGCATGACGAGCTCGAGCATCGAGTAGAGGAACGGACGGCCGAATTGGTGGCGGCGCAGAAGGAAGTGGAAGCTTATTCGCAGTCGGTTCTTCGCGCGAAGGAAGAGATCGAGCGCGGGAGCCGTTTCAAAGACCAGTTCCTCTCGACCATGAGCCACGAGTTGCGAACGCCGCTGAATGCGGTGCTGGGATTCTCGGAGCTGCTCGCCGACAGCCGCTATGGCCCGCTCACCGAGCGCCAGGCGCGATACGTCAATCACGTTCACACCAGCGGCCAGCACCTGCTTCGGCTTATCAACGACATACTCGATCTCTCGAAGATCGAGGCCGGCCGCCTGCAGCTCAGCATCGAAGACGTCGCCGTGGACGCCATCTTCGCGGACGTCTGCGAATCGCTGCAGCCGCTCGTCGACAAGAACGCTCACCAACTGGTGCAGAACACCGCCGCCGGGCTGTGTGTTCGCGCCGACGCCACGCGGTTCAAGCAGATGTTGATGAACCTGCTGGGCAATGCCATCAAGTTCACGCCCAAAGGCGGCAGGATCGAGCTTGCCGCAAGGCAGGCCGGCGACATGGTGCGCATCGAGGTACGCGACTCCGGCCCGGGCATTCCGCCGGAGGAAAAGCAGCGCATCTTCGATGCCTTCCACCGCCTGCGTCAATCTGAAAAGGCGGCCGAAGGAACGGGTTTGGGTCTGGCCATCACCCGCAGGCTGGTCGAGCTGCACGGCGGTCAATTGGATGTTGAAAGCGAGCCCGGCCAGGGAAGCTGCTTCTTCTTCACCATGCCAAGCATCTGCTCCCCGGAAGAAGAACAGACACGGCAAAAAGACGCGAAATCGGCCTCCAGGGCGACCGCTAGAATTCTGATCATCGAAGACGATCCCGCTGCTGCGGACCTGCTGGAATCGCAACTGGCCTCGGCGGGCTACGAAGTCATGGTCTGCAACCGGCCGGAGAATGCAGTCGAAATGGCCATCGATCTCCGGCCCGAGGTCGTGACATTGGATGTCGTGATGCTGCCGGTGAACGGGTGGGACGTGTTGTCCCGGCTCAAGGCCGATCCGCGCACCGCGAAGATTCGCGTGGTCATGGTGACCGTGATGGACCAGAGAAATACCGGCGTGTTGCTTGGAGCGGACGAGTACATCGTCAAGCCGGTCGATAAGTCGATTCTGCTGGCGGCGGTGGAGCGGTGCCTCAACCAGGGCGGGCGCGCCGGAACAGGACAGAAGATCCTCGTGGTTGAAGACGACTCGGCAACCCGCGAGTTCATCGTGGACCTGCTGGAGAAGAACGGCTACTGCGTCAGCTCCGCGACCGACGGCTTGAAGGCAAAATCACTCGTGAACGCCACCTTGCCCGACCTGGTCATCCTCGATCTTCTCTTGCCCGGAATGAGCGGCTTTGCGCTGATCGCCGAGTGGCGGACCGACGAGAAGACGGCCAGTCTGCCGATCTTTGTCCTGACCAACAAGGACTTGACGCTGGAGGAGAGAGATTATCTTCGTTCCCATACCGGTGCGCTCTTCATGAAACACGAGCAATGGAGAAGCGAGCTGATTCGCCAGATTCAGCAAGCCGCTCCACTTCTGGCGGAGGTGTAATGGCCGATCGCATCCTGGTTGTCGAGGACAATCTCCTCAATCGCGAGTTGCTGTGCGACTGGCTCGAGCAAGAGGGATTTCGCGTAGCGTCGGCAACGTGCCTCGATGAGGCCCGCGCCGAATTCGAGACCGATCCCCCTGGCGCTGTGCTGCTCGATGTGCAGCTCGGCCTCGAAGACGGCCTTGCGCTGGCGGCCTGGATCCGCGATCATCCCCGATACCGCAGCCTTCCCGTGATCGCGGTGACCGCTCATGCCATGGTCACCGACCAGCAGCGCGTGATGCAAGCCGGCTGCAATGCGTGTGTGTCGAAACCCATCGACTTCCGGCAGCTGAGAAACCACCTCGATGCTTTTCTTCAGCAGTCTCAGCAGGCGTAACATGCGGTCAGCGTCACCCCCGGACTCGGCAAACGATCGCTATTTGGGCGAGCCCAGGTACTCACCCGCTGATCGCCTCCGAGAACCCTGCCTGTGACGCCAGCGCCGGGCAACTTCACGCTGCGCGCTCCACTGCCTGGCGCCTTGTTCAGTTGTTATTCCGTTCCCTTGAAGACCACGGTCGTGGAGGTCTTGCCGGGCAACGAATAGAAGCCCATGATCTCACCGCTGTCGTTGATTCCCAGCGCCCCGCTGTTCACTCCACCTGGAAAATCGAAGACATAGTAATCTTTGCCCTTTTTCAGCGCGGCGTGGCCGTCATCGTTTTGATCGTAGATGCGATACACGATATCGCCCGCCGTGTTGATGGATGCGGCAAAGTTCTGCGATGCTCCGGGAACAGCGATCGACTCATACGTCGATCCGGTCCAGAGAGCGGATTCGGTGTAGCCCTTCGCGTCCCCATAGGCCAGCACGACCATTCCGGCCTTGTTGATCCCCGCGGCAAAGGTTGTGGTCGCTTTCGGCACGTTGAGTTCCTTGTAAGTGCTGCCTTTGAGGATGAACCCGTGGTGGGTTCTGTCGGTGCCGAAGAAGTCGCCGGCAATCCACCCCTGCTCGTTGATTCCGGTCGCATCGCTCGAAAGTGCGCCAGGGGGTCCGGGAATGCTGGTGAACTTCCCGTCGGCGTACTTGAATCCAAGCGGGTTGCCTTGGCTGTCGAACGCGTCGCCAACTATCTCGTTGCTCGAATTGATGGCAAACAGAACGGTCTGGACCCCGTTAGGGTCGTCGATAATCGTCACCTTTCCGTCGGCGATCATCATGCCGTGACTGTTCCCCATTGAATCGTTGTAGCCCCCGACCTCAACACCGGCGTTGTTGATCCCGTTAATGATGGGTGACTCGAAATTATTGGGAATTTCTACCTTGGATAACGTAAAGGCCTGGGGCAGCGCCACATATCCGGTCGCGACTCCATCGACGCCAAAGTAGGTTCCGTCGTAGGCTCCGTCGGCATTCAGGCCGTTGACGGTGCCGAAGTCGGCGATCGTGAACTTGCCCTTCGCATACGTGAATCCGTAATCCTGCCTCTTCGAGGTGATGTAGACGCCGGAAATTTCTCCCACCGTGTTGATCCCGTAGCAGATGGTCTGGGCCGCACCGGGATAGTCAATCGCGGTGATCTTCCCGCTTGCGGAGCGAAGAAAGCCATGCGCCAGATTTTTGGAATCGAAGAATTCGCCCACCAGTTCGCCGGAGTTGTTGATCCCGTAGGCAAAGGTGCTATCGTGGCCCTGGCCATAAAACCCGTATTTGCTCCCCTTGATGACCGCGAATCCCTCCTGCGGTTCGCCCTCGTGTCCAAAGGCACCCGCGATATCGCCGTTATCGTTGATTGCGAAAAGCGAGGTGGAATCGAAGTCGTTGTAATCGAATGTGGTGTACTTTCCCGACTCGTAAAAGTATCCGTGATACCGGTTCTCTACCAGATAATCGCCGACAACTACGGGGGTTTTGGCGCTGTTGATGCCGAGTGCCCGCACTGGCCCGTCCGTTCCCGCCGGCCCGCTCAGAATCGTGTACTTCCCGCCCGAATAGAGGAAGCCCTTGGTGTTGCCGCCGCTCTTCGGCGTGAACGTGCCCACCACTTCTCCGCTGGAGTTGATGCCCAGGGGGCTGGACTCCCCGGTGCTGTTGGGCACAACCAGTGCGGTCATTTGGAAGCCTTGTCCGGATGCGCGCTGCGCGCCCAAAACCGCGAGGAAAGAGGCTGAGACAAGCAGCACGGACAACCCGAGCCGCAATCTCGGGTAAAATTGTTTATTTCCTATCAACCTGGGGTCGAAATTCATAGCATTCCTCCGTTCGAATCCAATGGATGAAACCGAATCAGACCGCTTCGGCAAATATCGTGTCCGCGGGAACCGGGACGCTCCACAAGACGGCTGGAACCCGGACTGAGAGGATTCGAGCACGAGCCGGAACGATCTGGACTTCGCGTGCCTGGGCAAAACCAAGCGAAGGAGTGCAAGTGAGTTCACTCCACCCTTCTGTTTGGTTCGCGTCAGGTTTGGGGGAATTGTGTCAGTGCAGGAAAAGTATTTCTCCGTAGCGGGGACTGTCAAGCCTGGAACTATCCGGAATTTCCATTTTGCTCTTTCCGGCCGCGAGAGAACATACGGCCGTCGAATCGCGGGATACGGGAGCGTCGACAGCGTGGAAACCGCTTCAGTACAATCGGAGAGGGATGTCTTCCGCGCCAAAGTCCTTGCGATCATGCCATATAAAAACCGGGAGATTGTTGTGAAACCGGCCGCCAACAAAGAGTTTCTGTCTCAATTCATCTTCTCCATTCTGCTCTTCATGCTCGGAATCGGCTCGATTACGGGATGGCTTCTCGGGGAAGGGCGAGTGATGGCCAAGCAAGCCCCCGCAAGTGCGCCGGCGCCGAACAACACTTTCGACTCGCAGGCTGCGCATCCCGAATTCCCTCCCGGCGAGGGCAGAGAAGCGGTCCTTCGCCTTTGCTCGAGATGCCACTCTCCGACGATCGTCCTGGCGCACGGCCAAAACCGCCAGGGCTGGGAGAACACCATTACCAAAATGTTGGGCATGGGCGCCACCGGTACGGACGAAGACTTCACCGACATTGCGGACTATCTCACGGCTAACTTCCCTCCTTCGACCATTCCCAAGCTCTTTGTCAACAAGGCGACGGATCAGCAGCTTGCGACTCTTCTCGGGATAAGTCTCGACGACGCCAAAGCAATCACCGCCTACCGGGACAAGGTCGGTGGATTCAAGTCGATTGACGAGATGAAGAAGACGCCGAATGTCGACACAAAGAAGATCGACGCCAAAAAGGAAAATCTCGTCTTCTAACGAACCTCTAAATAAGTCCACGTTATGAAAGGGCACGACTGGTAGGTCCGGGCTTCAGCCCTGACTGCCGCAAATGCCGCATTATAATAGCGGGCTTTAGCCCCTGAGGAGATTCAAGGCGTCTGTTCGGAGTTTCCCTAACTGATAGGCCAGGACAACGATTCGGGAATGACATCGACAGTTTGACTTATCACCCAATACTCGGCGCGTAATTGTCCGCCGGCAGGTATCCATTTGTAAGTCGGCGTGCCGAAGAGCTTGCCCCGTTCCACCATCTCCTTTCTCGTCTCCGGGAACGGCGAGACTCCGAACTCCATGCCGCGAGTTACTTCCTGCCCGCTCCACGGCGCGCTCCGCCTGCTGCGGTTTTCCTCCCAGATTCCCAGCCACGGAAAGTCCTCGCGTTTCCAAATATATCCGAACGCCAGCCGGGATTGCGGCGTATAGGCCACAAAGAACGCATTCTCTCGCTGCGGATCAGCGAGGTGCGCTGTGTATCCGCTCGCGGGCGTCGAGGGATTCATCCGGCGCAAGTCCGCCATTCCGCGGTTGGCGAGGGGAGCCAGCGGCCAGTCGAACTCCGCGCCGAGCCTAAGATATGCGTCGGAGCCGGGGTCGGACGCGGAGACCATCGAACGGGTCATGGAAGCGCGAAACTCGGTGGTTGCGGGATCGAGAAAAGGTGGACCTAGCGTGACGTGCTGCGTCCAGCCAATGGGCTTGTCGATTCCACTGAGATTCTCGATGGACTCCGCAATGCGCGCAAGACTCCCGCCGAGCTGAATGGTGCGTTTAAACCTGAGCCCGGCCAATCGGAGCGTGAGTTGCTGCGTCAGCGTATCTCGCTCTTCGGCGATCTCATAGCAATCGACCGCAGCTTCGCCGTGCACGGTGAGCCCTGCCGATGCTTCGTGCTGCGACGGACCGCCAAATATATCGAGGCACAGGTTATGGCCCATGATGCCCGCAAGTAACTTCGCGTCGGCGCCGGAGCCGAACCGGTCAGCGGATTCGGTAGCGGATTCGGCCCCGAATGCGGACGGCTCCTCCGATCTCCAGTGCGGAATCCAGAGTGGACTGACGCCGGCGCGTTTGTCGAAGAACTCCGCAATGTGCCCGCCTTCGACGAGAACTGTCAGGCGCAACGATTCATTCTCAATCTGCACCGCACGCCGATCATGGAAGATAACTTCAGGCACGATGGTCTTCCGGGCTGATTCCCTTGATCGACAGGCCTACCAGTTATCCGGCAAATCCCTTCCAGTTATCCCCGGAGAGCATGCGCCGGCGGCTTGCCGTTACGGCAGCGTCTTCAACCAGATGTTCCGGTGCGATATCTTCACATTGCCGGGCCCCTCGATTTCGACCGCGATCAGGCCCTTCGATTGCGCGTATTTGGGATCGGTATCCACCAGGACAGCCATAACGCGCCCGTTGATGATGTGAATCAGCGTGTTTCCGTCCGCGATGATCTCCACCTGGTTCCATTCTCCAGGCTTGATCACCGACTTCAGATCGTCCGAGCTGCCGAGCGTTGCCAGCAGGGTCGGCTTCTTGTCCGGTTCGGTCGCCACAACCTGGCCGCGCCACGCGATGATGCCGCGCGGCGAATCCTGCTCATAAAGCTGCCCGGTGTACTTATTGGCAAAGTCGAAGTCGGCCTGATAGCCGGATAAGTTCCACTTAGCGCGCTTTTGGGTCAACTCCTGCTGCTGCTGAATGCGCGCACGCTGCTCCGGAGAAAGATTGTCGGGCAACGGCCGCATCCTGGGCGGCACGCTGATGCTGCGATACTGCACGCCCCCGTTGGCGCCTTCGCCTTCGAGCTTCATTTCCAGCTTCAACTCGAAGTTAGCCGGCTCGCCGCCGCGCCAGATGATATTGGTGGTGCCCGAAGGATGCTCCGGGCTCGACTCGCCGACGATGGCTCCATCCTCCACGTGCCACACGTCCGTGTCGCCATCCCAGTTGTTCAGCGTCTTGCCGTCGAAGATCTGCGTCCAGCCTGCGTGATCGTCGAAGTTGATGGGCTCCGGCTGAACGAAGTGGAACGCCTGGGGATGGTGCGCCGGAGGCGACGGCTGCTGCGCCTTTGTATCCGCGCAGAAGCCTGCGGCGGCGACAGACAGGACCGCGGCACAGATTGCCGCTGACTTTCTTCCATTGCGAATACGCGGTTCGTGCTCCATTTCTCCTCCTCGCGACGTTCACCCCATTAAGCGGCGATGCTCTCCCACTGCCTTGTCTTGGCGGACTTCAATACAGCATCAGTTACACGATCGGTTGCCAGGCCATCGCGGAAAGCAGGAGCAGCCGGGCGTCCTTCGCCCAGCGCAAGGATGAAGTCCGCAGCCTGGTGAATGAAGGTATGCTCATAGCCGATCTGCAATCCAGGCACCCACCAGTGCTTCATGTATGGGTGGTCGCCGTCGGTGATATGAACGCTCTTCCATCCGCGCAACTGGCTCTCATCGCGATGGTCGAAGTAGTTCAGCCGGTGCAGGTCGTGAAGATCCCACGATGCGGAAGCCTTCTCGCCATTGATCTCGACAGTGAACAGCGCCTTATGCCCGCGCGCATAGCGGGTAGCCTCGAAAACCGCGAGCGATCCGTTGGCAAACCGGCAGAGAAACGCGCTGGCATCGTCTATCTTCACCGGCTCGACCTTTCCGGTGAGATTATGCTTGCGCTCTTTGATAAATGTCTCGGTCATCGCGGTAACTTCGACGATGGGACCATTCAGCCAGATCGCCATGTCGATGTTATGTGCGAGTAAGTCTCCAGTAACTCCGCTGCCGGCGACGGCGGAGTCGAGCCGCCACAATCCTTCGCCGCCCTGGGGCAGATCCTGCGAAATTGTCCAATCCTGGAGGAACTGCGAGCGATAGTGGAAGATTCGGCCGAAGCGGCCTTCGTCGAGCAGCTTCTTAAGCAGCGCGATGGCCGGAACGCGGCGGTAGTTATACCAGACCATGTTGGGCACGCCGGCCGACTCAACCGCGTCGACCATGGTTTTTGCCTCTTCGACGCTCCGGCCCAGGGGCTTTTCGCACAGCACCATCTTGCCGGCGCGCGCTGCGGCAATCGCGATCTCGGCATGCGTGTCGTTGGGGCTGGCGATGTCGATGAGGTCGATATCCTTGCGTTCCACCAACGCTTTCCAATCGGACTCGACGGACTCGTAACCCCAGTTCTCGGCGAAGCCCCTGGCGCGATCGGCATTGCGCGCGCAAACCGCCTTGAACACGGGACGATATGCCAGCTGGAAGAATCGCGGCGCCTGGAGAAACGCATTCGAGTGCGTGCGCCCCATGAAGCCATAACCAACTAGTCCGATGTTGAGTTCTTTCTTCGCTGCCACAGTTCAAATCTCCGCTTCAATCCCGTCTTCAATCCCAACCATGCGCATCGCGCACCCGGATCATGGTAGCGAGAATGCGGTTCCAGGTTTCGGGGGCCAGCATCATTTCGTTCGGAAACATGCATCCGTCCCAGCAGATATGCGCAAAGGCGCGCGTCGGCTGGCCATTTTCCCCGCGCATCCAAAGGCCGGCCACTTCGGCGATGTTCATTTTGCCGTTGGGATCGTCGGGCGGACAGTGGCGGCCGGTTTTGTCGTGCGAGCCTGAGCCCTTCACGGTTCCATCGTTCTGCGCCACATGGAAATCGATCGTCCACGGCCGCAACGCATCGGCAAGCTGCCGCAGCGCTCCCATGAGAACGCCCTTGTCCGACCAATCGTAGCCGGCGGGAAGCAGGCGGCTCTCCGGCGAGTTATAGCCCATGGTGTAAAGCATAGTGTGCGCCATGTCGGCCTGAAAGCCGAGCGTCTTCGGGCGGCCCACCTGCTCGAGTAACTCCACCATGTGCTTCCAGCCGTGCATTCCGCCCCAGCAGATTTCTCCTTCGGCGGCAAGCCGCTCGCCGTAGCCTTCGGCAATGGTGCAGGCATCGCGAAAGGTCTCGGCTATCCGGCGCGTATTGCCGGCCGGGTCCGCGGCCCACTCGGCGGGGCCCGCGGCGGGGTCGATGCGGATGATGCCGTAGGGGCGGATTCCGAGATCGCGAAGCTTCTTGCCGATCACGCATGCTTTGCGAACCTGGGTGAGAAAGCGTTCGCGCTCTTCGCTCGATCCCATTGCCGAACCACCGCCCGTCGGTGGCCAGACCGGTGCAACCAGCGAGCCAGCCACAAGGTTATGTCCGGCTAACTTATCGGCGAGCTGCTTGAGCTCGTCGTCGGATGAATCGATATCGGTGTGGGGCAGAGACAGGAAGAGGTCGACGCCGTCGAAGCGCGCGCCGTTCACGTGGGCCGCGGCAGTCAGGCGCAGCATCGTGTCAAGTTCGATCGCGGGCTCTGCGCTACCGCCCTTGCCGACGATGCCGGGCCACATTGCATTGTGGATCGCGGGATATTTGTGCATGCGGCTCTCCTCTCTCAGCGGTCTCGGCGCAGCGCTTCCGCATCGGGATTGCGCGGGCCGAAGTGTTTGAGGATGACCAGTGGATCCGTGGCGCTCGAGTTCTCTATCGCTATGCCATTGCGCGCGGCATCCGCAGTCACGAATAACTCGTCCTCGGTGAGTTCGCCAAAGCGGATCATCGACGGAGTAGAGACGCGTATCTTTCCAAAGTTGCCGTGGCCTTGAGTAAGAATCAGCCCGTAGGCGGCAAAATCGCGGATCGTGACGCTCCGGCCCGGCAGCACGGTAAGTTCCTTTGCCGAGTAATGGACGCTGCCGAAGGTGATCCACATCTCGCGATACCCGGCTTCCCCCATCTCTTCGACCGGCCGAACTGGGACTGGATGCCGCTTATTGCTCTTCGCGAATTCCGGATTCACATTCGCATCCCAATCGAGCATGCTGATTAGGTAATCGAAGTTATGGTGATATTCCGGCAATACGTCCTTGGTCAGCAGGCTCCAGTCGACGATGCGGCCTTCGACTTCGGACTGAAACATGGCAAAGACGTCGCTGTTCACCTGCGGCTCGTAAGTGACCAGCGAGCCCGGCGCGTGCAGGATTCCCGGATCGACCTGCCACCCGCTTCCCGGCTCCAGCCGGTAGGCGCGCGAGTGAAACAGGATTCCGTTATCGCCGCGGTTCCAGCGCTCCAGGCAGCGGTAAATGTCCTGCTTCGTCGTGCCCGGCTCAAGCCCCATGTAAGTATGCGGGAAGTTATTGAAGAGCTGGTTATATTGCGGGGAAAAGTAATAGGCTTCCGGCTTTCCCTTGTACCCAACCAGGTTGGCGAACTGATCGTTCTGGTGCATGTGGTGCGGGATGGGACCCATGTTATCGAAGAACTTGCAGAGCAGGTTCCATCCGCCCTCGCGCTCCATCGTATCCTTGCCCAGCAGAATATCTCCGGCGCATTCGACCGCATCTTTCAGCAGAAACCGGGCGCCTTTGGCCGGGCGAACATAACTCAATCCCTCGTCCGAAGTGGTGGCAGGACCGTTTGAGGCTTTGGTTGTCGACGAAAACCACCGCTCGTTAATGCCACCGCGATGCGCTCCGAAGGAGTAAAGATCGTCGGGATGGAGCTTCAACCTGCGCCCGGGGATCATAAACGAACGTGGCACCCAGGAGGGCTCCAGCCTGAGCACTCCGCCGCCGGCATTCACGGCCTCCTGCACTTCCGCACGACTTGGCATTTCCATTTCTCCTGCCTGACGGCTGCGCGGATTGTTTCGCTGCGCGTCCGCTCGTCAGTGTTCCATCCCGATTCCAAAGGAATAGAGGATGTTGTTATGGTCAGTGAAGAAAGCGTGGCTATCGCCGACGGCAACGCCGGACAGGCCCGTATAAGTGGAGATCTCGTCCTTGCTCGAGTAAAGCTCGGCGCCGGTGGCGGCATCGAGCATCAATAATGTCGCGTGGGTTGAAGCGTCTCCGCCGGCGAGCACGACCACCACGCCGTTGGCGATCCGAGGAGGCGCGGGATTCACCATGTCCTCGGAAGCCCAAACCGGCGTCAATGCGAGCTGGCCGCCATTTTCTTCGAGCCTGAAGGCGACGATGCCGCCGTGCTCTGCAGACCCGTTGAGTTTCACTCCGCTCTCATTCAGAGTTATTCCAGTTGAAATTGAGGCATATACCCAGGTGGTTCCTTCCTTGTCCTGGTATTCGGCAAAGCCATCCCAGCCGTGCTTTGCTCCGGGATTGGCGAGCGCGGGAGTTTCCGAAAGAGCAGTGCGATGATCCGCGCCACCAAGCGATGCGGCGTCAAGCAGCGAAACGCTTCCATCCTTGCCGGGCGCGACGACTAACTGCTTATCCTTATAAGTGAAAGTAATGGGAGAGACAGCCTGATAACTTCCCATTCCGCCGGATGGCGTATACCAATTCTCCGCTTTCATATCTCCGCCGATGGCGACCACGCTGTCCGCAGGGGCTCCGGAGTCCGCGGCGGATTCTCCGGGCCCGGTAACAATCAGGGAAATACCATCCGGAGTGAGCAAAGGGCCGGAAAGGTTGAGTGGCTTCGCTTTCCCTGAGTTGAAGCTCTTCACCGAGTAATCCGGCGAGGTCAGATCGATCGACCACAGGCCGTTTGCGACGCCGGAGCAGGCGCGGCCGGTCGCCGAATAGATGGCGTGATTGAAGTAATTCAGGCTGTAGGCATCGGCGTTCGGAGCGGGAAGAAACCGGACTGGAGGCGCGAAGTCAGCTCCGGTGGTAATCACCTGCTCATGCAGCATGCCGTCGGAAGTGAGAGCGTAAATCCCCTTCAGGCCGAAGTACCCTCCGCCAGGCGCGACCCCCAAGTGG
>JBAUBR010000084.1:0-2896 GCA_049676965.1 Occallatibacter sp.
GACGACGGCGGCGCCAAGGACGCGCCTGGTTCAGAAGCTGCTCGATCTTCCATTTCAGATCTTCGGGAGCTTCGCGGTTGAAGTTGTGAGCGAGTTTCGCGATCTCGACTGCGACCGCGCGATTGTCGGAGTGTTTGGATAAAGTGGTCATGAAGGGTAATACCGTTCTAGCTGGCTGATCCGAATTATCACCGCACAAGATTGGGCTCGACCCCTGTCAGCAGGCGCTGCGCGAAGCCCACACATGAAGTTCATCGAAAGTCTCAACTGCCAATGTATCTCTAGTTCCAACTGGTACAGCTTTTGGGTTTTGCCTAACGTTCCTCGTGGCCCCGATCGCCGAATAGGAGCTGATCCCGAAGCTGCTGCGCGACGGTTTCGTCAATGGGAGCGTCAGGTTTGACGGCGAGCGGCAGGCAACCGGAGATTGGCGAATATGCGCATGCAGGACAGCCTATGGCAGTGGATACCGTTGGGAAGGGTGCGTCCGAATATTCAGGGGGGTAGGAAATTCAAAATTTAAGAATGCCGAATGGCGAGATTACACCTGATCATCCGCGCGCCCCGAGCTACGTTCAGGAGAAACGCGATCAAATCGTCTCCAAGACGACGAAGGAGCGGTTCTTCATGGAAACCACTCCCCATCCACTCCCCAAGTCCAAGAAAGAACCTGTACATTGTTCATTATAAATCATTATGGTGAGCTCGCTGGGAATCGAACCCAGGACCCACGCCTTAAAAGGGCGTTGCTCTACCAACTGAGCTACGAGCTCTCACCGTGTTTTATCAATTACTTGAGAGGAACAGGAACGGCGCTCGGAAGCACCGGGGACCAAATCGGGACCAGCTGGTACCTGGTTCTTTTCCGCCTTCTCCGTCTCCCGGTTATGCCGCTGGACAAGGGTCTCCAACTCTGTCTCCAGATAGCCCGGAGCCAGATGCGCATAACGAGCCGTCATGGCGATCGTTTTGTGTCCCATCAGTTCCTGCACTGTCTTCAAGTTAACACCCTCCATGACCAGACGGGAAGCGAAGGTGTGCCGTAGGGTATGCCAGGTCACGTCCTTGAGCCCCGCCGCCGCGACGATCGTCTCGAACCACTTGCGCGGGTTCTTGATCGGCTCGTTGCGCTTGGAAATGAACAACAGCGAGTCCGGCGGCAGCCCCAGCTGCTTGTGCCGGGCCTTGAGCTCCCCGATCACCCGCAGCGCCTCACTGTTCAGCTTCACGTGCCGGTCCGACCCGTTCTTGGTCTTCTCCAGATAGATCGTTTTGGATTTCTCATTGACCTGGTCCATGGTCACCGAAAACTGCTCCGAGCGCCGCATGCCGGTGTTGAGGGCGACGTCGAACTGGGCCAGCGCGCTTATCCCGTCATCGTTGATCCGGCCCCGCAGAGGCGCCTTGATGATCTGGCGCAACTGGGTCTCTTCCGGCTCGTCCAGGAACCGGACCCTTCCGAGCGGCTCCTTGTAACGGCGGACCAACTTGACCGGGTTGTCAGAAACCTTGCCGGCGCGGATGGCTTCACGGTAGACCGTGCTCAGCGAGGACTTGTAGCGGTTCGAGGTGCCGTGCTCCCACTCCCGTTCCTTGCCCGTCTCATCCATCCACTGCTGCCACTCTTGGGTGGTGATCGATTCCGCGATGCGGTCCTTGAAATCAATCTTCGCCAGCTCGATCCGCGTCTTGAACCCCGCCGGATCTTTGTGGTGAGTTTCGGAGAACTTGATCGCGTCGTCCGCGATCTCGGAGAACTTGACGTTTCGACCAGAGACGCCAGGCAGCAGAATTTTCAATCGGGCTTCGGAAAGCCGACATGCCCTCTTTGATGAGAATGGGAGCTGCCGCCAAGGCGGCAATCGAATCGAACCATGCAATATGGAACGCCGCATTTACCGCGAGGCCGACCAACGTGATGAGCGCAACATAGGCGCATGTCGCGGATTGCAATGCATCGGCGGCCAGCGCTGCATTGTTGCTGCGGCGAGCCTCACGGCGTTTCAGAAAAGCCAGAACAGGCATTGCCATCAGAGCAGCGACGGTGATTCCTATACCGGCGAAGCTCGTTTCAGGCCGCAACCGCAGAGCCATTGACCCAATAGCAATCGTCGCCACCACGAAGGCGAGCACAAAAAGCAGGGCTCCGGCTGTACGGCTTGCCCTCCGTTCTGAGATAGGCATGCTCGGAATCCACTGCAAGAGCACGACGGTGGCGGACAGGAGCTCGACCAGGCTATCAGAGCCGAAGGCCAACATCGCGGGGCTGTGAGCTGTTAAAGCCGCATACGCGGAGACGCCAAACTCCACCAGCATCCATGCCAGAGTGACACCTTGCAGCCAAAGCACTATGGCGCGGGGTTTCGGACTTCGAGCGTTGGCAGGCTTCGACGGCTGAACACCGATCTGTACAAGTTCCGGCATCTTGCTCCAACGATGATTTCAGGTTCCCAGAAGAGGCGCAAGGGTTCTACCTGGCCAACCGAAACGTTGGATCCATGAACTGCGTCACGATCCCTTTGCTAAGAATTTGACCGAAATTTGGACTCGGGCTACAACCACAGAGCCAACGAAGGAGGCAGCGCCATGTATGCCAAGTTCTGTGTAAACCGGGAAACGGCAAACAACTTCATGCGACAGTTCGTGAACCGGCGGGCCTACGCAATACAGGCTGAGCGGCCCCTGCCGAACGGCTCCGTTCCCTATTACCCGGCAAGGAATTGGAAAACCAAGGAGCCGAAGCAGCTGGATGAAGGCGTAGTGCGCATCCACCTGAACGGCGACATCACCATCAGCCTGTATGCGATCAATCCCGAGACCCAGCGTTCGAAGTGGGTCGCGATTGATGCCGACTTCGACGGCTCTCTGGAGTCGCTGTTTCAGTTGCAATGGGAGT
>JBAUBR010000085.1:0-16490 GCA_049676965.1 Occallatibacter sp.
TACCGGCCAGCAAGCCCGATTCAAAGCTGTACGGGCCGAGTTTTCGTTCTGACCAATGGATTTCTCGTTCAGGCAGTTAACTGCCGACCGGGCTGAAAACGGCCGGTTACACCACAGGCTGTTAGAGACGACATGCTTGAACAAGTCGTGAGGAACGACGAGGGATTTACTGCTCTCACGCATGTAACAGCGCGGCAAGCGGATACTCTCCGGTGGACCGACGACCAAATCTTGGCGATGGTGGTAAAGCGGTTCTTTGCGAATGAGAGATTCGCCTTATATCTCGAGATAAATCGGGATGCCTTGGACGCCAGCGCCGTTTACCGTAAGCTCGCGTTCGATAAGATATTCCCACCAGCAGTTTTCAGGGGTCAGAAGCAGAGTCCTACGATTCGCTGGATATGCAATCGGTGTGCCGACGGTCGTGGTGTTGTGACACCGAGAGATGTCCTCGACCTGCTGATACGGGCAAAACAGAAACAGCAGGACCTATGTGCGGTGGAACCTGATGGGCAATCAGATTATGTGATTGGCGCTGCCGCAATACAGTACGGCTTCGAAGAGTTATCGAAACGCAAGAAGGAAACCTACCTGGAGGCGGAATTTCCTCACTTCTGGGGGGACATCGCGAAGTTTTCCGGCGGCAAAACAGTCTACGACGCTGCGGCGCTTCAGACACTACTTGGGAAGAATTGGAGGAGCATAACGGATAATCTTCTGGCGATCGGGTTCGTATCCAGTGGCAAGCGATCGGGTGAAGAAGTCTACACTATCCCTTTCTTGTACCGGCACGGAATGAACCTGACCCAAGGTCAGGCCTGAAGATTGATCCTTGCAAGTAGGGCGGCCACTTCTCGGGGCTCCGATCCCCTGGGGATTATGGGAGTCTCACATCCGTGCGTTCGAACGCAAAGCATGCCAAGATGCGCGCAAGACCAGCGAAGCAAACGCCTACCGCATCCCATCTCGCAGAGGAGATGCGGTGTCCGAAGAACGAAAGCCAGCCAACGCCCAGCTCCGCGGATTCACCAACGACGGCAAAGCCAGCGCAACAAGCAGCAACGTCGACCATGAGCAAGATGACTTAGGATGCTATGCCGCATCCTTCCTGCGTCCTCTTGCGGAAGGCCGGTACGAACTTAAGCGCCGCCTTTTGTCCATGTCTTTGCCGCGGCCGGAGCCGTCTTCTGGGTTGCCGGAGGCCGCGCCGCAACACCCTCGAGCCGGGCCGTCCTGATGCTGTCGAGCAGCGGAAAGTTCTTATCGAGATACGGCTTGCCCTCCCCTTCGATCCGCCCCTGATCCGGCGTTTCCCCGTAGCCCGCGTAGAGTTTCTCCACCACGTCCAAGCCTTCGATCACGGTGCCGAAGGGAGAAAAACCCATCGTGTCCAGCCGCCCATTCTCGCCCAGGTTGATGAACAACTGCGTGGTGCGCGTGTTCGGCCCCGCGCTGGCGAAGGTGACCGTGCCTTTGCTGTTGCTCTGCTTCACCGGATCGTCCTGAATGGCGGCATCGTGCCACGCCTTGTTGACCGCGGGACTGGGGCTGAGCCCGAATTGGACCACGAACCCGCTCACCACGCGAAAGAAATGCGCATTGTTATAGAAACCATTCTTCACCAGGTTGTAGAACCGGTCGGCGCCCAGCGGCGACCAGTCCCTGTGCACTTCAATCACAAAGGCGCCCTGGGTGGTAGTAAAGCGGGCCTTGAAGACGTCGGGAGCCCTGGCCTTCAGCAATGCGGGATGAAGCAGTGCGCGGCTTATCGTTGCAGTAGGCGCGGCAGTCTTTTTCGCGGCTGACGCAGTCGAGCCGGCAGTCTTTGGCGCAGTAGATTGCTGCGCAGCCTGCGGCCGGGCGCAAAGCGGAACCGCCAGCGCCACAATGGCAATAAGAGATACGGAAATTGTCTTCATTTTCCCCGCAGTATAACAGCCGGCGGTTTCTCCTCGTTTTGTCTATACCCTACCGGGGTATAGGTAGGGGGGGAGGGGGGACCGGTACGGGCGGGCACATCGCTGACAGATTGAACGGGACACCGCCGCGGGTCTGATTAAGATCACCAACATTTTCACCCCTGCTACCAGGATACGTTAAGGGCGGAAATAATCTGCAAAGAGGCGAGGGGTGGGAAGTTGTCTGGATTCAGCGGGTTCGATGTGGCTGGGCCAGGCGGAAGGATTGACAACGATCAAGGTATCGTTCTTCAGCCGAACTCGCCCTGGCACGGACTTTGTTACGCTTAGGGCGATGCGCCCTCAACCTTTGATCTGCGTCTCCGATGTTGAAGCCAGCAGCCGGTGGTATCAGCGGCTGCTGGACTGCCGCGGCGCTCACGGCGGCTCGCAATATGAGCAGTTGGTCAAGGACGGCCAGCTCGTAATGCAGTTGCACAGCTTTGAAGTCGAGCACCATCACGGCCGCATCGGCGACCGCGCTGACAGGCCTTACGGCAACGGCGTGCTGCTGTGGTTCGAGGTGGACGACTTCGACGCGGTGACGGAGCGCGCCGCCGAGATGGGCGTGGACATCGTCCTGCCCAAACACCGCAACCCTTCCGACGACCCCGACGGCGGACCGAACCACTGGGAGTGCTGGCTGCGCGACCCGGACGGCTACATGGTGGTGGTCGCCAGCCCCTACGGCACCGCCGACGGCAACTGGCGCCCCGGCCCGAACCTGTTTACTTAGCCGTCTTACTTGGCCTTCTTACTTGGCCTTCCAGCCCGCAAGCTCGAAGGCGACGGACATGCATGCGTCGCGCAGCTCATCGGCGAGAGCGCGATTCTCGAGTGCGCGGGCCACCACCATTCCGCCGATGCACAGCGCAGCCATGGCTTGCGCAACCGAATGCCGCGAAGCACCCTTGCGCCGCGGCGCAGAGCCGTTGCTGCGCGCACCGCCGGCGCCACTGTGCAAGCTGCGTTCAAGTACGCCGACCATCGCCTTGAACACCGTCTCAAAGGCGCGCCGCGCCCCGGCGCCGCTGCGCGTCACGTCGCCGGGCAGCGCCACCATGGGGCAGGAGTTCTCCACGTCCTCGAAGTGCTGCCGCGAGAGATAGGCACGCACCACCTGCGGGCCGACTTCGGCGGATTTGAGATCGACTTCGACGCCCTCCCAGCAGCTCTTCCACTCGGGATCGGTGAAGAAGCAGCCCAGCACCTCGGTGTAAAGCTCGCTCTTGCTCTCGAAGTAGCTGTAGAAGCCGCCGCGCGTGAGCCCTGCGCCGCTCATGATGCGGTCGACCGAGACGCCTTCGAATCCATGGCGGTTGAAAAGGCGGCGCGCGCTGGCCACGATTTTCTCTTTGATTTCGTCGCGATGACCGGGTGGATGGGGCATTCTCTTCCTCGTTACGGACACAGTATGTGCCGGGTTCAGAGTATCGGCAATCAAAATATGATCTTGAACATAGTTTGGCGGCGTGTTCCGATGGTTCGTCGGCCCCTCAGGGGCTGAAGCCGTTCGTTCATTCCGCCGCACTTTCGGCAGTCAGGGCTGAAGCCCCGACCTACCAGTCGTGCCCTGATACAAAGCGGAACTTCGATAGGATTTATAAGGCTTGGTCAAGCTTCATTGGGAGGCATCTGTGAAGAATGAGATCTCTCGAAATACTCTTGGGCCCACGCGCCGCCAAATGATCGCCGGCATCGCCGCCGGCATGGCCGCATTCGCAGCGCGCTCCGCGTTCGCGCAGGCGCAGATGCAGGAGAAGCCCGCCAATCCTGCCCACGCGGCGCTCACCTCGATCCACTACGACCTCGATTTCAAGGCCACCCCGCAGCGCATCTATGAAACGGTGCTCGGCTCGAAGCAATTTGCGGCCTTCTCCGGCATGGCGGCCGACATCGACCCCAAGGCCGGCGGCGCGTTCTCGATGTTTGGCGGGCTCATCGTCGGGCGCAACGTCGAACTGGTCGAGAACCAGCGCATCGTGCAGGCCTGGCGGCCCACGCATTGGGACGCGGGCATCTATTCGATCGTGCACTTCGAGCTGAAGCCGCGCGGCTCCGAGGCGACGCTCGTCTTCGACCACACCGGCTTTCCCGCCGGGGAATACGACGCTCTGGACGGGGGCTGGAACGGCCACTACTGGGAGCCGATGAAGAAATACTTCGCTTCAACGTAGGATTCACGCGCCTCCTGTACCATGATCGCAACGCGATTCGCCGGGAGGCGCGCATCCCTTCTGCGACTGAAACCGACGCCAAGGCCGAAACGGCTGCATCCGCGCTGCCGCTGGTGGTCGATTCGCTGGTCAAGCGATTCGGCCAGGTCATGGCCGTGGACGGCATTTCGCTGGAGCTGCGCGCGGGCGAGTGCTTCGGCCTGCTGGGGCCGAACGGCGCGGGCAAAAGCACGCTCATTCGCGCCATCGCCAGCCGCGTCATTCCCGACACAGGCCGCGTTGCGGTGTTTGGCTCGGCGGCGGGCTCGCGAGAAGCGCGCGCGGCCCTCGGTTGGGTTCCGCAGGAGCTGGCGCTCTATCCGCGCCTCACCGCGCGAGAAAACCTGCGCTCCTTCGGCCGTTACAACGGCATGAAGGGTAAACAGCTCGACGAGTCGGTCGCCTGGTGCCTCAACTGGGCCGCGCTCGAGGACCGCGCCGGCGAACTGGTGCGCAATCTCTCCGGAGGCATGAAGCGGCGGCTCAACATGGCTGCCGGGCTCATCCACCATCCACGCCTGGTGCTGATGGACGAGCCCACGGTGGGCGTCGATCCGCAGTCGCGCAACCGCATCTTCGAGATGATCGAGGCCCTGCGCGCGCAGGGAATGACACTCATCTACACCACGCATTACATGGAAGAGGCCGAACGCCTTTGCGACCGCATCGCCATCGTCGACCACGGCCGCATCATCGCGCTCGACACCAAGGAGGGGCTGGTGCGCGCATCGTTCGGCGAGCGCAGCCAGGTGATAGCGCGTTTTGCGGGGCCGCCGGAAACGGTGAGCGCGTGGGTGGCGGCGCGCGGCGGGCGCATGACAGATTCGACGGCGGAGTTCAAAATCGACCACCCCACTGAAATCGCGGTGCTGCTCGAAGGCGCTGCCAGCGCGGGCCTTGAGCTGGTCGACGTGTCGCTGCGCCGGCCCAATCTCGAGTCGGTGTTTCTGCACCTCACAGGAAGGGAGTTGCGCGATTGATTTCTCCCATCGTTCGTACCGCCATCACCGCGCTACGCCGCGACCGCGCCTCGCTGGCGCTCAGCTTCATTCTGCCCATTTCGTTCTTTACCATCTTCGCCCTCGTCTTTGGCGGGAGTCGCAACTCTACGCCCAAGGTTTCGCTGATCGTGGTCGATGAAGATCGCAGCCAGGCCTCGCGCGAATTGATCAAAGGTTTCGAAAGCGAAGGGTCGCTCTCCGTCCGCACCGCACCGCCGGCGAAAGGCGGCGCGGCGCCAGTGGATTACACAGCCGCCACGGCCGAAGCGGCGGTCAAAGCCGGCGATGTCTCTGTCGCGCTCATCATTCCCCAAGGATTCGGCGCCAATCCGATCTCCTTCGGCAGCAATGGGAGCAATGGCGCCCAGATCCAACTGCTCAACGACGCCAGCGACCAGATCGCCCCGCAGATCGTATCGGGGCTGCTGCAAAAAGAGGCCATGACTTCAATGCCGCTGGCGATGGCGGAACAGGGAATGAAGTACACCGAGAAATACATCGGCTTCTTTACGCCCGAGCAGCGCAAGCGCATGAACGAAAACCTCGATGACCTGCGGCGGATCGTCAACAATCGGGACGCCGCCGGCAGCGCTCCAGGCGGCGACGCATCGGGCGGTTTCGATGGGCTCATCCGCGTCAAGGAGCGCTCGGTGGTGGGCGAGAATAAGAACGGCAATATGATTTCGTTTTATGCGGCGGCTATCGGCGTCATGTTTCTTCTGTTCACGGCTTCGGGTTCGGCCGGCTCGCTGCTCGACGAGGCGGAGAGCGGCACCATCGACCGCGTTCTCAGCTCGCGCGTCGACATGACGGGGCTGCTCGCCGGCAAGCTGGTATTCAACACGCTGCTTGCGTTCACGCAACTCACGGTCATGTTTGTGTTTGCCTGGGCGGTGTTCAAAGTCGAATTCTTCAGCCATATTCCGGGCTTTGTGGTGATGGGCCTGTGCACGGCGCTGGCGGTGGCCGCGTTCGGAATGCTGCTGGCCAGCGTTTGCCACACGCGGGCGCAGCTCGGCGCGCTCTCTACTCTCCTCATTCTCACCATGTCGGCCATCGGCGGCAGCATGTTTCCCCGCTATCTCATGTCGGAAGCGATGCAGAAGGCCGGCCTGTTCACCATCAACGCCTGGGCCATCGACGGATTCACCAAGGTCTTCTGGCGCGATCAGCCGGTGAGCACTCTGTGGCCGCAGGTCTCGGTGCTGCTGGCGGTGGGAATTGTACTCTTCGCCATCGCGCGCAGGCTGGCACGCCGCTGGGAATATGCTTAGTTACATAGGTAATCCGGAACCGCCGATGCGCGGCTCGTTCGAATTAACTTATCCGAAAGTAATAGCCGATTAGTCAGGGTTGGCGCTCAATTTACGCCCCGGATTGAACCTCGCCGACGCGGTTAACACAAAAATGTCATGGTTTTTTTTAGTAACCTCCGCAACCATTTCATCAGAATGGTGTCTACGTGTTCGTGCGGCATGCAATTTGGTTGTTCGTCCATCCGCCGCCAACCGTGACTCATGGCAACAGCTCCGCGCGGGCGCGCCCAGGGAACGGCAGATAAATACATTGTTGTAATCGAGAAATAAGATACCAGCCGGTCCACTTACCTCAGTGCATTCCGGCGCCTCGTTGCCGCGGTAGTTTCTGCCATGAAGCATGCATGCCGCACGGTATCGGCTTGCACTCCATCCAACTGACCAATTTATTGCAGAAAAGGATGTGACCACAGTTATGAGAATGAAACGCAATTCACTTCCCATCGGCCTCGCATCGCTCGCCGCACTTGCATTGTTCACCGCGAGCTCCAGCTTTGCCGGAGCCGCCACGCCGGCTGCAGCCACCAAGACCGGCGAGGTATTCGTTATCGGGACCGATGCCCCGCTGGCCAGCGTGGCTTCGTTCTCGGTGCAGATATCGAGCATCGAAGCCTACAACACCTCAACCGGCGCCAGCGCGCAGTTGCTGCCCAGCCCCACCACCGTCGACTTCGCGCGCTTCGACGGCTTGCAAACACTGCTCAATATCGCCTCCGTTCCGGTGGGCAGATACGACCAGATCATCATCACCATTGGGCAGCCGAGCCTCGGCTATCTCGTGACCTCGGCCGGCAATCCGCCCGCGATCCAATACATGACTCCAACGCTGACCTCAACCACGGTCACAAAAAACCTGCACTTCTTCACCGTGGCCGAGGATGCGGAACCGATCGGCATCCGCATGGACTTCGATCTCCGTAAGTCCATCATGGTTTCCGGCGGCCAGATTACGGGCACGGTGGATCCGATCTTCAACGTCAATGTAGTCGGACCCAACGCTCCGGGCGCTTACATCGACGAGTTCGATACGGCGGTGGTCAGCCCCGACCTGGGAACGCAGTCGTTCACGGTGCAGGGCCCGCACGGACATACCTGGACCATCGATGTCAACGGCCAGACGCAGTGGGACGGCGGCGCAACGCTCGATGAATTGAATGCCAACACCATCGTGCAGATCTCCGGCACGCTGGACCGCGCGACGTCGACGATCACTGCCGACGAAGTAACCATCCTTTCGCAAAACGGCTTCTATGCGGGTGGCCTCTCGACTTACGTCACGCCTTCGACGGGCGCGGCGACCAGCTTCGACCTATATGTGCGCGGGATGCTGCCTGCCAGCGGCACGGGCGCAAACGGTGTCAAGCTGGGTGAGATTGCCACCGTCGACCTTAGCTCAGGCGATAAGTACTTCATCCGCTGGAACCGTCATCGGTTGCCCGCGGCATTGACCGAGTTGGTCTTCAACGCCAGCGCACTTTTGCCCGGCCAGAGCATCGGCGTGGGTGGGCCGGTAAGCGGCGCAGCCAATGCCGGTGCGGTCACCGTGAATCGCGTTACCCTGCGCGACTTCGGCTATGTCGGCACGGTCGTCAAGGGCAGCGTGAAGGTCGGCAAGGATACCTTCCAGATCAAGGTTGACGGCTTTGCCGGGCAGCTCATTCCGCAAACCATCACCGTCTATCTCACCGACTGGTCGGTGTTCCGCGACGGCTACACCGGCATTCACGAAATCGCCGGAGGCGACCTGGTGCGCGTGGTGGGCCTGATGCTCAAAGATCCGGCCGGCGACACGGTGCTCATCGGCCGCTATGTTGACGCGCTCGACTAACTAACTCGCTTTAAACTAACTCAACTTAAATCAACCTTGCCCACGGAGCTATAGGCATCGGCTCCGTGGGCATTCTTTCGTCCTGCGGGGCAGCTTTCGGCGCATCCAATCGCTCCGATCAATCTTGCGTGTAGGATAATTGCACGGAAGCAATGCCCCCGACTGAGCCCAACGCGCTAATCCAACTCCGCGAAGTCTGGCCGGCGCTGCCCCAGGCGGCGTGGAGCGATACCTGCGCCACATTGCAGTTATGGATGCAGATCGTGGGCAAGGTTCGCCTTGCGCTGATGCCGCCGATCAATCATACGTGGAGCGTAACGCTCTACCCCACCGCGCGCGGCTTAACGACTTCGCCCATGCCGCATGGAACGCGGATGCTGCAGATCGATTTCGATTTCATCGATCATGCTCTGCGGCTCGAGACCAGCCAGGGCGGCCGCGTTGCTTTCCCCCTCAAGCCGATGACAGTTGCGGCATTCTACGGGCAGGTGATGGCCGCGCTCGACGAACTCGGAACTCCGGTGCGCATCTGGCCCACGCCAGTGGAAATTGCAAATCCCATTCCGTTCGAGGCCGACCAGACGCACCACGCGTACGATCCCGAATATGCGCAGCGCTTCTGGCGGATTCTGCTGCAATGCACGCGGGTGTTCACTGTCTTCCGCGCACGATTCATCGGCAAGGTGAGCTTGATTCATCTCTTCTGGGGCGCGCTCGACCTGGCGTGTACGCGCTTCTCCGGCCAGCCTGCGCCCGAGCACCCCAGCATGGCCGGCTTGCCCGATCGCGTCACACGGGACGCGTATTCGCACGAAGTGAGCAGCTGCGGATTCTGGCCCGGAGCGGCAGGCCCCGGCGATTCGTTTTATGAGCCGTTCTTTTATAGTTACGCCTACCCGGAGCCGCCCGGTTATGCACAGAGCACGATCGCACCCGGTGAAGCCTCCTTCGATGCGCAGTTCGGCGAGTTCGTTTTGCCCTATGAAGCGATGCGCCGCTCGGCCGATCCCGATAACGCGCTGCTCCAATTTCTGCAGAGCACTTACGAGGCGGCAGCGAACTGCGGGCATTGGGACCGGGCGGCGCTGGAAGTGGCGCCGAAGAGCGAGTAGGTCCCTGATTACAGCGTGCATCATAAATGGCGGACGTGCCCCAATTGCTATCGCTCAGGGGTTAAAGAGGCTGCGGAAAGACTCGGTATTTCGTGTGGGATCGGTGGAAGTTGCCCTTCCGGGGCTGAAGCCCCTTCGATTTTGCTGGCTTTATGCGGGGGTTGAAACCCCCGCCTCCCTCCGGATCGAGTTTTTCCGCAGCCTGTAAAACCCTTTGTCTTTCGGTCGTTTTCGGCGCGACTGAAGTCGCGCCGCCCTGATACAAAGCTGGTTTATGAGCACGCTCTACTCCGCTTCGCATTTTGCGAATCAGGTTCGTGGTTTCCCTGGTCTCAAAATCGAGGCCCCCTTCGACAGGCTCAGAATGCAGGTCCTTCGACTCGGTCGCACCAGCGACCTCGCTCATGAGGCTCTGGGGCACCCGGCAAGTTCGCTACTCGCGTGCAATCGCCCTTCTTGGATTGAAAAAGTTCGTTGCCTCACTGCAACCAATTGGCCATTCAGCGACGTGATCTAAATCACAGCGCGTGGTGAATTCCGCCTGCAAACTGCCGATAGAATCCAGCATAAGAATGTGGCTCGACCAGGGGGCGCCGGGGGTTCAGGCGCCTGCCTTTTCCCGCCCCGTTTGTCGAGAGCCACTCGACGGGGAGGATCCGAAAGAGGATTGTCATGTCTAACCACACTCTTGACGCGGTCTTAATCGCTCCGAATTGCGGATACGCCCCGAACAAGCTGAAAGCCACGCTCACCGCCAACATCGATGAACTGGCCGGGCTGCGTTTCTCGATACTCATTACGGCGAGATGGGAAGAATCCGAAGACGAAACCGAGGAGCAGCGCGCACAACTGCGCTCCGAACTGGACCTGCTGCGCTCCCTTTACTTCGACAAGATCGACCAGATCGCCATGGCCTTCGGCGTGCGCAGCGCAATGCGGGCGCAGCAGGAAGTGGAACGCACGGTCATTCTGCCGCGGAGCGGGAAGCCGGCCGGAACGGCGTGCGCATGCGATCCAACAGACGATTGATGGCCGGCGCAGTCTTCCATTCGCGTGGTGCGGACTGGATCGCAAATCGGTTGGTTCGACTACCCTCCCGCGATCGCTCCGATGATCAGCAGCGGCTCTTTTCCGCTGGCCACGGCTTCGGGCAGGGGCACGTCCGCCGGCTGGTGCGATAGATCCTCTTCGCAAGCAAAGAAACGAAGGAATGGCCGGCGCTGCAGCGTTGTGTGATCGCGGATGGTGCCGCGCAGCACTGGATAATGCGCTTCGAGCGTATCGAGCACGGTGCGGATCGAAACCGGTCCGGCAACTTCGAGCTCAACCTCACCCTTGACCTGCGCCAATGTGCGTAGATGCTGCGGCAGAACGACGCGGATCATGCGAGCGTCTGCACTTCGACCGAGAAAACGGCGGGCAAGTCGCGCGCGATCGGCATCCACGTATCTCCAGCATCGGCCGAGCCGTACACCTGGCCGCCGGTGGTGCCAAAGTAGATGCCGCAGTCGTCCAGTGTATCGACGGCCATGGCGTCGCGCAGCACGTTCACGTAGCAGTCCTTCTCCGGCAATCCCTTCTTGAGCTCCTCCCACTCGTTGCCGCCGCTGCGGCTGCGGTAGACGCGCAGTTTTCCGTCCACGGGGAAGTGCTCCGAGTCGCTCTTGATGGGCACCACGTAGAGCGTCTCCGGCTCGTGCGCGTGCACGTCGATCGCGAAGCCGAAGTCGGTGGGCAGGTTGCCGCTTACTTCGCGCCAGTTATCGCCGGCATCGTCGGAGCGCATCACGTCCCAGTGCTTCTGCATGAAGAGCACGCCGGGCTTCTTGGGGCTCATGGCGATGTGGTGCACGCAGTGACCCACCTCGGCCAGTGGGTTGGGAATGAATTGCGAATGAAGTCCCTTGTTGATCGGCTTCCAGCTCTTTCCCCCGTCGTCGGTGCGGAATGCGCCGGCGGCCGAAATCGCGATGAAGATGCGATGGGGATCGCTGGGATCGAGAATAACGGTGTGCAGGCACATGCCGCCTGCGCCCGGCTGCCAGTGGGGGCCGGTGCCGTGGCCGCGCAATCCGGCCAGCTCATGCCACGATTGGCCGCCGTCTGTCGAGCGGAACAACGCAGCGTCTTCGACGCCGGCGTACACCGTCTCGGGATCGGTGAGCGACGGCTCGATGTGCCACACGCGCTTGAACTCCCACGGATGCTGCGTGCCGTCGTACCACTGGTGCGTGGTCAGCGGCGCGCCCGTCTCGGCGGAGACGTCGTAGGCGAACTTGTTGCTCGGCGGAGGGGGCTCGGGGCCTGGGGTGGGCATTTTCTCGCCGCCGGGAGCGGCCCAGGTTTTGCCGCCGTCGTCGGAGCGTTGAATGATCTGCCCGAACCAGCCGCTGGTTTGCGAGGCGAAGATGCGGTTGGGGTCGGCCGGTGAGCCCTTCATGTGGTAAATCTCCCAGCCCGCGAAAAACGGCCCGTTGACTTCCCAGTTCTTGCGCTTGCCGTCGGAGCTCAAAATGAATGCGCCTTTGTGCGTCCCCACCAGTACTCTGACTTTGCTCATGATCCTCCTCGGGTTGGCTCCCCGCGTGTCGCTATGGTCGGCTCGGCGGGCGCCGTTGCCTGCTGTTCCGCTCGCGGATCCTTTCTGACAGCGCCGCTCTGCAAACGAGTGTTCTACGAGCCGGCGCGGCTTGGCAAATTGCGCGGATTCGCGCAGCAATAGTGCCGGTAAAAGCAGCTTCCAGCTACACTTATCCGTCTCGATCCGCGTAATTTCGATAGCCGTCTGGTTTCTTTAACGCCCGGTTATTAACCGCCTATGCACTAAACTTGAATTGACGTGGAACTCATCAAGCTTTTCGACGAAGAGCGGGACAAAGCCGCGGCGCAGGCCGAAGCTGAGCCGGAGAAGCGCGGCTTCTTCGACCGCATGAAGCAGGCGGTGTCGCGCACGCGCGAGTCGTTTTCGTCGCGCATCGAAGGCATCGTCGCGCTCACCCGGACGGTAGACGAGCAGGCGCTGGAACAGCTCGAAAATGCGCTGCTTTCCAGCGACCTGGGCGTGCCGACGACGACGGCGATTCTGGATGCGCTGCGCGACCGGGCGCGCCGGCAGGACATCGCCGGCGGCGAGGAACTCCGTTCGCTGCTCAAGGAGCAGTTGTGGGCTATTTTGGAAGCTCCGCAACGGCCCGTCGTTACGCCGGCAACTCCTCCCAAGGTGACTTTTCTGGTCGGCGTCAACGGCACCGGCAAGACCACGACTTCCGGCAAGCTGGCCGCATTTAGCCGCGCGAAGGGGCACTCGGTGCTTTTGTGCGCGGCCGATACGTTTCGCGCCGCGGCCATCGAGCAGCTCGAAATCTGGGCCTCGCGCTCGGGCGTGGAGATGATCAAGACGCGCCAGGGCGGCGATCCGGCGGCCGTCCTCTACGACGCCATCACCGCGGCCAAGGCGCGCGGCATTCACGATCTCTACGTGGACACCGCCGGCCGACTGCACACCAAGACTGGCCTGATGGACGAGCTCGACAAGATGCGCCGCACCACCGCGCGGCTTATCCCCGACGCGCCGCACGAAGTTCTGCTGGTGATGGACGCAACCACCGGCCAGAACGGCCTGCAACAGGCGCGGCTGTTTACACAGTCGGCCGGCGTTACCGGCATTGTGCTCACCAAGCTCGACGGAACCGCTAAGGGCGGCATCGCTGTGGCCATTGCCCGCGAGCTCAACCTGCCGGTGCGGTTTGCGGGAGTGGGCGAGAAGATGGGTGACCTTCTGGAGTTTTCGCCGGCTGAGTTTGTCGATTCTCTGCTGGGGTAGAATGGTTTCCAGATCGTTGTTTGCGATGCGCACCGGAATCGGAGGAGCGCAATGAAGAGCAACCGAAGGCGCCCAAGCCGCTCACTGCGAGATATTCTGAATCGCGTGAGACGCTTCTTGATGCCTTGGATCGAACCCACAGAACCCGAAGACCCCTACGCCTATCGCATGGCGCCTTTGCGCCGTCCGCCGAGCAGAGGCGGGGCAGCCGCGGTCGTGGAGTTGGATGAAGAGGAGTTGGACGAAGAACTGGGCGCTGGGATTCCCAGGTCTCGATTCTGATTTCAATGTGGTAGCGTCTGTCGATTCGCCGCTCGGCTGAGACAAGCCAAGCAAACTCACTTCTGGAGTTTCCGCCCGTCGAACTCGTGGATTCACTCCTGGAGTAGGTTCGAATGCACGGTGCGCCGCGCCATCTCGTCGCGTTTGTTCTCGCGGCCGGATGCGCGGGATGCAATTCGGTCACCTTCAGCCCGCCTTCGTCTTCCGATCCCGGCATCACAATCGTTCAAGCCAAGGACCTTGGCACCATTCCTACCAACCCTGACATTCTGGGACGGGACGGCGCGTACAGCGCGCTGCTCGACGGTAATTCCGTATGGCTGTATGGCGATACATTCCTGGCCAAACCGAATGCCGGAGATTTCACGTTGATCAGCGATTCATGGTCTTACACGGCTGACCTGAATGCTCAGGATGGGATCACCGGCTTCAAGGAGCGCACCGATGCGGCGGGCGCGCCGGCGATGATTCTTCCGGAGACCGCGGCCGAACAGGCCTTTAACCAGGCTCACAACAGCAACAACTGCCAGGCCCAGCCGTGTGGCGCGCGCTGGGCGCTGTGGCCCATGTCGATCGTGGTCGATCCTGTCGCGAACCGGGCTTTGATCTTCTACCAGGTGGTGAGCGCGCTGCCCGGCGCATTCAACTTCCAGGGCATCGGCGAATCGGTGGCGACCTGGCAGAGTCTTTCAGCTGAGCCGCAGCGGCCGGTCTTCAATCCGCCGTTGGTGCCGGGCCATCCCGACCTCATGTTCAATGAGAACGAGCCCAATTTCGGATCGGCGTCGCTTGTTCAGAATGGAATGCTGTACGTTTACGGCTGCGGCGTGCCTACCGGCGGCCTGGACGAGGGGTGCAGGCTGGCCAAGGTCGACCCTGCGCAGGCGCAGAATCTGGGCGCGTGGTCGTACTACTCCGCAAGCGGGACCTGGTCGCCGCGGATTGCCGATGCAACTCCAGTCTTTTCGGCCGACAGCATTTTGAGCGTGGCCTGGAATAGCTTTCTCAATCGATATGTTGCGGTGTACAGTGCGCCATTTTCGCAAGACGTTATGATGCGCACCGCGCCAAGTCCCGAGGGTCCGTGGTCGGATGAGATTTTGGCGTTCATCGCGCTCGAGCCGGCGTCCGGCAATGTCTACGACGCGCATGCGCACCCGGAGTACGACATCGATGGCGGGCAGATTTTCTTCGTCAGCTACTCGCGGGCCACCGGCGAATTCTCGAGCGAGGTGCGACTGGTTTCGGTGGAGGTGAAGCCGGATCTTCTACCATGAGGCCTCCTGAACGATTTGGATAATCTCCTTCCGAGTACTCCCAGCGGTTACGCTCTACGCGCTACTGCGTGGCGCTTGGAGGCGCGATGAAGGCGAGATGGAGCGGGCGACGAGAGCGGTTCCACAATTCACGTGTCCTGTTTGGCGTCGTGAAAGGTGGCTTTTTCTTGAGGAAAAAGCCACTTGAAGGTAGCGGATTCGGGATACAGCAATTGTGGAACCGCTCAAGCGATCGCAAGATCCTCGCCATCGCCCGCGAGTTCAACGAGCGCCGCTCGATTTACGCGGTGGCAGCGCGGCGCCGTCTGCCGCTGAGGAGGTAGATGGCCGCGCGCAGCTCCAGCAGCGGATCGGCCGAGGGCTCGATGCCATCCACGCGCGGGATGGGATCGAAGATGATGTGTTTCTGCTGCGCCGGCGTGTCCGGCATCGCCTTGTCCAATTCGACAGTCCCGAATTCGACGTGCTCGCGGCTCTCCGGCCAGTGCACCGTGGCGTCGTCCACGATGTCGCCCTGGCCGGCGAGTTGGATCAGAATGCGGAAGCGCACCGGTTCTTTGGCGACGCGCTGGGCGAGTTCGTCGTAGTGGTAGTCGGGGTCGAGTGCGGAAACTTGAGCATCCGTGAGATAGTCGTTGCCCTGCTCGGGAACGATGCGGTAGCGGCCGAAACGCTGGTCACCGGCGGCGTTCGTAAATGCAAAAGCTGTCACCGCGTAATAGGTGTCGCGCGCCAGGCTCGATGGGAAAGGCTTGGGCGCCTGCACGAACTGGAGCGCCGCCGGATGCGAACCGAGAAAACGCTCCACCGGCTTGGGCGAGGGCACGTCAGCGCCGCTGGCGGCCACGGCGCGCAGAAACTCGAGAAACTCGTAGCCGTCGCGCGTGGGAAACCCATCGGTCGAGTGACTGACGATGTCGGTATGCGCATGTTCAGCGAGATTGAAGCGAATCGCCAGGCCGCGGGGATTGGCATCCGGAATATTGTCGGGAATCTGGGGAAGGCCGGTTGAATTGGAAAAGC
Source organism: Occallatibacter sp. (assembly GCA_049676965.1). Taxonomy (GTDB): domain Bacteria; phylum Acidobacteriota; class Terriglobia; order Terriglobales; family Acidobacteriaceae; genus Telmatobacter. The sequence continues at coordinate 15,837 of JBAUBR010000085.1, forward strand.
GGGCCGTGACCGGGGTCGACTCGCGCAAGATATGGGGAGCCCTCGTGATGGATTTCGCCTGTGGCGCCGGCGTGAAGGTTCCGGTCAGCATCAGTCCCTTTGCGTGGGCTGGGCGAAAGCCCGGATGCAAACCAAAGAGTTGGTCGAACTGCGGCAACAGATCGTTGGCGAGGGCAACAATGCGTTCGTCGGTGGGGAGCGGCATCTTGATTTCTCTCCTGTCTGGTGAGGGATTCGTTTGCAGTTGAATTTTGGATGGGTTTACAGATTCCGGAGTGAAGCTCCCGCCCGGCTAAAGGGAAGCCAGGCGGCCGTCTGGCCTGACCCGATTGTACGGCCAGACCGCGGCACGCTCCGCCGGCGCCACCCGCTTGCCCTCTGCATTCCCGCCCCATGTACACTTGATTCTTCAAAACGGCTTACGTTATGAGCAGCCCCGAGGAAAAAGACATTTATTGGATGCAACGCGCCCTCGAGCTGGCGCGGCGCGGCATTGCCGTCAGCTCGCCCAACCCGGCGGTGGGCTGCGTGATTCTGGACCGCGCGGGACAGGTGATCGGCGAGGGCTGGCACGAGTACGACCTGGTCGACCACGCCGAGGTGATCGCGCTGCGCGTGGCCGCGCAGCACGCCATCTCCTGCGGTGTCGATAAC
>JBAUBR010000086.1:0-11178 GCA_049676965.1 Occallatibacter sp.
GAGCAAGCCTGGATGCATATAGAAAGACGAGCATCGAAGCCAGAAAACACCCCACGCCGGCGAAGAGGCAGACATAGACATAGCGCAGAAACCGCCCCTCCGGATACCGCAACCGGTATTCATTGAAAACCGCGGATATTCTCCACGGCATCAAAAGGATCGAGAGCTGATTGGATTGCCCGCGTTTTTTGTTCAATTCGCCAATAATGACGATCAGGAACATGTTGGAAAGAAAGATTCCAACGGTCGCCAGGCAGAACAAAACTCCGGCCGCAATCGCGTAGATCTTCATTTCGATCGCTACCCCACAGGGTTTGCAGGCTTAACTCAGAATGGCGTTCAGTTGGGCGCGCCGGCCGCCTCTTGGTGGGCGAACTTGCACTCCGCGCATTGGCAGGAGCGGCGCAGGTAATCCCACGAATAGATGCCGCCGGAATGGCCGTCCTGCCAGTTGAATTGCAAAGCGTAGCGGCCCACCGGATGCGCGCTGGCCGGCTTCGGCGGCGGCGCATACATGGGCAGCAGCGCCGCGGACTTCGCTTTCGACTGACCCGGTTTGCGGCCCTGTTGGTTGCGCTCCTCATTGCAGGTTGCGCAAGGGCAGGCATCGCGCAGCCAGGCAAATCCCCACACGCTTTTGTGGCCGTCGGCCCAGTCGATCTCCAGGCCTTTGCCTTCGGTAAGCAGCACCCGCACCTTGGCCGGAGTGACGGCGATCTTCGCCAGCGGGCGGTTCACCGCGGCCTCGTGCGCCTCCTGCTCCTTGCTCATAAAGCGGATGCCTTCGTGGCTCATAGCTCTATTTTAAGGGGTCAGGGGTCAGGGGTCAGGGGTCAGGGGTCAGGCTTCAGGGTTCGGTTCCGAGTCGGCGGAAAGTAGTCTGAACGTGTTGATGTAGGTCTTCAGTTCCGCTCTTGGCAAATCAGTTCCTGATCCCTGACCCCTGAAACCTGATCCCTGTCATCTGTTCTTCCAGAAAAACCACGCCGCCATCGCCAGACCGATAAAAACCACCAGCCCGCGCAGCACCGGCTGGGGAATGCGCCGCGCCGAACTGGCCGAAGTGTAGCCGCCGACGGCGCAGGTGGCCATGGCGACCAGGCAGTAGCGCCACACCACCTGGCCGCTGAAGGTGAAGATGAGGAATGCAATACCGTTGGCGCAGGTAGTCGAGACCACCTTGAGCGCATTGATCTCGTTCAGGTCCTGGTGGCCGAAGAGCGAGAGCAGCGCGATGATGAGAAAGCCCGCACCCGCGCCAAAGTAGCCGATGTAAAAGCACACGAAGATCGTGCACAGAAAAATTGGCAATCGCCGCGGCGGCCGTCCCTCGCCGGTGGACTGCTTTCGCCGCTCGATCCAGCGGGTGACGGGCCCGCTTACGGCAAACAGAAGCGCCGCGCCGAAGAGCAGCCACGGAACCAGGTGCATGAAGGTCATCTGCGGCGTGTTGAGCAGCACGATGGCGCCGGCGGTACCGCCGATCAGTCCGGCCAGACCCATGGGAAAAGCGAGCCGCAGATTCCGCTTCAGATCCTGCCGATACGCCGCGATCGACGTGAGCTGCCCCGGCCACAGAGCCACGGTATTGGTGGCGTTGGCCTGGATGGGCAGCATTCCCATGCCCAGCATGGCGGGAAATACCAGAAACGAGCCGCCGCCGGCCACGGCGTTGAGCGTACCTCCGATAAACGAAGCCACGGCGAGCCACACCCAATGCCAGTCGATCGACTGGGTTAGCCTGAGAAGATGCGTCATTCCTATCGATTGTACGGGGCGGAAAATCGCGGAGTTATCCTGAACTGTGCGCATTGAGGAGCGGCGGTTGCACCGAATGGGCCTGATGGCGATGACAGCTTTGCTGGCGCTGGCCTGCACCTTGGCAGGTTCGGGGGCAGGTTCGGGGGTGGGCTCGGGGGCCGGCTTCCAACAGGTCGATGCCTCCCAGGCGCCGGCGCCGAACTGGACGCAACCCACACCTGAAGATTGGCAGGAATCTGCCGAAGCCGACCGGGAGGGGCAGCGTGCGCCCGGCCCCGGAGAGATCGCATTCGCATTCACTCTGAACGAGAGCGTCCGCGGCTCCAGCGCCGGCGTGTACGACACCAGCGGCAGGCTGGTGCGCACCCTGTGGAGCGCGCGGCCCTATAACGCGGGCGATCACCACGCCATCTGGGACGGCAAGGACGATTACGGCAACCAAGCCGCAGCCGGCAGCTACACGATCAAGGTCCTCGCCGACAACGTGCATTACGATTGGCAGGGCGAGCTCGGCGTCACCGAAGACTCGCTCGCCGGCCCTCACAACTGGGACGCAACCGCATCCTTTCCTACTTCGATCGCTTTCCTCAACGGCAAGGGCTACGTGGCGGGAGGCTACACCGAAGGCAAGATCGAAGCGTTTGTCTTCGACGAAAAGACTCCGCTCACCGTCTCGCCCTTGAACATGGCGCTGGTCAGCGGCGGCGAGTTTGACGATGCCGCTACCGACGGCAAGCTTGTCTATTTTGCGGCGAACCACTTCTGCTGCAAGGCTTCCAATGCGGTGGTTGCCTTCACACCCGACGGGCAACCCCACAGCTTTCCCCAAGGCACTGAGATCCCGCCGATTGGCTGGATTCATCCCTACTTCAGCAATCCCTATCTGCATCTCGCACTGCCCGGCGATCGCGGCGTTGACGTCGCGCCCTTCGATCAAGCCAAGATCACCGGCATCGCCGTCGAGCGCAGAGGCAATCTGCTGGCCAGCGCGCATGGGGGCCGCGGCGGCCGCCCGCCCATTGCCAGCCTGGACACGATCCTTCTCTGGGACAAAAACTCTGGAGCGGCGCGGGGAAAGATCGAGCACGTTCCCAATCCGCAGAAGATGGCCTTCGACCTCACCGGCGATCTCTGGGTGATTGAAGGCGGCCCCATCACCGACTTGGTCTGGGATAGCGGCGCGCACCTGGTCCGCATTCACGACGTGGGCGGCAGAAACGAAATCAGCGAGCCGATACCGGGGCTTCAAAATCCCGTCGGCGTCGCCGTGAACCCGGTCAACGGCCACCTTTTCGTTGCCGACGGCGGCACCAGCCAGCAGGTGAAGGAGTTCGATCCCAAAACCGGCAGGCTCATCTCGGCGCTCGGCACACCGGGCGGTTATGGGCAGGGCGCGGCCTGCAATGCCACCCTGACACCAACGACGTTTTGGCTCGATTTCAACTTTCGTGCCACCGGGACTACGCAGCCATGGATTTCAGTCGACGAAGGCGGCGATCTGTGGATCGGCGATTTCGTTGCCGACCGCATCCTCCGCTTCCATCAGGGCAAGCTCGTCGGCCGGATCGAAACGGGCCGCTGGAACTTCTACATCTCGGTCCCGCGCAACAATCCGACGCGCGTCTTCGCCGGATGGAACGGCATGCTCGAGTATCAGGTCGACTACAATCTTCCCCTCGAGCCCACTGACCCCCTCGCCCCCAGTGCAAAACACGCTTGGAAAGCGGTACGCAACTGGTACCCATGTTTTCTGCAGGCTGAGGCCGGCCAGCAACCGGGGAGGGCGGCGAACATGCCGGTGGCCGAAACGCTTGAGAATGGCCAGACCTATGGGCTGATCGACTACCACGGCGGGCCGTTCGGGTATATGAACGCCCTTGTCACGCTGCCTGAAACCGGCCACATCGGCTTCGTCAACAATCGTATCGGGCCGTGGCGCGCCGTGAGCCTCGATCCCCACGGCAACTACTATCACCCCGTTCGCTCGGGTCCGCCGAATATGGTCCATGTCACGATCAACCGCTATTCCATCACCGGGTTCGATCCGCAAGGCTTTCCCGAGTGGGATAACGGAACGCCGATCGCCACCATGACCTCGGATCTGACCAAAGGGAATCCCATTCCTCTTTGCAAGTACTGCGACATGATGCCTTCGGACGGCGGCATCATACCCATCTTTGCCGGCGAATCGTTCGATCAGAGGGTCGCACCGGGCAACTCCTCTTTTCACCTCGGCGGCCTGCCCGTGAACGGTACGGCGCTGCAATGGCAAGCCATGCCCGAAAAGCCCATCCGTTACCCCGACGGCCACGGTAGCTACCCCGCGCAGCTATCCAGGTTCCCGGCGGGCAATGAGGCGCACGGTATCCAGCACGACATCTTCGCCGGCGTGAACGGAGTCTGGCTGCAATTCTCCTGTCAGTTCTACCACTATCGCGACGATGGCCTGCTCGTCGGCCAGTTTGGCTGGCGGCGCTCCGACAACAATCGCGGCATGTACGAAGGGCTCCCCGACCCCTGGCGAGGCCAGGCGCTCGCCCCCGGCTTCTGCGGCAACGATTTCATGTTCAAAATCGTCCAGGTGGGCAAAGACTACTACCTCTACACCCAGGACGAGGGCTACCGCGCCGGCGTGCATCGCTGGCACATCTGGAACCTTGCCAGCATCCGCGAGTTGAGCGCAAAGGCGCCGCTTGGCGCAACTGTACGACTCAAACCTGATCCATAAAACCGGCCAGCGGCTGGATGTATGTTGCTGAAAAAAAATACTCAGATCTATCAAATATGAGCAAAAAGCACTCATATTTCATGAATCGTTTATGCTACAGTTCCATCAGATTGGATGTGCGGCCGGGACTTCGCATCCGGCCCTGTCAAATTCGACATATCCTTGGAGGAAACAATCATGGCAATCACCCGTTGGGATCCTTTCCGCGAAGTGCAAACGCTGCAGAATCGCATGAACGCGCTGTTCCGCGATTTCGGCGACGGCGACAGCCCTCTGACGACCGCCAGCTTTATTCCCGCAGTCGACATCTACGAGGACGAGAAGAAGGTCGTCCTGAAGCTTGAAGTGCCGGGCATCGAAGAGAAGGACCTGGACGTGCGCGTTGAGAACCACACGCTGACGGTCAAAGGCGAGCGCAAATTCGACAAGGAAGAGAAGGAAGAGAACTTCCATCGCATCGAGCGGCGCTACGGCAGCTTCTATCGCGCCTTCACGCTGCCCACCACGGTGGACACAGAGGGTATCGGCGCCGGCTACAACAACGGCATTCTCCGGCTGGAGCTCAAGAAAAAGCCCGAAGCCCAGCCGAAGCAGATCAAGGTGAACGTGGGCAAATCGCTGGCCGCGTAACGAGAGTGGTCAGGGATCAGTGATCAGGGGTCAGTGGTTCCTGAGACTGGCTTGGGTGGTCAGCAGAAAGTCCGCTGGCCACTTTGTCTTCCGAGTGGCAAAGCGCAAACTGAAGTGCCAGGAATGTGTACCGAAATCTACTCGCCCGAAGAGCAAGACCTGGCTCACACGACATGCATCAATAGAGTGAATCATGGAGATCTTGGTGAGCGTGTCCTGGTAGGGCGTCCGCCATGCCACCGTTTCGAACTGATCCCTGACCACTGATCATTGATATCTGAGGTTTTATGGCTATCCGGTGGGAAAAACTTACCGTCAAATCGCAGCAGGCGATGCAGCAGGCGCAATCGCGCGCTGCCGAGTTGGGCAATCCGGAGATCGTGCCCGTGCACCTGCTGCTCGCGCTCGTCGAAGACCGCGAGGGCGTGATTCCTGCCGTCCTCGAAAAAGTGGGCGTGCCCGTGGAGCGGCTGGAATCCGAGCTGCACACAATCGAGGAGAAACTGCCTCGCGTGGCCGGAGCCGCCGCGCAGCCCAATATCAGCCAGGCGCTGAACAAGGCCGTCGAGCAGGCCTTTCGCGAAGCCGCGAACTTCAAGGATGAGTACGTCTCCACGGAGCACCTGCTGCTGGGCGTGGCCCATCTCAAGGGCGATGCCGCGCGGGAAGCGCTCGGGGCTCTCGGCGCGACGCGCGATGCCATTCTGCAGGCGCTCACCGCGTTGCGCGGCTCGCAGCGCGTCACTGACCAGAATCCGGAAGGCAAATTCCAGGCGCTGGAAAAATACGCCAAGGATCTGACGGAACTGGCGCGGCGAGGCAAGTTAGATCCCGTGATCGGCCGCGACGAGGAGATTCGCCGCGTCATTCAGGTGCTCAGCCGGCGCACCAAGAACAATCCGGTGCTCATCGGCGAGCCCGGCGTGGGCAAAACCGCCATCGTTGAAGGCCTCGCGCGCCGCATTGTTCAGGGCGACGTGCCCGAGGCGCTCAAAGAGAAGCGCGTTATCTCGCTCGATCTGGGCTCGATGCTCGCCGGCGCGAAATATCGCGGCGAATTCGAAGACCGCCTCAAGGCCGTCCTCAAGGAAATCGAAGAATCGAACGGTCAGATCGTGCTCTTCATCGACGAGCTGCACACACTGGTCGGCGCCGGCGCGGCCGAGGGCGCCATCGACGCCAGCAACATGCTCAAGCCGGCTCTCGCACGCGGCGAGCTGCGCGCTATCGGAGCAACCACGCTGAACGAATACCGCAAGTACATCGAGAAGGACGCGGCTCTGGAGCGGCGTTTCCAGATCGTCTACGTAGGCGAGCCCAACGTCGAAGACACGATCGCTATTCTGCGTGGATTGAGAGAAAGATACGAAGCGCATCATAACGTGCGCATCAAAGACTCCGCCATCGTGGCCGCGGCGGTGCTGTCTCATCGCTACATCAGCGACCGCTTTCTTCCCGATAAGGCCATCGACCTCGTCGATGAAGCCGCGGCGTCGCTGGCCATTCAGATCGGCTCGGTTCCGACGGAGATCGATCAACTGGAGCGCGAGGCAACTTCACTCGAGATCGAGCGTGCCGCGCTGAAGCGCGAGAATGACCAGAACAGCCGCGAGCGCCGCGATGTCGTCGAGCGCGAGTTGGCCGCATTGAAGGAGAAAATTACGGCGCTGCGCGCGCGTTGGACCACCGAGCGCGAAGCCATCACTCGCATTAGCGATTTGAAAAAGCGCATCGAAGCGCTGCGCTTCGAGATGGAGGAGCAGACACGCAAGGGCCAGCTCGACCGCGCCGCGCAGATCCAGTATGGAGAGCTGCCCAAGCTCGAAGCCGAGCTGAAGAAGCTCAACGCCCAACAGGACGGCAGCGCCGGCGCCGCCCGCATGTTGAAGGAAGAGGTCGACGAAGAAGACATCGCCAAGATCGTGAGCAAGTGGACGGGCATTCCCGTCACGCGCATGCTCGAAGGCGAAGTGAAAAAACTGGTGCAGATGGAGCAGCGCCTGCGCGAGCGCGTCGTCGGGCAGGACCTGGCGCTCACGGTCGTCGCCAATGCTATTCGCCGTTCCCGCGCGGGCTTGAGCGACCCCAAGCGCCCCATCGGCTCGTTCATCTTCCTCGGGCCCACCGGCGTAGGCAAAACCGAAACCGCGCGCGCATTGGCCGAGTTCCTCTTCGACGACGAGCAGGCCATGGTGCGCATTGACATGAGCGAGTACATGGAGAAGCACGCCGTGGCCCGGCTGATCGGCGCGCCTCCCGGCTACGTGGGCTACGACGAAGGCGGCCAACTCACTGAAGCAATCAGGAGGCGGCCCTACGCAGTAGTCCTCTTCGACGAGATCGAGAAGGCGCATCCCGATGTGTTCAACGTGCTGCTGCAGGTAATGGACGATGGCCGCCTCACCGACTCGAAGGGCCGCACCGTGGACTTCAAGAACACCGTGCTCATTATGACCTCGAATCTCGGCGCGGCCATGCTGCAGGGTGACGCGCTCAAGACCGAACACGACTTCGACATGGCGCGCGAAAGCGTGATGCGCATCCTGCGCGAGCACTTCCGCCCGGAGTTCCTGAACCGCGTGGACGACATCGTGATCTTCCGCCCGCTGGGTCACGCGCAGATGAGCCAGATCCTCGAGCTCAGGCTCGACGAGGTGCGCAAGCTGCTCGCCGACCGGCAGATTTCGCTCGAACTGACCGAACCCGCGCGGCAGCTGATCCTGGCCGGCGGCTCGGATGCAGCCTACGGCGCGCGTCCATTGAAGCGTGCACTGCAGCGCATGATCCAGGACCCGCTGGCGATGAAGATCCTCGACGGCGAAATCCTGCACGGCTCGCACGTGCGCATCGACGTCGACCGCAAATCGAACCAGCTCCGCTTCGAGCCCATGGGCCGCGAAGCGATGGCGTAACCACCTGCGGTGGGGCAGACGGCGCTAGCGCGCCATTGCGACATTGGCAATTCCGCAAGTCAAAACCAAACAGGCTCCGCAAATACGGAGCCTGTTTGGTTTTGACCGGTGTGTCGGAAGCAACGCTCGGCTCGGGTTATGCAACCTTCGATTTGCGCTCTTCCTCCATGCGCAGCGCCTCGTGAATGATCATCTTCAAGTAAGTCTGATACCGCAATCCACGCTCCGCCGCTTGTACGCGCGCCATCGCAATGTCTTCGGGGATGAGGCGAATCGTCGTGGTGGGTGTAGGCGTTGCCTTCGACTCGGGGAAAGGAATCCCCTTTTCGGCGAACAGCCGTCTCGCCCCACCGCGGCCAAGCCGGCCCTCCTTCGCGGCCTTCTGAAACTCCTTGAAGATCAGGTCCTGGTTTTCATACCACCACTTCGCCTCCTCGGCTTCGGTGGCGAATTTAGGAATCTTCAAATCGCTCTTGTAGCTCTTTGATTCGATCATTGCAGTCCCGCCGTTTCTTCGAGGTAGAACACCTTCCAATGCTTTTCCGGCTCGAACGCCGTGACTACCCGCATTCGCTTGCCTCGGAGAGTAATTGTGATCCACAGAATTCGTCCGTCACTTGTTTCGCCGATATAGGACCAACGCTCTTCATCGTCAACGAGGTCGAAGCCGATATCCAGAGGCTCGCCGAGAATGACCTCCTCGGATTCTTCGGGCGCCACGTTGTGTTTAGCAATATGCCCAATGTTTTCGCTGTCCCAATCAAAAACTGATGTATCCATGGTCTCTCCAACAATCATTGACAAGTCAGCATTAGCTGAACCCTATCTTGTTGTCGAGGCCTTGATTGTTCTTCTCAGAGAGAAGAGGTCAGGAATCTCTGCAATCCAATATTTTCGGCCACCTTCGACCCTTAAGAAGATCCCTTCTTCGGGGATCGGGAGTTCGAAGGTCCGATGCTTGCCGTTTGCTCAATGTAGCTACATCGTAGCTATTTGTCAACTACTGCCTTAACTCCACCAGCGTCGCCCCCTGTCCGCCCTCATTCTGCGGTGCTTCGGCAACCGTCGCGACGTGCGGATGGCTCTTGAGGAAGTCGCGCACGCCGCGACGCAGGATGCCGGCGCCATGCCCGTGAATCACGCGCACTCGCGGCAGCCCGGCAAGAAACGCGCGGTCAAGATACTTTTCGAGCTCTTCGGTGGCCTCATCGACGGTGCGGCCAATGAGATTGATCTCCGTCCGCATGTCGTCGGTGCCCGCGCTCGTAACCGTGACGTGCACGCCTTTCTGCCGCTGCGCTGCGCTGACCGGACTTTCCACCGCTCCCGTCCGAAGGTCTGCCGTCCGCAGGACTTCGGCAATATCGTCGCGCTTGACGCGCATCTTGATGGGACCAAGTGCGACCTCGAAGAGATCTTTCTCCACTTCGCGCTGCACCGTTGCGACCTTGTTCATCGACTTGAGGCGCACCTGGTCGCCCGCGGCAACGTGGCGCACGACGTGCGGCTGCGCGTTCAAGTCGCCGCGGTCGGCGCCGGTGCGGTGCGCAACGACGGTCTGATTGAAACTCTCCTGAAACTCGCGGCGCAGGCGCGCAATGCGTCGCTCGGCTTCTTTCGACAGCTTCTGCTGCGCAGCACGGTCTTCAATGGCGCGGACAGTCTCGCGCATCTGGAACTCGAAGTCCTTGAGCAGCGAGGCGAGCTTCGTCTCCAGTTCGCGCACGCGGTTGCGCAGCTCCACATCGCCTTCGCGCGCCAGCTTCGCCCGCTCCTGGTTGAGCGCGTACTGCTGCTCGCGTGCGGCCTTGCGGTCTTCTTCAAGCTGCGTGAGCTCGTTGTGCAGCCGATCGAGGAAACGCGCGATGTCGGCTTGCTGCGAACCGAGGCGCTCACATGCGGCAGCGATAATGGCACTGTTCAGCCCCAGCCGCTCAGCTGTTTGGATGCCGGCGGACGCGCCCGGCACGCCGAGCCGCAACTGGTAGTTGGGCACCAGCGTGACTTCGTCCACGCCGGCCGCGGCATTCAGCACCCCAGGCGTATTCGCCGCGTAGACTTTCAGCGACGTGTGATGCGTGGAGATGAGCGACCACGCGCCTGCCTCCAAAAAATAGCTGGCTATGGCAACCGCCAGCGCCGAGCCTTCTTCGGGATCGGTCGATGAGCCAAGCTCGTCGAGCAGGACCAGCGAGCGCGCATCGGCAAGACGAGACAGGCGATCGAGATTGATGATGTGCGCGGAGAATGTTGACAACGCCGCTTCGATCGACTGCGCATCGCCGATGTCGACGAGAAAAGCCGTGAAGATGGGAAAGCTTGCCGCCGTTGCTGGCACAGGCAAACCCGCCTGCGCCATCAAGGCCAGCAGTGCGGTGGTCTTCAGCGTGACGGTTTTGCCGCCGGTGTTGGGCCCGCTGATGATCATCTGGCGCTGATTGGATCTCAATTCCAGCGTGAGCGGAACGATCTTGCCACCTGTTTCGCGAAGGCGCTTTTCGAGCAGCGGATGCCGGGCGGCTTCGAGGTGCAGCAGATCGGGCGTAATCGCCGGCGCTAAGCAATCGTATATACGGGCAAAGCGCGCACGGGCCTGCAGCGTGTCCACCAGTGCGAGAACGCGCGCGCCGTCGACGAGCGCAGCGGCGTAGCTTCCCACTTGTGCGGTCAGCACAACGAAGATGCGATGAATCTCTTCGTGCTCCTCTTCGACGAGCCGGACGAGCTCATTGTTCTGCTCGATGGTTTCGAGCGGCTCCAGGTAAACGGTTTGCCCCGAAGAGCTCGCGCCGTGCACCACGCCCGAGACTCGGCGTTTGAGCTCGCTGCGCACGGGAATCACGAATCGTTCGCCGCGAATGGTGATGAGATCCTCTTGGGTCGAGCCCTCAGAGCTGAGCTTGCGCAGCGCGGCGCGCAGGCTCTCTTCAATCACGCGGCGCTGGCGCTCCTGCTCGCGGCGAATGCGATGGAGTTCAGGCGAAGCATCGTCGGCCAGCGAGCCGTCGGGCTGAATCTTGCGCTCGATCGATTCGGCAAGCGGGCGCAAATCGGTGGACAGCACAGCGGAAAGTTCAGAGAGCCCGTCCAGCTTGCCGGCCACGCGCGCCGGCGGCGACTTGAGCAGCGCCTGCCAGGACGCGATGT
>JBAUBR010000087.1:0-3498 GCA_049676965.1 Occallatibacter sp.
TACCGGCCAGCAAGCCCGATTCAAAGCTGTACGGGCCGAGTTTTCGTTCTGACCAATGGATTTCTCGTTCAGGCAGTTAACTGCCGACCGGGCTGAAAACGGCCGGTTACACCACAGGCTGTTAAGCGACCGCCCTAATCGCGAGCCTCGTTCCCCGCCGGCAGAGACGGTCCTCACCCATAGCGCAAGATCGTCAGGGGGTCCACCTTCGTGACGCGCCGCGCCGGAAAATAGGACGCCAAGAGCGCCATCACTGCGAGCAGCGCCCCGGCGACGACCCACGTGACCGGGTCCGTCGGGCTTATATCGTAAAGCAAGCTCGCCAATATGCGCGTGAGCGCGAGCGCTGCGACCGCGCCGAGAGCGAGTCCAATTAGAACCATGAGCATCGCCTTTCCGATCACAAGCTTCAGCAAATCGCCCGGCGATGCGCCAATGGACAAGCGAATGGCCATCTCATGCATTCTTTGCGCCACGGAATAGGAGACAACGCCGTAGATTCCAACGGCAGCGAGCAAAACCGCAATACCAGCGAAGATGGCCAACAGCACAGTGCGAAGCCTGGCTGGCGCTACCGATTGTGACTTGATTTCTTCCAAGGTCTCAACATTCGCCACGGCCTGGTTCTTGTTCACTTTCCAGATCGCATGTTCAACCGACCTGCTTAAGACCAACGGATTGATTGCGGCACGAACTACCAGGCTGTTGTAAGTGCCGGGGCTTTGGTGGAACGTGACGTATATGACGGGAATATCCTCGTCGAGACTAAAGACTTTCCCGCCGACTTTCTCGTCCTTCACCACTCCCACGACCTGCCAAGCGATTTCCGGACCGCGATCACGCTTCCCGAACACGAGTTGCCGAATCAAGATGTGCTTGCCAATAGGATCTTCACCTTTGAAGTAAATCTTCGCCATAGTTTCATTGATCACGGTGACAGGCGACGCGTCGGCAGAATCGCTATCCTCAAGGCCGCGGCCTTTCAACAATTGCATGCCAACCGTATCAAAATAGGACGGGCCTACCACCTTGAACCCACAGACGGGGCGCTGGGGATAAGGCACGTAGGCCCGCCCCTCGATCAGGAAGACCGCGCCGTTCGCAAAGCCTTCCATTGGCGGTTTATCGGTGATGGAAGCGTCGCGTACCCCCGGCACCCTTCGTACGCTCCCGGTCAGCTCAGTAAGATAGTTTGTCAATGCCTTGCTGTTCGTGAATTCTGTCAACGGCATTGGAAGATCCATAGTAAGAACACTGTTTGTATCCACGCCCGGGTTGATGCTCGCAAACCTGTTGAAGCTTTGGATCAGCAGTCCGGCGCCCGTGAGCAATACAAATGACAGCGCCAGTTCGGCAACCACCAGGACTGTCCTCATCCCATGCCGTGTAGGCCCGGCAGTCGTTCGTCCACTTTCCTTCAGCGATCCGGCAAGGTCGGGCCGCGTGCCGCTAAGTGCCGGCGCCAAGCCGAAAAGAATTGCCGTGAGGATTCCTATGATCATCGTGAAAAGCAATACTCCGTAGTCCCTGCGGACGTTCGCTTGGGATGGCAACATACCGGGCGGCGACGCCAGTTTAATTCCGCACATCATTGCGTAGCCAAGTCCAAGGCCCGCCGCGCTACCGAGGAATCCGAGCAATATGTTTTCAGTAAGCAACTGCCGGATCAGCCGGAGCCGGCTCGCGCCCAAAGCTGAACGAATAGCGATCTCGTGTTCGCGGTCCGTACCCCGCGCGAGCGCCATATTGGCCAGGTTGGCGCACCCGATCAGCAGCACGGCGCAGACCGCGGCGAGCAGCACCCAAAGCGAGCGGCGGAGCCGTGGATCCACCACTTGATCGATATAGGGATCCACCGTTACGCCCCAACCCTTATTCGAATCCGGGTACAAGGTGGCAAGATGCGCTCCAATCGTGTCCATTTGGGCGCGGGCCTGCTTCAGAGCGACGCCGGGCTCAAGGCGAGCGACGGCAAAGAGCCAGTGATAATTGCGTGTCATGTCTGCGGGTCTGAAAGCGAGCGGCAGCCACATCACAGCCCAGGTTCGATCAAACGTACTGTTAGCCGGAAGGACGCCGATGACCATGTAACTTTCCGCATTCAACGTGATCTTTCGACCGATAACATTGGGGTCGCCGCCAAACAGGCTTTGCCAAGAGCGATTCGAGAGCACTACTTCCTGATCGTTACCGACCTGGTCTTCGCTTGCGGCAAACGTTCGTCCCAGCATCGCGTCCACGCCAAGCACGTTGAAATACGACGCTGAGACTCTTTCAACATTGATCTCCTGGGGTCTGTCCGAGTCGGTCAGGGTCACCGTATCCCGGGCGACGGCTGACAGAAATTCAAAACTGCGATTCTGCTGACTCCAATCGAGGAAGTTCATTGTGGAAATGTAGTTGAGGGTTCCCGTCGGTGTCTTTTCCCACGCGCTGACGATTCGCTCTGGATGCGGATATGGGAGAGGTTTGAGCAGCACAGCATCCACAAAGCTGAAAATCGCCGTGTTGGCGCCAATGCCGAGCGCGAGGGTAAGCACCGCAGTAGCGGCGAAACCAGGGTTGCGGCGCAGGGCGCGGAGGCCGTAGCGGAGGTCTCCGCTCAACTCGTCAAAGAGTCGGAGGCCGATAGCCTCGCGGTACTTTTCATTTTGAATGGCGGACCGGCCAAGGTCGATGCGGGCTTTGCGGCGCGCTTCGTCTTCGGGAAAGCCCTGCCGGACTAAATCCTGCTGGTAAGCGTCAAGAGTCGAACGAAACTCTTCTTCAACGTCGCTTGGCGTGCGTGGTGCGAGATAGCGCCAGCGTTTGCGAATCGCGCTCAGGAGACTCATACTTCATCTGCCTTTGTGTTGAGAATTCCGGCGACGACAGCGGCCATATCGGTCCATTTGGCGGTCTCCTCCTTAAGCTGGCGCTTGCCGGCGGCGGTGAGCGAGTAAAAGCGGGCGCGGCGATTGTTCTGCGACGCTCCCCACTCGCCTTTGAGCCAGCCCCGTCGCTCCAGACGATAGATCGCGATATAGAAGGAACCCTGCAGAATCTCGAGGCGCTCGCCGGAGATCTGCTGGATGCGCAGCAGAATACCGTAGCCGTGAAGCGGACCAAGCGAGACCGCCTTGAGGATCAGCATTTCGAGTGTGCCCTGCGGGAGTTCAACCGGTTTCGTCAAGGGCTCTCCTATCTGGAAAAGGAGAGTACACGCTCTCTCCTTTCTCGTCAAGGAGACTGCGGGCGGGCGGTTGCGTCATCAGCGGGTTCAGCCGACTCGCTCTCTGCCTCTCGATTCCTTCATGCCAAGTGTTGATAAGCCGCCGAGTGACGCATTGACGCGAAAGTTGAGTTCCGGTCGTGTAACCGGCTACCCGTCAATTACTCATCAGTAAACAGCATTAAGCCGGCAAGCGCCCGCTGTCCCTGGCGGAAGATTAGCAGGGTACTGGGACGGGCCCCAGATTGCAGCATTCTGTTGAATCTAGCAAGTTGGAGACAGATTGC
>JBAUBR010000088.1:0-2736 GCA_049676965.1 Occallatibacter sp.
GCACCTACGTTGAAGAGCTTTATTTTCAGTTGGGCTTTACAGGTTGCGGAAAAACTCGAACCGGAGGGAGGCGGGGGTTTTAACCCCCGCATAAAGCCAGCAGAATCGAAGGGGCTTCAGCCCCGGAGGGACAACTCTCACCGATTCCTCGCGAAATACCGAATTTTTCCGCAGCCTGTTTAGCCCCTGAGTCCGTGTTCTTTCAACCTGACCCACCTCCCGTCTTTTGCTCGCGCTCTTCCGCTCAGTATTATAGAGACGTGGCAGGCCGTCGCTTTTCTCTGCTGATTTTGCTGCTTCCCCTGGCTCTCGCGGCCGGGTGCGATCGCGGCGCGCATCCCCATTACACGGGCAAGCCCGCACCCGACTTCACCGTAGCCGACGGAACCACCTCGATTCATCTCGCCAGTTACCGCGGCAAGGTGGTGGTGCTCAACTTCTGGTGGAGCCAGTGCGGACCGTGCATCGCCGAGCTCCCCTCGCTGGAGCAGCTACACCACGACGACCCCAACCTCGCCATCCTCGCAGTCAGCATCGACGAGGATCCCGACAGCTATAAGAACTTTCTCGTCCGCCGCCACGTGGACCTGACCACGGTCCGCGATCCCGGCGAGTCGGCCGCCAAGCTGTTCCAAACCGACATGTGGCCGGAGACCTACATCATCGACCGCGATGGCGTCATCCGGCGCAAGTTCGTCGGCGCAACCGACTGGTCCGATCCGGAGATTCGCGCATACCTCAACAGCCTGTAGACAATAACCGGCCGCGAAATCGAACCGTCTCAATCATCGAGACAGACGATCGCTGCATCCCCGGATCATTCTTGAACGCATTTTGCCGGGAGAGACGCCTCCACGGCGCGCAGTCCTTGCTATCATGTCTCCATGACCAGAGTGGAGATACTCTATCGCTACGGCATGACGCCCACCAATGCTGTCACCTTCGCGCTGGCCGGCATTCGCGAGGTCTATGGCGTGCGCCACTTCCGCTTCGACCGCGCCGCCCGCACGCTGCGCGTGGAGTACGACGCCACGCGCCTTGACGCCGCCACGGTCACCAACCTGGTTCGCGGGGCGGGCCTTGAAATCGTCGAAGTGCTGCCCCTCGCTGCCCCCGCGCCACCGGCTCCGGAGCCGGCTTCGGCAAGCTGATTCAGCGGATTGCGCCGCCCCATTGATCCCTGTTAATCTGTCATAGGTCCCGCCAGGGATCGCACCAGTGCGCCCGTAGCTCAGCTGGATAGAGCGACTGACTACGAATCAGTAGGCCGGGAGTTCGAATCTCTCCGGGCGCACCATTAAGTCCAATAAAAACAATACAGTAGGGGGAAGGGTAAATTCGTAGCGCTGAAAGGTTCGATTTGTGTCAACGCCGTGTCAACGAAGCGGCAGACCCTGCGAGTAATGCGGATTAGCCAGAATTTCGTTGAGCAATCGGCAACATTGCCCGCGATTGGTTCCGCTTTAACTCACCCGTTGTCCCGCGCGCTAATCTAGCGATGAGTCATTGACGGATGAGTAACTGACGGATTGGCGACCATACGCCCGGAACCCCCAAATGCTGGCCGAGATTTGCTCAAAAGAGTGAATCAGTGCAAAGCGCCGACTCTTGAGACACCTCTTTCGCTTCGGTTCGGGCCTGCTACTCACCGGACGGGCCTCGTTCGCCTGATTTTCGCTGGGCTCCAATGACAGGCACAAAGATTCGCTGCCCGGCCTGAAGGTGATGTGAATCGGGGATGCTCGGGTTGAGCTCGATAATCCTGTTCAACAGCGCTGAAGAGCAGCCGTTGAATTTCTCCACGCAGATTCCCACAAAGGATTGCCCCTGGCGAGCCTTAACGACCTGCACTCCGTCCTTCAAAGCCGTTATCTGGGAAGACTGGGACGTTGAAACGGATCTCTTTCGATTCTGTTTCGAGAGCCGCGCAGCGGGTGTCGCCGGCGATATGGCATCGGACTTTACCGGAGTCTGGGAGGAAACCGTGTCTTGCGGTGAGGATTCGTCCCGAGAAGCTGCGGAGGGCAGAGCCTGGGGATCGTCCTGCCGAATTACAGAAGCTTGCGCCGACGAGTCATCCTGAGGCGCAGCGGGAGCCGGCACCGACGCCTGATGATCCTTCATCGGCAGAGAACCCTCGGTTGAGGAGGACGCTGGGGAAGTGTGCCCGGAATGAAGCGAGCCGGAATGTGCCAGGTACCAACCTCCCGCTGTCAGAGCCGCCGCAACCAGCAATCCCGCGATCAACGCGACACGCAGGCCGGCCCAGGAGTTCCCCAGCTCCAAGTTCCGCGGCTCTGAAGCATCCGATCGAACGAACACGTCCCTGTCGGCGTCGGAGACGCCGCTCGGTTCTGCAAACGCGTCTGTCTCCAAACCCAAGTCCCCGATCACTTCACGAACGACTTCCGCGTCGATGACATTTTTCCTTAACGCACAACCGATCGAAAGAGCGTTGAAGCAAAGGTTATTGATGTTCCTCGGAATTCCGTCGCTATAGCGGGCGATCAGCGAGACCGCCTCTGGCGTGAACAGCGGATCCATGCCCTCGTAGCCGGCAACTTTGAGACGGTGGTCAATGTAGTCGGCGATTTCAGGTCGAGTCAGAGGCTTAACAGCCTGTGGTGTAACCGGCCGTTTTCAGCCCGGTCGGCAGTTAACTGCCTGAACGAGAAATCCATTGGTCAGAACGAAAACTCGGCCCGTACAGCTTTGAATCGGGCTTGCTGGCCGGTA
>JBAUBR010000089.1:0-2017 GCA_049676965.1 Occallatibacter sp.
CCAGCCCCCCGGTCAAGCCAACGCGCAGCATCGCTCAGAGGCCCCGCCGCATTTTCGCAGCGCGCACGGTGTTCGACATCAGCATGGCGATGGTCAGCGGACCCACTCCGCCCGGCACCGGCGTGTAGGCGCCCGCAACCTGGTATGCCTTGGGGTGCACGTCGCCCACAATCGTCGATCCGCGCTTGGAAAAACTCTCCGCGCGCTTGCCGTCCCCGGCAAAAAACCGTTCGAACTCGTCGAGCTTCGTAATGCGATTGATGCCCACATCGATGATGGTCGCACCGGCCTTGACCATCTCCGGCGTAATGAACCCCGCGCGGCCGATGGCGGCCACCAGAATGTCCGCCTCACGAGTCACGTCGGCTAGATCGCGCGTCTTCGAGTGGCAAATGGTCACCGTGGCGTGCCGGTTCAGCAGCAGCATGGCCACCGGCTTGCCGACAATATCGCTGCGCCCCACCACCACCGCGCGCTGACCCGCGATTTCGATCGCGCTGTGGTCCAGAATCTCGATGATTCCCGCCGGTGTGCACGGAGCCAGCGCCGGCCGTCCCGCCTGCAGCTTTCCCGCATTCACGGGATGAAACCCATCCACATCCTTGGCCGGAGAGACGGCATCGAGCAGCGCCTTGGTGTCGACCTGCCGGGGCAGAGGCAACTGAATCAAAATTCCGTCGATCTCGTCGCGGTCGTTCAGGCTCGCCACCACGTCCATCATCTCTTCTGTAGTCACCGTCTCCGGCGGCGTAATCAGATCGCTATAGAGACCCAGCTCGGCGCAGGTCTCCACCTTGCTGCGCACGTACAGCTCCGAAGCCGGTGCGTGGCCTACCAGCACCGCGGCCAGCCCCGGCCGCACGCCCAGCGCCGCGAGCCGCTTCACTTCCCCGGCAACTTTCTGCTTGATCGCGGCGCCAATCGCCGCACCATCCAGAACCCTCGCCATCATTCGCCCCAACCTTCATGCTATCAAGCAGCGAACCGGCAGCTCGTCGCCAGCCCGTGCCCCATCCTTCGAACGCATTTTGTTCGAAGGGTGGGATACCACAATCTTCGACAATCAACTTCGCCATTAACTCGCGGACTTGCCGACTCGCTCTTCTCGTTGTTCAATCGAACTACGCCGTCGCACGTCCAACCCACAACCGGAGGCCAGGATGACCCGATTCCAGCAGGAACTCCGCTTCGCATCTCGCCAGCTTATCAAGGCGCCGGGATTCAGCCTCGCCATCGTCCTCATGCTGGCTCTCGGCATTGGAGCGACGACCGCCATCTTTTCGCTCGTAGAAGGCATTCTGCTTCGTCCGCTGCCCTTCCACGATCCCGACCGGCTTGTGGCTTTCGGAGATCACCTCGGCGACAACCCCGGCATCGGCGTGACCGCGCGCGAGATCGCGACCTACGCAAAGGCAACGACGGCATTTTCGGCGATCGGCGGCTACATCAATGCGCGGTACGAACTCTCCGGCGGTGCCCGACCCGAGATAGTGCAGGCCGCGCGCTTCAATGCCGGCATGTTTCCCACCTTTGGCGTGCAACCGATCGTGGGCCGCGCGTTTACACGCGAAGAAGAGGACGCGCACGCTCCACTCGCGGTGATCGGTTACGGCCTGTGGGTGACGCGCTTTCATCGCGACCCTCAAGTTGTAGGCAGGCCCATCGTTCTTAATCGCCGTACCTACACCATCGTCGGAGTCATGCCCCGCGGCTTCGAATTCAATGAAGCGCAGCTCTGGACGCCCCTGAGCCTGACGCCCGACGAGCTCTCCGATGCGTCCGAAGGCTTCTGGGGATATCACCTGGTGGGCCGGATCAAGCTCGGCGCGACGGTGGCGCAGGCCGCGCAGGATACCGACCGCGTGGCGCGCCAGATCATGCACGACTTTCCCCCGGCCATGTCGGCTCTGCGCCTTCGCGGCGACGCGCAAACGCTGCGCGACGTGGCCGTTGCCGACGCGCGGCCGCTCTTGCGCACGCTTTTCCTCGCCGTCTCCGTGGTGCTGCTGATTACCTG
>JBAUBR010000090.1:0-5960 GCA_049676965.1 Occallatibacter sp.
ACAACAGCCCGGGACGTGGTGGCCATTTTGCAGGCCATCAAGGCCGAGGGCGGTTTACAGGCAGAACTGGAGGTCCAGTAAATGGGAACAAGTTTGATTGGACTGAACCCGGCGGGCAGCGGAACGGCCGCTCAAGCCAGCATGCAGCAGGCGCGGGAGCAGCAGATGATGCAGCAGATCAACTCCGCGAAGGGAACCGACGACGACGCCAAGATCCAAAAGGGCGCAACGCAGTTCGAGGCCATGCTGCTCAGCAATTGGCTGCAGCAGGCCGAGCAGTCGTTCGCCACCGTTCCCGGCGCCGACGACGACGAGGACGCTGCCGGGCGCGACCAGATGATGGGCCTGGGAGTGCAATCTCTGGCCCAGTCGATGGCGGCCTCGGGTGGCATTGGAATTGCTAAGATGATTGCCAGTGCCCTTCATAAAGCAGCAGAAAAGGCGAATGAGGAGGGAAATTCGCAGGCGCAGCCTGCAGAAAAGGGAAAAATCTGAGTTTTCGATTAAACTCCGGCGCAGAAGGTGCCGATAGAACCGCAGATTCAGACGCGAGGTCCAAATGAGAATCGATCTATTCAATTCGGCAGCAACCCAGGTCGCCGGCCAACCGAGCCCCAAACAGGTCAAGTCGCAGAGCGGCCCGTCGTCCGAAGTCTCGGATAGCGGCGACCGCACTACGCTGACTTCCGGCTCCGGATCGATCGATTCGCTGGTGAGCGCGGCCATGAGCTCGCCGGAGATACGCCAGGACAAGGTCGCGAGCCTGCAGCAGGCCATCGGCAACGGGCAGTACCAGCTCGATCCAGCGCAGATCGCCGGCGCAATGCTCAACGAGCACGCGTGAACGAAGCTTAATCGAGCGCTTCGCCGGACAAGGCAATGGCTTGATCGTAATCGCGAATCAGCGGGGCAGAGACGGTAGGTCAGGGCCTTAGCCCTGACTTCGAACGCTCCCGAAAATCCGGGCTTCAGCCCTGAGTATTCGGCTCCCTTCGCGACAGGTACGAGTCATAGACACCGCCGGTCCTCCGTTATTTTTCTCAGATGGAAAGCGTCCCACGCATGATTGCGGCTGAAGCACCAACGCGCACCGACAGGCCTCAAGAGCATCTCCAGCTCCTGCGCTCCCTTTCGAGCGAGCTCGAGCGGGCCATGCGCGCCATCGCCGGCAACAATCTGCGCGAGCTCGAGGAGAGCGTATCGAATCAGCAGGCATTGAGCCTGCAGCTCGGCCGGCTTGCCGACGAGCTGCGTGCCTCGGCCCTGGCGCAAGAGGCCGTCGCCGCCGATCCCGTCGAGCCGGAGCTGATGCGCGAGATTCGCGACGCTGCCGGCGAACTCAATCGGCTCAATCTGCGCTACTCCATTCTGCTCAAGTATTCCAGCCGCTCCGTCGCGTTGATGGCCGCGCTGTTCAGCTCCTTCAGGGGGCAAATTCAGGAGGCGTCCGGCGCCGGGCTGAAACAGGCCTGGTCCGGCCGGATGGTGTCGTCATGGGAGGCTTAAACACTTCGCTGTTCGTGGGCATGCAGGCGCTGGATGCGACCGAAGCCGCGCTCGATGCCACGAGCAACAACATCTCCAACGCCAACACGCCCGGCTACACCCGCGAGATTCCCACGTTTAGCGAGAACGAAGAGAATGTGACCGGCGCTGGCGTCTCCGGCGGCGGCGTCACGCTCGACGGACTCGAGAGCGTGCGCGATGAGCTGCTCAATCTGCAGATCGCGCAGCAGACTTCGCAGCAGAGCAGCGTTAACACGCAATCTTCGCTCCTTCAACAACTTCAGAACTATTTTTCAAGTACTGGTGAAGATCTTGCCAGCACCCTGAGCGCGTTTTCGAGCAGCCTGGCGCAGTTGTCGGCAAATTCCAGCAGCTCATCCGTGCAGCAGAGCGTCTATTCGGCGGCGCAGAACCTGGCC
Source organism: Occallatibacter sp. (assembly GCA_049676965.1). Taxonomy (GTDB): domain Bacteria; phylum Acidobacteriota; class Terriglobia; order Terriglobales; family Acidobacteriaceae; genus Telmatobacter. The sequence continues at coordinate 1,926 of JBAUBR010000090.1, forward strand.
CAATCGTTCAACACCACGGCCAACGGCCTCACCAGCGCGCAATCGAGCGCCGACCAGCAGGTGACGCAAACCGTCTCGCAGATCAATTCGCTCACCCAGCAGATCGCGCAGTTGAACTCGCAGCTCACGCCCTCGGTGATGGCGACCTCGAACGGCGGCACCATCGAAGACCAGCGCGATCAGCTCGTGCAGCAGCTCTCCACGCTCACGGGAATCTCTGTGAGCCAGAGCAGCAGTGGCGAAGTAATTACCACTGCGAACGGATCGCCACTGGTGATGGGCGGCCAGAGCTACAACCTGCAAACCACGACCGGAACCGATGGCTTCCAGCAGGTGCTCGATTCCAACGGAAACAACATCACGTCGTCCATCCAGGGTGGTCAACTCGGCGGCGCCATCGCCATGCGCGACCAGGTGATTCCCGGATTCCTGAGTTCACTCAACACCCTCGCCAGCCAGTTCGCCACGGCGATGAACGCGGCTCAGGCGCAGGGCTTCGACTCCACTGGCACCGCAGGCCAGCCCCTGTTCAGCGTCCCATCAGATCCCAACGGCGCCGCCGCCGGCATCGCTGTAGCGATTACCAGCGGCGCGCAGATTGCGGCCAGTTCCGACGGAACGTCGGGCAGCAACGGCAATGTGGCCAATCTCTCCGCCGTGCTGACCAACAATCTTCCTTCGGGACAGACGCCGGCCAACGACTACGCCAATCTCGTGTATCAAGTCGGCAACACCACCTCGAACGCTAGCGCGCAGTCGACAGCGATCGGGCAGAACCTGTTGCAGTTGACCAACCAGCAAAGCTCCGAGTCCGGCGTGAGCATCGACGAGGAGACTACAAATTTAATTCGCTACCAGACGGCTTACGAAGCTGCGGCACGCATTGTAAGCACCATCCAGGCACTTAACACCGTGACCCTCGATATGGGCTCCACCCAGAGTTACTAACATGCGCGTTAATCCCAACATGGTTCCCGATATCCTGGCTGACCTGCAGCAGAGCCAGAACACGCTCAACATCGCGCTGCAGCAGGTTTCCACCGGCAAGAGCGTCAATGTGCCGTCCGACAATCCCGAAGCCTCCGCGGAGATGGTTGGCAACACCATCGAGACGGCGAACGTGGATCAATACACGCAGAACGTAACCGGCGTGCTGTCGACCGTGCAATCGGCCGACTCCGCATTGAGCGCGGTTGTGAGTTCGCTCACGCAAGCCGTCTCTTTGGGAACAGAAGGCGCGAACGGCACCAACAACTCCACCAACCTGCAGTCGATCGCCGAGCAGGTGCAGTCGATCCTGGCCAGCGTGGTGTCGCAGGCCAACACCACTTACAACGGATCCTATCTCTTCGGCGGCACCGCCTCCACAGCCGTTCCCTATACCGCCGATTCGTCTTCATCCACCGGCTACACTTACAACGGCAACAACGATACAAACTCGGTTGCCATTGGCGACGATCTGAGCGTTCAGGTCAATCTGCCGGGCAGCCAGATCTTTTCAAACTCCAGCGCCAGCGTGCTCGGCTCGCTCAGCTCGCTGGTGTCCGCGTTGCAAAGCGGAAGCAGTTCGGCGATCTCCTCGGCCACTAATGCAGTCACCAGTGCTCTCAACTATGTGAGCCAGCAGCGCGTGTTTTACGGCAATGCCGAAAGCCAGTTGAATTCGCAGGAGACTTATCTGCAGCAGGAGACAGTCAGTTTAACTTCCCAGCAGACGTCACTGGTTGGCGTAGATGAAGCGCAGGCGGCCACGACCCTGAGCCAGGCGGAGACAGACAACAGCGCAGCCCTCGCCGCCGCGGCCAAGGTACTACCCAATACGCTGATCAACTATCTGGCGATTCCGAGCTAGGGAATCTCTGAATAAATCATTGTTGGAGCCGGCATTCCCTCGGGGGCTAAAGCCCTGTCGATATTGCCGGGCTTTACGTACGAGCTGAAGCCCGTACCCTTCAAGACACTGATTCGGAGACTTCCTAAGACGCCCCGAATTCCGGGCGAATTATCCAAACAAAAAATGGGGCGCGTCTCCGCGCCCCCAAGTCCTTGGACACTTGATTTCTTAAGCCGACCAGCTAAACTGTCTCCCTTCCATTTGCATAGCGGCAAAGCCGCCATAACTCGGCATGCGCGCCGGCGGCAATATCTCTGGCCCGCCGTCCTCGACTTTAAGATCGAGCTTCTGCCATATCTCCCTCATGCCCAGCACCGACGCCATTTGCTCGTCCATCATCTCCGCGGATTGTTTTGCCTGCGCCTCGATCATCTTGCGGCGAAGATCGGAGTAGAAGGCGATCAGCTGCTTCGCAAGTTCTCCGCTGTCGGCATCGATCCAGTTCTCGAGACAACCCACGACCACGAGCGCGTGCTTCAACTCATTGGTCCGGGCCTCAATATTGCCGGACCGCTGCGCCGCGGCGGCGCGGCGCAGATCGCCGGCCAGCGTGTCGTAGAGGGCGATCAACAGGCCGAAGCCGCTGGCGCCCTGTGCTGCGGATTTTCGATATGCCAAGTCTCTGGAATTCATGTTCTTCTTTAACTATTGTTGGAGTTGTTGTTGTTTCCAAGCTCTTCGTTGATCTCCTGCATCTCAGTGGGCAGTTCCTGCAGGGCGATTTCTGCCTGGCTGTAATCGCTCTGCAACTGCGCTTGCAGCGGCGTGATGTAATTGGTCTGGAAGTTGGTAATGTCGGTCTGCAGATCGCCGATCTCGCTGTTCATGTTGCCCAGGTCGACCGTGAATGCCCCATTGCCCGGAGCGATGAAGGTGGTTAACTGCTGATCGAGTGAGTTGGCAAACCCGTTGAGCGACGTGCCCTGAAAGAAACTCTGCACATCGCTGAAGTTATTCTGCAAAGCGCTCTCGAGAGTTCCGGAATCCACACTCAGCGTGCCGTCGTTGTTCACCGAAATGCCCAGCGAAGTAAGATTGGGCACGGTTGTGGTCCCGGAGGCTGGCGTGTAGGTGTAGTCCAGTGCGCTCAGCACGTCGCTTTGCAGGTTCCGTACCGTGGAATCGCTGGCCAGCGGCCCTTCGCCTGAGCCGGTGTCGGTGTATTGCGTGTTGAGGTCGGTGACGATGGTGTTGTAGTCGGTCACGAACTGGTTGATGGCGCTCTCCGCCTGCGAAACATCGGGCGTAACGGAGAGGCTTACCTCCGTTCCGGGATCGGCGCTCAACAGGCTGAGCGTCACCCCCGGGATGACGCCCGTGACCGTGTTCGACGCGCTCGAGATATCGATGCCGTTGACGGTGAGGGAAGCGTTGGCGCCGGTAACTGCCTGCGTAAAACCGTACCCCGCCGAGCCGCTGACGGTGAAGTTAGCCGCGCTCCCGGTGGTATCGGCGACAATGGCCAGCCGCGATCCGGTGGCGTCTGTTATCACGCTGGCACTCAGGCCCAGGTTGTCGTTGTTGATTTCGTTCACCACGTCGGAAAGCGACTCGGTCCCATCCGTCGTAATCGTCGCCGTGGCGCCGCTTCCGGTAGAGATGGTGAAGCTGCCCGCGGGCAAGTCGGTCGAGCTCGTGGCGAATGTTCCCGAGGTCCACGAGGCCGTGGTGGCGAGGCTGTTCACCACCACCTCATCGTTTCCCTGCGTGCTGCCCGATGCAGCAGAGGCAGTCACGACATCCGAATTCGACGAATTCACCGTCATTGCCGACAACGGCCCGGTTACGCTGTTCAGCGCCTGCACGTCGTTGTCGAGGTTGGTTGCATCGGTCTGGATCTGGTCGAGCGCGCTGATCTGGCTCTGCAGCGTGGATTCCTGAGTCTCCCACTGCTGTTCCGGAGCTTCGGCGGCCGTGACCGCGGAGTTGACAGCGGCAGTCACGTCGATTCCGGGCGACGAGGCTCCCAGAGCCGCTTCGAGAATCTGACTGATGTCGACGCCCGAGGATGATCCCGAACCGAGCAGCGAATCCAATGCCGAAATGGAACTCATATATTTCCTCTGCCTGAACAGGCAATTTATCGGCACTTTTGCCTCGCTCTTTCAGGGAGCGAGCGGCAAAAAAGCGGGGCGTCCGCC
>JBAUBR010000091.1:0-6338 GCA_049676965.1 Occallatibacter sp.
CGCTGGACTCTAGAGCGGTTCCACAATTCACGTGTCCTGTTTGGCGTCGTGAAAGGTGGCTTTTTCTTGAGGAAAAAGCCACTTGAAGGTAGTGGATTCGGGATACAGCAATTGTGGAACCGCTGTAGCCGGCTTTTCATTAGAAATCACAACTACGCCGTCTTCAATCAACAGTCTCCCGGTAGTTTCCTGACAGATCTTCTGGACTTGACGCCGAAAGACCGCGCAAAATCTCCTGTTGCTTTCCAAAAGGAATCATGACATTATTCCTGTTGGAAACCTAAAGGTGGGTCTCCCGATGAAAGAAAAGCCGGACGTATTGCAAGGAACGCTTGCGCTCATGGTCCTCAAAACCCTCGATGTGCTGGGCCCGCAGCACGGCTATGGCATCGCCCGGCGCATTGAGCAGATCAGCGGAGACCTTCTGGCTCTCAACCAGGGCACGCTCTATCCCCTGCTGCTCAAGCTTGAGCATGAGGGCTCCATCGTTTCGCAATGGGGCGCATCGGAGAATAACCGCCCTGCCCGCTTCTATCGGCTTACCGCAACCGGCCGAAAGCAGCTGCACGCCGAGACCCGCGATTGGAAGCAGACCGCGGCCATCATCGCGCGATTCTTTGAGGTCAAAGCCGAGGACCTGCCATGAGATTCCTGCGCCGCTTTTTCATTCGGCTCTCGAACTTCACCGCCGGAAGGCGCGCCGACCAGCGCCTCCGTGAGGAGATGGCCGAACATGTTGCCTTGCAGACTGAAGAGAATTTGCGCGCCGGCATGCCGCCTGCCGAGGCGCGCCGTCAGGCCGTGCTGAAATTTGGCGCGGTGCAGGCGATCAGGGAAGCATTTCACGATGAGCAGGGGCTGCCATTCGTCGAGATTCTGGTTCAGGACGCGCGCTACGCTCTCCGCATGCTTGCCCGGTCCCCCGGCTTCGCCGCTGCCGCGATTCTGACCATGGCCCTGGGCATCGGCGCCACGACGGCGATCTTCAGCGTGGTCGACGCGACGCTCCTGCATTCCTTGTCCTATCCGAAGCCGGACCAGTTGGTGCGCATCGAGGACGATCTTCCAGGCGTAGGTGCGCTGGATGCTGGTCTGTCGGTACCGGAGTTGAAGGACTTTCAGCGTTCGGGAATTTTCCAATACGCCTCGGGTGACTGGAGCACATCAGGGAACCTGACCGGATCGTCCCAGCCTTTGCGCACCGCTCTCAAGATGGTTGCGCCAAATTATTTCGCATTGCTGGGTGTGAATCCGCAGTTGGGCCGCACCTTCGATCCCCATGATGAAACCCCCGGATTCACCCTCGAAGTGGTCATCAGCGATGGGCTGTGGAAGCGGGCGTTTGGCGGCGACCCGCATATTCTGGGCAAGAGTTTGCGACTCGACAACGACGCCTACCATGTCATCGGCGTCATGCCTCCCGGTTTTCGCGATGAGGGAAGAACAACGGAGGAAAGGAACACTGATTTGTGGGCGGCAGCAGGCTTCTCGGGCGTTCCTTTCCCCCCGCCAGTGCGCAACTTACGGTTTGCTCCGGGAGCCATCGCGCGCATCGCTCCAGGCATGACACTGGCCGCCGCACAGAGCCGGTTGGACGCGCTTGTTGCATCCCTGCAAAAACAATATCCCGCCGACTATCCGATCCAAAGTGCGTGGAGGGTCCGGCTGGTACCGCTGAAGGAGAGCGTGGTCGGAAATGTTCGCCAGTCCCTGCTGCTGCTGCTGGGCGCGGTGGGATTGGTTTTGCTGATCGGATATGTGAACGTCGCGAATCTCCTGCTGGCGCGCGCGAGCGCCAGGGGACGCGAGGTCGCCGTTCGCCAGGCGCTGGGAGCGGCAAGATCCCGCCTGGTGCGGCAACTGCTCACCGAGAGCCTTCTCCTTTCGTTGCTCGGCGGCTTGGCGGGTATAGCCATTCTGTTCGCAACCAAGGGGCTGTTGCTGCGCATGGTGCCGGACAGCCTGCCGCGGCTCAACGACATATCCATCAGTTGGAGCGTCCTGCTGTTTGCGCTCTTTCTCTCAGTGGTTGCAGGCATCCTATTCGGCCTGGCTCCCGCTCTGCAGGCGAGCCGGCTTAACCTCACTGACAAGCTCAAGGCGGAAGGGCGCGGCACAACCGGATCGGGCGAGCAGGCGCGCACGCGGCGCGTGCTGGTGGTGACGGAATTTGCGCTCTCCCTGGTGCTGATGATCGCGGCGGGGCTTCTGCTGCGTAGTTTCTGGGACGTGTTCAACGCGGGGTTGGGGTTCAATCCGCAGAATGTGATGGCTGTGCGCACCAGGCTGCCCGTGCCCAACGATCCCAAAACCGATATTTATGGAACCGCTGCCCAGGAGGCAGTGCTCGTGCGCGAGATGCTGCGCGGGGGCCGGACGCTGCCCGGAGTCGAAGAGGCAGCCGTCGGAAGCATCGACTCAGTGCCGTTGAATCATAGCCGAAATCTGAACCAGCTCAACCTCGAAGGACGCGACCCTCGCGGCAGCGGCCCTCCTTTGGTCGAAGCATCGACCGTAAGCCCGGGATATTTCCACCTGCTCGGTATCCCGCTGCTCCACGGCCGTTTATTCACTGACCAGGACAACGAGAATGCGCCCCGGGTCGCAATCGTCAACGACGCATTTGCGCGAACCTGGTGGCCCAACGACAATCCCGTAGGCAGGCGCGTCAAACTCAGCGGTCTCAGTGCAGCCACTTCCTGGACTACGGTGGTTGGTGTCATCGCCGATGCGCGCACCGAATCGCTCGAGGAAGCGGATGTTCCGCAGATTTACGAATGCTTGTTTCAAAGAACGGATGATGAACTTGTTCTCTTCCTGCGCGGGCGGTTGGACCCGGCTCGAATCCCAGATGAGGCGCGCGTGGCGGTGCAGTCCATCAACCCTGAGCTTCCTGTCTTTGGAGCAATGACTCTACCGGGCGTTGTGTCGGGATCCCTGTCGCAAAGGCGATTCTCGATGGAAATGGTCTTGCTATTCGCTTTGACGGCGTTGCTGCTCGCGGGACTTGGAATCTATGGAACGATTTCGTATCTGGTCAACGAGCGCACCCACGAGATTGGCATTCGCCTCGCGCTGGGAGCAACAAGGACGAAGATTCTGAAAATGATTCTGCGCCAGGGATTGGAGCTTGCCATTGCCGGCGCCGCCGTGGGATTGGTCGGCGCGCTGATTGTGTCGCACTTGATGGCAGGGCTGCTTTATGGTGTGAGGCCGACCGATCCTGTAACGTTTATGGGAGTCGCCATTCTTCTGATCGGTATCGCTCTGCTTGCCTGTTACCTTCCGGCGCGGCGGGCAATGCGTGTCAACCCGATGATCGCGCTGAGGTACGAGTAGTTTTGCGGAGCCGTTGGTGCGCCGCGGATTGAGGTAAAAACGGAGGACTTCAAATGAGGTTTCTGAGGCGGTTTCTGGCGCGATTGGCGAATTTTGCGAAGAATCGGCGCGCCGACCAGCGCCTCCGCGAAGAAATGGCCGAGCATATCGCCCTGCAAACCGAGGAGAATCTCCGCGCCGGCATGGGGCCGGCCGAGGCGCGCCGCCAGGCGGTGCTGAAGTTTGGTGCGGCCCAGGCCATACGCGAGCAACACAACGCCGAGCAGAGTCTTCCGCTTGCTGAGAATCTTCTGTTCGATATCCGCTATGCGTTTCGCATGCTGCACCGGTCTCCCGGATTCTCCCTGATTGCCATCGCCACCATGGCCCTCGGCATCGGAGCCACCACCGCCATCTTCAGCGTCATCGACGCAACCCTGCTGCATCCTTTGCCCTACCCCCACCCCGACGAACTGGTGCGAGTTGAAGCCAACCTTCCCGGCGTGGGCGCGCACGACATCGGCATCTCCATCCCTGAGTTGAGAGACCTGCAGAACGCGGGAATCTTCCAATATGTGTCCCTCTGCTTTTTCGGCACCAACAATCTTACCGGCAGCACCCAGCCCACGAGCATCGTCTCAAAGTCGGTCTCACCGGGCTACTTCGCGGTGCTCGGCGTGGACGCAGCGTTGGGCCGCACCTTCGATCCGCACGATTCCACTCCCGGCTTCAACATGGAAGTCGTCATCAGCGATGGGCTCTGGAAACGCGCATTTGGCGCCGACCCGCACATTCTCGGCAAGAGTCTGCGCCTTGACAACGATGTCTATCAAGTTGTCGGCGTCATGCCCGCCAGCTTTCGCGACCAGGGCCGAACCAGCGGGGAGCGCAGTACCGATTTGTGGGCGGCGGCCGGATTTTACGGCGACCCCGCCCCGCCGCCGATGCGCGGCACGCGTTTCCCCTTCGAGACCATCGCGCGCCTTCAGCCCGGTCTCTCGCCTGAGGCCGCGCAGGGGCGCCTCGATGCCCTGGTTGCATCGTTGAAGAAGCAATATCCGGCGGATTATCCGTCGCAAGGCGCGTGGACTCTCCACCTCACTCCCCTGGCCGAGACTCTTGTCGGCAACGTTCGCCAGTCCCTCATTCTGCTTTTCGGCGCGGTGGGCCTGGTGCTGCTCATCAGCTGCGTCAACGTCGCCAATCTGCTGCTTGCCCGCGCCAGCGCGCGAGGACGCGAGATGGCGGTTCGCCAGGCATTGGGAGCCGCCAGAACGCGCATCATTCGTCAGCTCCTCACCGAGAGCTTGCTGCTCTTCGTGCTTGGCGGCATCACCGGTTTCGCGGTTCTCTTTTGCGCCCGGAAGTTCCTGCTGCAATTTATTCCCGAAAGCCTGCCGCGCCTCAATGACATATCCATCAGCTGGGGCGTGCTGGCGTTCGCCATCGTCGTCTCCGTCGCCGCCGGAACCATCTTCGGGCTGGCCCCCGCGTGGCTGACAAGCCGCCTTAATTTGACGGAGACGCTTCGGCAGGAAGGTCGTGGCTCCAACGGTTCCCGGCGGCGCTCGGGCTTGCGCCACGTTCTGGTGATTGGTGAATTAGCCCTGTCCCTCGTGCTGATGGTCGCCGCCGGCCTTCTGCTGCGTAGCTTCTGGGATCTGTTCAAGGTGCAACCCGGCTTCAATCCCACTCGAGTCGTGGCAGTCGAGACCTCGCTGCCGAATCCTAACGATCCCAAAACCGACATTTACCACACCGCCACGCAGGAAGCCGTGTTGCTGCGCGAAGTTCTGCGCCGCAACCGGACGATTCCGGGCGTGGAAGAAACCGCCGTCGGTGATTGGGGGGCCGTTCCCCTTGGCCATAGCCAGAACGATCGCAGAACGATTCCATTGGTTCGCGAAGGCCAGGAAGTGCGAAGCAGCCAGCCTCCGCTAATCGATACATTGACCGTCTCGCCCGAATACTTCCACCTGCTGGGCATGACTCTCTTGCGTGGACGCCTCTTCGTCGACCAGGACGTTGAAGCTACGCCCTTGATCGCAGTCATCAACCAGGCCGCTGCCAGCACCTGGTGGCCCAACCAGGATCCGGTCGGCAAGCGAGTCCGTTTGTTGGGCCGTTTGGGCCGTGCCAGGCCGGACTGGACCACCATCGTCGGCGTCATTGCCGATGCACGCACAGAATCGCTCGCGGACGCCGGCATTCCGCAGATGTACCTCGACATTTACCAGCGCCCCGCCAAGTTTCTTGCGTTCTACCTGCGCGGACAGGTCGATCCCGCCGCCATCGCCGCGCAGGTGCGCACACAAATCCAGGCCGTCGATGCGGAGCTTCCCGTCTTCCGCGCGGAGACCTTGGACGACGTTCTCTCCTCTTCGCTTTCCGTGCGGCGGTTCTCCTTGGAAATGGTGGCGCTGTTCGCCGCAACTGCCCTGCTGCTCGCGAGCCTGGGAATCTACGGCACCATCTCCTTCCTGGTCAATGAGCAATCGCGCGAGATCGCCATTCGCCTCGCGCTGGGCGCGCAACGGCGCAACATTCTCAAGATGGTTTTACGCCAGGGCCTCACTCTGGCCGCCGCCGGCGCCGGCGTAGGCCTGGTGGGCGCGCTTATTGTTTCGCGTCTCATGTCCGGCCTGCTTTACGGCGTCTCGCCCTACGATCTCTCCACCTTCGCCGGCGTAACCGCCGTGCTCACCGCCGTCGCCATCGCCGCCAGTTACGTCCCTGCGCTGCGCGCCATGCGCCTCGATCCGATCGCTACACTCCACTCCGAATGACCTTTGGCGCTGCTCGAGACTTGTCTTCACAAGTTGTTGCCATCCCCATGACCTCCTTCGGGATGCTGATGAATTCACCCCACAGCGAGTTCCAGAGGATAAGTCCCCAAAAACGTTAGGTCCCTATCGGGACTGCCCCGTCGCAACAAGTGTGGCTTGTCGCAGGATCTTTTGCGGGGCAGTTTCGATAGGGTCGTTTGAAGTAAGTCGCTGGCGGGACTGACGCGGTGATCT
>JBAUBR010000092.1:0-4849 GCA_049676965.1 Occallatibacter sp.
GGTGAACCCGGCTGTGAAGATCAACGAGACGACCTTCCAGTCCAGATTCGTACTCCTGCCACCGGACACCATCGACTCCCGGCGAAGCCTGACGCTTGAGAGCGTAGAAGCTATCGCGCAACAGCGACGTTGTCACGTGGTGGAGCAAGGAAGTAAACCGTTCCTGTTTCCTTTCCCTTGCTGCTTTTCGCACACCGTCCAGCCCCTGGGACATATGGTTCCCGCTCTGTGTCGGGGGCATGCGTGGCTGACCGATGTTCTCCTTCATCTGCGCCCTTCCCTCCCCCACCTCCGCTGCAGCTATTGCTGCTTTGTTCGGCAGGTTCACAGGTACTACGGCACAGTCCGACTTCTCCAGCACGTGCACGTCCGCCGTTCGGCCTGAGGCCTTCGCGGACCGGCCTTCATCAACTGACGAAGGCGCACTGGAGATCTCCCGGTTCTCGTGCATGTTGTTTCTCAGCGTGCGCGGGCTCTAACGACTACGCAGGACCGGATAACCGGAATTCGCGAGCAAACGCACAGGTTGGGCGTGCTTTGCTCGCCGCTTTCCGGAGATTTGACCGAGTTCCGAAGCCGAGATACAACCACACAGCGGATGAAGGAGGCGGGACGCCATGTATGCCAAATTCTGTGTAGGCCGGGAAGCGGCAAACAGCTTCATGCGACTGTTCGTGAACCGGCGGGCCTACGCAGTTCAGGCTGAGCGGCCCCTGCCGAACGGCTCCGTTCCCTATTACCCAGCAAGGGATTGGAAGACCAAGGAGCCCAAACCGCTGGACGAGGGCGTGGTACGGATGCACCTCAACGGCGACATCACCGTCAGCCTATATGCGATCAATCCCGAGACCCAGCGCTCGAAGTGGGTGGCGATTGATGCCGATTTCGCTGGCTCGCTGGAGTCGCTATTTCAATTGCAATGGGAGTTGAAGCAGTGCTGATCGACCGCGTGCCGGAATTGAAGATTGTCTGGCCACAGCAAGCTTTGAAGCAAGACGTGCTCGGGCAGAATCTGGGGCTGATATTTTCATTCATCGTGCACAACCTGAAAAAGCACATGCCCATCTACCATAGGTATTTCGGTGTGCTCGGTCTAATGGCAAAAAACGATCTGTTCTTCCAGTTCGAGCATCACCTCGTTCACGACTTTATGGAATGCTTAAAGATGGCTATGCAGTCTTACGGCGATTGGGATGGCGATCCGAAAACGTTCGATAGCGTCCACAAGGCAATGGTCCCAGAGAAGGAAGGCCAGGACGAGTTCGTGGCAATGGTAATGGACCTTGACCGAATCGCCGGCGAGGTCGACCGGCACAATTTAACGCAGCCCGTGACTCTCGAACACGCCATACGTGCCAAGCTCGCTTTCGATACATACATTCACATCAAGGCTCGCGCTCATTTCGCTGCTGAGTTCGAGCGGGACAAGGCGTAGGGCCGAGTACGCGTCGAGTAGATCCAATCACTGCGGCCGGGCGGCCCAGTCATCGGTCCCAAAGTAGTGCTTCGAGTTTCATCGTTCGACCCTCACAGTTAATCTCGATCGATCCACCAAATCGGGGGTAAACCGCTCTGGACTCGTCTGGTAACTCCCGAAAAATATATACTTAGCGGAGAACAGCTCGTCCACGAAAATCAACGTACTGTCATTTGAAAGGATCCCGTGGCACAGAACTATAGTAAGGAACTTGGCCTTCTCCGTGCGATTGCTCGCGGTATGGAGGCGCGCGCCATACGTCCTGATCAAATAACTCATGAGTACCTACGCGCTGAACGCATGGCCCTGGCACATCCTGTTGGCGACCGCGTCATCGTACTAAGCCGAATTGCAACCGATGCCTTCGACGACCTCCTTGAATCGCTCGTCACGCGCTCTTCGGGGATGGAACGAGGCGCGACGTCTACGAGAGTTCGTTCCGAGCTTCTGAATGTATTGGCCGCCTACTTGGGAAGCGATGCGGATTCCATGAATGCTGACACGGTCGAGACTTTGCACACGCACTTAGAGGGATGGTTCAGTCAGTGCGCTGCGTCTCGTCAGGTTTTCGTCCCTTGTGCAATTTCTCCGTGGAAGTCAGAACGGTTTTCTATCGGACCAGTCCTTTTCATTCACATGGATGACGTCGCGCGGAGCGAATTCTATCCCTCCCTCGATGACCTGATTCCTCGAGGGGCATTTGACGATGTCTTAGCCTCAATGAAGACGTCGCGTGCACACTGGCTCGCATGCGTCTCTGTTGAACTTTGTGATCAGGAAAGGGGCCAAGAGATTGGCGCGCTGGCGGCCGACCTAGCCATCACAGGTCTGCAACTCGCTCTCCCGTTATTCTGGGACACTCGAAGAATGAGCAGACTTGATGTTCGTCGCGGAGAAGCACAAGCCCAGACAATCTCACGGTCTGGTAGCTCCTATGCCGTCAGCTATTCGAATCTAGATGCTGGGCTGCCTATAGGCCCTGGAGTATTGACAGAAGCGCTTCAGAAGGCCGCCGTAGTGATCGACGCGGTGGGAAAATGCGTCACATCGTTCGCAACAGGGCAAGTCAGATTCCCAAAACTTGAGCGGGCTTGGTGTGACGCAGCCTACTGGCTTCATGAAGCATTGGCTGAGAGAAGTGATGCCATCGCATTTGCCAAACTAGAGACGGCATTGGAAGTGCTGGCGCGCGCTGAAAGCTCATCCGGAAGCGAAGCTCGCATTGAATTGATCCTTTCCGCGTTCTATAACCTGAACCCGAGTGACACGCTGACACCAGAATCGACAACGACCGCCAAACAGTTCGCGAAAAGCATTGTGCAGGATCGCTCCCGTGTCCTTCATGGCACATCGTCCACTCTGAGTCCAAGAATCGGGATGGATCGACCAGGCATGGAGCAATTTGCCATCGAGGTGATTCGACGGGTTGCAGTGGAGTTGCAGACATATGCCAATACCGCAGCTCCAGCGGATGAGATCAAGCCGCTTCTGACGTGGGTCAAATCGAGGAACTAGCTTTGTTCTAGGGAATCTTGCAGCCTGTCACGGCACAGACCGCAGCGACGAACGCTTCTAGTATCTGCTCGTCGGGCAGGTCAGAAAAGATGGGGAAATCTGTAGCGTTTCCGCTCGGACCACCGTCCGCACTGGCCGTGCGGACGACGTTGAGATAGCGCTTGGTACTAGCCCAGTCACCCTCACCATCTTTCGTTTGAATCCAAGCTCGCTTCCAACCGCCGGGGGCCTGCTCCCACTGGATATAGGGCTGCCCCTTACCATCTCTGTGGATCTTGATCATGAGCACCATTCTACCTATCATGCTGGGTCGATCCACTCGGGAAACGAACTAGTGCAAACCGGCTTCGGTCCTGCCAGTCCTCCGGGGGTATCAATGAACGCATAATCGCCAATGCGCTCATCGACGGCAGAATAGTCCTGACTAGTCGGCCAGTGTTCGCCGATCTGCCCAGGCATGATCCTGGGTTGACGATCCCGAGGCGCTCATCTAGCCCATCTGGGGTTCAAATTGCGCGTTCCGGGTGGACCGTCCAATCCGGAAGCTCACCAAATTCCAGCCCGATATCGTATTTGACTAGAAGTTCACTCCGGCACATTTCCAACCAATCGAGGATACTCCATGAAACCATCAAAACTTTATGAGGCGCTTCACGCGCTGATCGGCGAACGTGTGCCCCTGCACATCTGGGGCGCGTGCGGCGTCGGAAAGTCGCAGATCGTCTCCCAGGTCGCCAACGATCTAGACTATGACTTTCTCGACGTACGGGCCGTGCAACTTGACCCGGTTGATCTTCGGGGTCTGCCGCGGATCGCCGAAGACCAGACCGAATGGGTTCCACCCAAGTTTCTCCCGACCACAGGCAAAGGCATCCTATTTCTCGATGAGCTGACTTCTGCCCCACAGATGACCCAGGCTGGCTGCTATCAGTTGGTGCTTGATCGCCGGCTCGGCGAATATGTGCTGCCCGATGGCTGGGTTGTGATCGCCGCCGGCAATCCAGCATCGGAACGCGGCGTCCATTTCGCAATGCCGCGGCCGTTGCGCAACCGGTTCGTGCATCTCGATCTTGAACCGGATCTCGATGACTGGTGCCGGTGGGCGGTCAAGGCTCAGGTCCGGCCTGAGATCATCGCCTTCCTCCGCTTCAAGCCGGACCTTCTGCATACGGCGGACGCGACCTCAGACGCTAACGCTTGGCCCACTCCGCGTTCCTGGGAGATGGCTTCACAGGTGCTTTGCGGTATCGCCCGTCGTCAGAAGACGCAGTTTCTCTCTGGGGCCAGCGAGTTTGAGGCACAGCTCCTGGATGGAACGGTGGGGCCGGCAGCGGCTTCGGAACTTGTCGCTTTCATTCGGCTGTTTCGCCAATTGCCTTCGATCGACGAAATCCTTTTGAACCCCACGACGGCGCCGCTTCCCACGGAGCCTTCCGCGCAAATCGCCATTGCTACCGCCCTGGGCAGAGTCTTGAGCGACACCTCGGTAGGGAGAGGAATCGCGTATCTCGACCGGATGCCAACTGAGATGCGCGTGATGGCCATGCGCGACGCGGCGGCGCGGGACACCGCCATAACCCACACTCCGGAGTTCGTTCGCTTCGGAGTGGATTACCGGGAGTTATGTTGCTTTTGAAGTTATGTTGTGTAGAAGGCGACCATAAGGTCTCCTATTGATCTGGTGGCATTTTGCTCGCAACATAACTGAGCTCGATACTTGGTGAATCACAACTTTCAGAGGAGATTCACCATGTTCGAGAGAATTCTATTTCGTCGATCTAATCTCAGCCGCCACCGCAACGGTCCATATGCAAAAGAACGAGAACGCTATCTGACGTTGCTGATGGAAGAAGGCCG
>JBAUBR010000093.1:0-6994 GCA_049676965.1 Occallatibacter sp.
ACTACATCTATCTCAATGGCAGGCCCGTGGCTGTGCTGAACGGCTCAGCGCTCTACTTCCTGCAGGATGACCTGTTGGGCACTCCGCAGTCGGCGACGGACAACGAACAGAACACTCAATGGCAGGCCAGCTACGAGCCGTTCGGGCAGACGACTTCGGTCAGCGGGACGATTACGCAGAATTTGCGCTTCCCGGGGCAGTACTTCGATGTTGAGAGCGGCTGGAACCACAACGGCTTCCGAGACTACTTGCCTGCTTTAGGACGTTATGCCGAGCCCGATCCGCTGGGCAGGCTCGGCAGCGGCAACAACCTGTACGCTTACGTCTACGACAATCCTGCGAACCTCATCGATCCTCTGGGGCTGTGCGCGGGGATGAATTCGGCCCCAAATAACGCACCGACCGTAAGTCATTGTCTGGGGGTGGCGGCAAAAGCGAAGGGGGTTTCAATAGGGCTTGATGTTCTTGGAGCTATTCCAGTCTTTGGCAATGGGGTTTCGGCTGGTGCTGGAATCGTTCGTGCCGGGATCGCAGTAGATCACGTAATCACAAGTCCAGCTTTTGCGGTTGGGTCCGGGTTATACGGGGCTTATGGAGGCGTGACGGCTGGGCCTGGAGAGGCGACAGATTCTCTCGTTGGCTCAGCTTCGGCAGGAGCGGGTATCGGACTTGCGCTGGCAGATGTGTCCTTAGCTGGAACCAAGGCGATTCCTATCGTAGGCAATTTTGTGTCCGTAGCCACGCTAGGGTGGGACGGTTATCAAGCCTACAAGGCGTATCAATCATGCATGGCAGGCCACTAATGGGAGCGGGCATGTTTGATTCCGAAGCACCCAAAGAGAAAAGTCCCACCGACTGGTCGGGCACTATCATCGGGGTCATGCTGCTGCCCGTGTTCTTTGTCTTTGTTTTTCTGGGCAAAGCAGAGTTGGGCTTCAATGTAATGCTTGTTTTAGGGCTGGTTATGATCGCCGTCAGGCTCCGCTGGAAGCTGAGGAGGTACGCCTGGTTCTGGGGGACTATCGCTTTCGTCCTGCTCCTTCACATCCCATTTTTGTTCCTTGTTCACTGGCCGCAGAGCAAAGTCCCCACTATCGCCTATTCGTTGCCACTTGCAATCGCGGATTTTCTGCTCATATCCGGTGCTATCAGCCTGGCTCAAAAAGTCTTTTCGAAAAACGATTCGGATGACGAAGAAGCATAACCAGCCGCAGGCCGCTCTTCGGAGGGTGTTACGAAACTGGGTCGCATTTGAGCGAATAGAGTGAAAAGAAGTTAACGAAATGGGAAGATGCCCTTGCGTGGGCGAGGGCATCGTTTTTATGGGCTATATCCAGGGGGAAGGTCGCAGCCAGGGAACGCTGTTTCCGGTTGTCTTAGACGATGAGCGGCTGGAATCACAACGGCTTCCGCGACTACGTGCCCGAACTGGGCCGCTATATTGAGCCCGATCCGCTGGGCAGACTGGGCAGCGGGAACAACTTGTACGTGTACGCCGGCGACAATCCCATCGACTTCGTCGATTTGCTCGGGTTATGCTCAAATAACATTGGCGTTTATAAGAATCCTTGTGCCTATGCTGGCCGTGCGATGACTCCGAGCGCCTATGCGGCGCAGGGGCAAGCAGCGAATGGCAACCTGATTAACTTTGCTCTGGATGTTAAATATGGATTTCCACGCGGGGGCTACCTAGATGCACAGCCGTACGCGATCGGAACATCGCTACAGAGAGCGGCCTATGGGAACTACGTGTTCGGAGTTTATATGGAGAATGCAGGACTGTCTCTTTCGCAGACACTGTCTGCCGCGAACGCTTATGCGGACATTAGTCGCGCTCAGTATGGATCTAGCAATGGTCCTATGGACCGAAATTATCCGTCGATTCCTGTGGCCAATGTCGTGAACATCACTGCCGGGTTTCTTCAGGGAAGTTTTCCTTGTCAACCATAGAGAAGACATCCGGAGATATATACCAACCGACGAGGGTACTTCCGAAGGGAAAAGACATGGGCATAATCAATCGGGACGAGGCAGGCAGTTCCTCTTGGACAGTCAAGACAATCTTGCTTCTTGTCTTGGTGGTCTGTAGTATCGCGAGCGGCTGTAACGAATCCCAGACGATCTGGTCCACCGAAGCCCGGTCCCCGGATGGAAAGATGATCGCAACGGCACGCGCGTTTGCAAATGGAGGCTTCGGAATAAGTGGCGTTCCTGCGACCTTCGTCTATCTCAACTGGACCACTGGTTCACAAAAACCGATTGAGATACTGTGCGTTGGCAACGAATCGGACACATCGAGTGATGCGGCTGTGGGACTGAATTGGTTGGCCGAGTCACATCTTGAACTGACGTACAAAAGCAACCGTCAGCATATCGACTTCCAAGCCGTAAAGTTCGCTGGGATAGACATATCCTTACGCGACCTCTCAAGCCCGACGAGCAGCGCTCCCGGCTTGCGATAGTAGGAGCGATGCTGGAAGAGACCAACTCTTCGGGAGTGGCGCAGGCCGACTACGTCTACCTCAATAGTCGGCCGATCGCCGTGCTCAATGGCTCGACGGTCTACATGCTGCACGACGATCGTCTCGGCACTCCGCAACTGGCGTCGGATAGCAGCCAGAATATTCAATGGCAGGCAGGCTACGAGCCTTTCGGGGCGACGACGTCGGTGAGCGGAACGATTACTCAGAACCTCCGCTTGCCCGGCCAATACTTCGATGTTGAGAGCGGCTGGAACCACAACGGCTTCCGCGACTACGCGCCCGGACTCGGCCGCTACATCGAACCCGATCCACTGGGGAGGGCTGGTAGCGGAAATAATTTATACACCTATGCTGAAGATGACCCTATTGATCTCGACGATCCGTTCGGGGAGCAAGCCGTTCCCAATCCTACGCCTCCTGCCCCAGGGCCGGTTCTTGTCCCTCGTACACCGCCTTTTATAGAGCCGTTACCCGAACCCGTAAATCCTTTTTGGATCTTGTTAACCCTTTTGTTTAATTCGCAACCACTCAATATGGATGAAGTGAAATGGGACCAGAGGCAGGCTGAGCATGATGCCTACAAGGAATACTGCAGGCCGCCATCTTTGCCCGAAAGTATGGATCCATGTGCGCAGCTTTCACGACTAATCGACCATACGAATAAGTGTATCGCGCTCATGCAGGCCCGGGATGCTAAGTGGCAGCCGAATCGACATGATGAAGACATCCAGAACTTGTTCAACCGGCTGCAAAACCTCAAAGATGAGCACAACCGGAATTGCGCAAAACAATGTAAGTAGAGAAAGATCTCTGAAAAGTCAAACGGAGTCCGGATCTGCCTATCGTTAATTGGATAGTGCTGAATTCATTACCAATCCCCACCATCGGGATCAGCGATGCGAATAAGATAGGATCGACATATGGACGACAGAGTAAAATCCATTCTTGCGAAACTACGCGATTCACTGGAGTTTTCCGAACAAGCCGATTTTTCTGACGTGAATGTGTCCAGCACTGATGGAGACAACGCGTTGCATCGGGTTGTTCGATGGAAGGACGGACAGGCGGCGGAAGCCCTCATTGCCGCAGGTATTAATGTGAACAAGGCGGGGGATCTTGGATATACACCCCTGCACGTCGCTTGCATGATAGGCGACCTTGAGATGGTCAAACTGCTCGTCGAGAATGGAGCGAATCTGTTCGCGATGAGCGAGGGCGACTCTCCCTTTACCTCGGCGCGTATCGCCGGGCATGATCAGGTTTGCGACTTCTTGGGACCTCTGATGAAACAGTCGCAGTCGCAAGATCCGGACATTTGGGTACGCGCGAGAATTGCGCAGTTACAGCGGGAGATCGCGGGATTGGAGGCAAGAATTAAGAAAAGAAGCTGAATCGCATGCGCGCCGTCCTCGTGTTGGTCAGCCAGAAGTTGCGCACCACCACGCTCCGGGCTGGCGGAACGAACACACCGATAGTGTCCAACGTTACCTGTGAACCTTTGGGCCGTACAATGGACTCACCAACGGCAACGGCGTTGCCGAAACACTCGCTTTCGATCAGCATTACAGTGACCTAATGGGATGGATTCGGCGACGTGATTAAGGAAAGCAACCCGAACACCGGGATCGCAGTGTACTACTACGACAATACCGGCAACAGAATCAAGCGTGTTGCGGCCACCGGGGCGGTCACACAGTCCACCTACGATGCCCTGGACCGGGTTTTGACGATGACCTTCCCGGCCGATAGCGCGGAAAATGTTGCTTATACGTATGACCAAAGCGGGCACGGGTCCGGTATCGGAAGGCTGACTTCGGTTTCCGATGCTGCCGGAACCCTTTCCCGCAGCTATGACCAGTTGGGCAACCTGCTCACGGACGCACGCGCCACAAGCGCGACCGGCCTGACAACCTCATATATTTACGATCCGGCCAACCGGATTGGCTCGATCACGTATCCCTCAGGTACCGCGGTCACCTATACCCGCGACACGATGGGCCGGATCACGACCGTCTCAGTCCAGCCCAGCGGAGGCGCGAGCACGCCTGTTGCGGCCAGCGTCGCCTATGAGCCGTTCGGTCCCGACACAGGATTCAGGTATGGCAGCGGGAGTTCAGAGACGCGCGGGTTCGACCAGGACTATCGGCTGACCAACGTCACTGATCTTGGCGCTGTTCGGCGTGGACTTTCGCGCGTTCTCGAGAACCTGAGTTACGCCTACTATCCCACAAACAATGTGCAGACGACCACCGATGCCGTGACCTCCACGAACAGCCAGAGCTTCAGCTACGACAGCCTCCAGCGCCTGAGCCAGGCGGCGGGGAGCTACGGAAGTTTTGGCTTCACGTATGATGGGGACGGTAATCAGTTGACTCAGGCGCTCGGCTCGACGACCACGAGCTACGGATATGGAACAGGTAGCGATCAGCTCGCGACGATCAGCGTGGGGGGCGTCGCGACGCAGGCGATCGGCTACACCGCCGACGGCAGAATCGCGAGCCTGAATCCGGGCATCCAGACGCCCGGTAGTCAATACATTACGTCGCTCAGCTACAACCAGAGTGCTCAACTTTCGGCAGTGAACGCCGGGAGTGGAGCACTGGCAAGCTATACCTACGACGGCTTCGGACAGCGCTTGATCAAAACGGTCTCTGTCTCCTACGGGGAGATCTATCAATACGGCCAGGATGGCCTGCTGCTCGAAGAAACCAATGCTTCAGGTGTGGCCCAAGCCGACTACATCTATCTCAATGGCAGGCCGATCGCAACTCTCAATAACGTCAGCGGCGAGCTCTACATCTTGCACGATGACATGCTGGGAACACCGCAACTGGCGACCGACAGCGAACAGAACACTCAATGGCAGGCAAGCTACGAACCGTTCGGGGCGACAGCATCGGTGAGCGGCGAGATTGTGCAGAACCTCCGCTTACCGGGCCAGTACTTCGATGTTGAGAGCGGCTGGAATCACAACGGCTTCCGCGACTACCTGCCAGCTTTAGGACGCTACGTCGAGCCCGATCCGTTGGGCAGGCTGGGCAGCGGAAACGACCTCTACGTGTACGTCTACGACAACCCCACGAACCTGATCGATCCTCTAGGGTTGTGCGCGGCAATGATTTCAGCCCCGAATAATGCCCCAAGTAACGGCACGCCCTGGTATCAGAACACATGCATAACAGGCGCTCTCAAGACGGGCGCCGTGAACGTCGGCATTGATGCATTAGGATTCCTCCCAGAAGCTGGCGGAGTTGCCAGAGTCGTGGGCCATCAGGCCGGATATGTTGGCAAAGTTGCTGACAACGTTGGCAAAAATATGCTCACGGCAGGCACAGAAACAACAGGTTTCTTGAACAGTGCTACTGGTTTCAGCTCGAGTGATTGGACTACATGGGTGTCGGCAGGAATCACGGCTGCAGATTTCGTGCCTGTTCTAAGTGACTTTACAACCCCTGTAGCAATGGCTTGGGACGCAGGAGTAGCAGCATATAAGGTTTATCAATGTCCCAAATAAATGAACTGAAGCGTGAAATTCAAGAGGCCAAGAAGTTACGTTTGTCTTGGCGCACGAAGCTCTTCATCTTTATTGTTGGCGCGCCCACTACTTTTCTGTTCGCTCTGTATGGGAGGCTAGAAATGGTGTGGCCCTTGGCGATTACTGTTGGCATGATTGGCATAGTGATCCGTTTCAAATGGAAACTGCGGAGGCAAACGTGGTTCTGGGTCACTATGGCATTGATCGCAATTCTTCATGTTCTGTGGGTTCTGTTTGTTCCTTGGACCACGAAGTGGATTCCCGTATTCGTGTATATTGGCATCGCCACAGCGGATTTTGTTCTGATCCTCTGGATTCTTCTTGTTGTCGAGAAGTTCATGGGAGAACCGAAGGACACTGAAAAGCAAGAGGATTCCCTTTAGCGGTACGACGGAAACGAATGGATGTACGACGACGTTCGCCGCTGGTGCATTTGGTATTGCCCCGAATAATGCCCCAAATACAGGGTCGATCCGCCCGATGAGTCACTTGGAGTGTGCCTCCTACAGAGCGGACAATGAGCTGAGCATCGCTTCAATGACGTCCGGGGACTCGCCTGATAATCCCGTTGTAAAAGCATTTCTTGGAAATGCCTTCAGTGGAGTGGTTAATTTGGTCACGTCAAATGAGAATCCCATTCCGAACTTTGTAACAGGAGGGTGGAATCCAGGGATACCCGGCGTAGCCGCGCCAGAGGTTGGGGGATACACGCTGGATGGCGGCCTTGCCGGAGTTGCGACAAAGGCAATTCTCGGTGGAGCAACCGATTTGTTTGCATTGCCCAAATTTGCTTATGATGCGGTTACATTTCTGGGAGCCTATGCATTCCAGTGTCAATAGCTGCGAAGAATGGTGAGCGTTAGGTGAACCACAGGGCTGGTCAAGATTGCGGGTTTTGACCTTGCAGGGCGGCCAAGCGTGGTTTCTGTGCGGCTTTCCAGCGGTCGGGTAGCCAGTCCGGCAGCTCCCTGGCGCG
>JBAUBR010000094.1:0-20136 GCA_049676965.1 Occallatibacter sp.
GCCGGCGTCTTTGGGCATGGATTCCAGGGTGCGCCGCGACGGCCTCGGCGGCGCCAGCCCCACCACGCTCCAGCTTAATGTACCAACGCATTGCATGGTGGGCTATACGCAGGATTTATGCGGATGGTTCCGCGCGAGCGATGCCGGGGATCCGTTTGCGAGGAAGCAAGGGCAGGCCTGGCGAAACTGAAATTCGAAAGGCCCTGCCCCCTCAAAGATCCTTTGCAAATAATTACGAAATCGATTGCAGATAATTACGATCGTTTGGCGCACAATAAAATCATGGCCAGGATTCGCAGTGTCGGCGGTTCTCTTCCGGCGGCAATCTGTCGCAAGGATTATCAACTTAGCTCCGGCATTCCGCCAAACTCGTTCAGATCCGGCTTTATTCGGAGGGTTCAGGGGCCTTCAGGCCCCTGAACGCATCGAATCGATTCGCGGGCCTTTAGGCCCGGGACTTCATCCCGGTGGCCAGCTCAATCCTTTATGCGGCGAGGAATGCGATCCAACGGCTGCGGACATTCTCACCACCGTAAAGACCGCGCACTGCGACCAAGGGCAAGAGGACGTATAGGTCTCTTCGTCGGAAATCCGCCTGCTTTATTACCCCAACGAACACCCCTCCCCCCGGGGGGTATTTTCGCCGGGTGTTCGTATCCAGGATGGAGAAAGAAGCGCCGCCAAAGCTGGTCAGTAAGCGCAGGTTTTGACGAACCGCCGGCCGCGAATTTCGTATTCGCCGCTCACAGCCATCGCAATTGCTTCGCTATAGGCGATATGCTCCTCGGCGAGGATGCGTTGGGCGAGAGAGTGCGCGTCGTCGCAGTCGAGGACGGGTATTGCCCGCTGAACGACAATGACTCCGTGGTCGAGGTGCTCATCGACAAAATGTACAGTGCAACCGGCGATTTTAACGCCGTAGTCGAAGGCCTGTTGTTGCGCTTCGAGGCCGGGAAAGGCCGGTAGGAGCGAGGGATGGATGTTGAGAATGCGGTGGGGGAACGCGGCGATGAACTCCGGAGACAGGAGGCGCATATAGCCGGCGAGGCAGACCAGATCGACGCGATGCGTGCGCAGGCAGGCGATGACGTCGGCGTCGTGCTCGGCGCGCGATCGGCCTTTGGAGGCGAAAACAGCGGTTTGCAGGCCCCGCTCTCGGGCTTTTGCCAGGCCGGGGGCCGCGGCCACATTCGAAATGACGACGGCGATCTCGACGCCCTTGAGACGGCCTTCGCGGATGGATTCGGCGATGGCGACAAAATTCGATCCGCGGCCGGAGAGCAGGATCCCCAGGCGCACCGGTTCGCCGGCTTCACTCATGTGTACTGTACCCGTCGTTCGCCTTTTACGATGCGACCGACAACGTAAAACTTCTCCTCCGCGCGCTCGAGCAGGGCCTTGGCGCGCGTGAATTTGGCTGCGGAAACGGCCGCGATGAGGCCGATGCCCATGTTGAAGGTGCGCAGCATCTCGTCCTGTTCCACCTGGCCGATGGCGCGCAGGTGCTCGAAGATGGGCGGCACCGGCCAGGAGCCCAGCTCAACCTGCGCCATGGCGCCTTTGGGCAGGATGCGGGGCAGATTCTCGGTGATTCCGCCGCCCGTGATGTGGGCCATGCCGGTCGTGAGGCCGGCCGCGACCAGCTTTTGAATCACATGGAGATAGCTGCGGTGAGTGTGCATGAGCAAGGCGCCGATTTTGTCTTTGACGGCGCTGACGTATTGCGTGGGCTTGTAACCGGCGGTTTCAAAGAGCAGCTTGCGGGCCAGCGAGTAACCATTCGTGTGCAGGCCGGTGGAGGGCAGGCCGATAAGCACGTCGCCGGGCTTGATCTCCGCGCCGGTGACCATTTTTTCGCGGTCCACCGCGCCAACGATGAATCCGGCCAGGTCGTATTCGCCATCGGCGTAGAAGCCGGGCATCTGCGCGGTTTCGCCGCCGATGAGCGCGCAGCCGTTGGCCTTGCAGGCTTCGGCCAGGCCGCTGACCACGGTTTCGGCCACTTCCGCGTCCAGCATTCCCGACGCCAGATAATCGAGGAAAAACAACGGAGTCGCGCCCTGCACGGCAATGTCGTTCACGCAGTGGTTCACAAGATCGGCGCCCACCGTGTGGTGCATGCCCAGCTCGAAGGCCACCTTGAGCTTGGTGCCCACACCGTCGGCGGAACTGACCAGAATGGGGTTCTTGAAGCGCTGCAGGTCGAGCCGGAACAGCGCGCCGAATCCTCCGATGCCGCCGATGACGTTGCGGTTGAAGGTCTTCTGCGCCAGGTACTTGATGCGCTCCTTGGCGCGGTGGCCGCGGGCGATATCGACGCCGGCGTCGGCGTAAGTCACGGATTTCTGCTTTGGATTGTCAGGCACAATGAGGCTTTCTGCGTCTGGAAATGATAGGAATGCGCTCCGGCCGGAAAGAAAGATTCTAGCAGGGGTGAGCGGTGCGGGCCTGTGGAATTAAAGCAGTGCTAATGTCGATCGCTGCGCCTATTTCTTCTTTGCTTTTTCCCGCTCGGCCATCAGCTTTTTGCGGTCGCGGATCAACTTGACGCGCTCTTTCTCCGGCATGGCGAGCGCGGCTTTGGTCCGTTTGGGCAGCTTTTCGTAGATGAGCGCATGTGCGCGGCCGAGCTCGTCTTCGATCTCTCTGGACTTGAGCGCGTCCCAGCGTTCGAGGGTGACCCAATGCGCTTTGGCCAAATAGGGCGCCGCAATGATCCCTTCGTGCTCGAGCAGCTCGTGGAAGCGCTCGGCGCCGCAGTGGAACCACAGGACACCGGTCCCCGTGCCGTCGAGGTCGGTCATGGCGAACATCTTGCCGCCGATATCGCGGTCGGCAACCCAGTAGACGAGGTGATGGCCCCAGTTCACCGTTTCCGCGACATGCGGCAGCTTGAGGCAGATTTCGCGGATGCGCTCGTTGTCCATAATGCCTCGATCACATTGGAGCGGGTGCGGGGGCGATCGCTCTCTTCAACCGTGATAATTGAAAACGCAGGCTCGATGCAATACACTTTGCTGATCCCAGCGGCCTGAACGGAAGTCTCGTTGGGGATGATCGGCGCCTGCCGGCGGTGGTTCACCGGCGATCGCGAGCTCGGGAAAGAAAGGTGTGCCTGAAATGCCGAAGGATCGCCGTTGCAGCCGCGCTGCGATTGTTGCCATTGTTGTGTCCACCGGATTGACTTGCGCCCCGCTGCACGCCGGCCAGGCGGATCTTGCGAGTGCCGTCGATTCCACCCATCCCATTGCGTATTACACGCTCGATTCGACCTCCGGCAAGAGTGAAGTGGGCAGCACAACTTATAAGTCGCAGGGTGGGGTTTCCACCGCGTCAGGAGGCGCGCCCGCAGGCACGAGTCAGTACGCGAAGTTCGACGGGAAGAGCGGGATGATCGTGACCACGCAAGCCGGAGGTGTGACCACGGCCGCGAGCATCATGGCCTGGGTCAACCTCGCCGAGCTGCCTTCCAAGGCAAACCGCATTCTCTACGTCGCGGGCGAGTCGCAGGTGGGCAACGATCTCGACCTGCAATTCGAAACCGACAATGTGCTCAGGTTTTTCACGGCCGGAGGCGGCAGACTCGGGTACGCGCCTCCGCAGGCATCGCTCGTCAACCATTGGCACATGATCGTCGTGACTTTGGACACGGTCAGCAAGGCGCGGGTAGTTTATTGGGATGGAAAGCTGGCCGCGAAGGACGCTGGCGGGGGCCAGGCGGGCAAGACAGCGGTATTTTCCATCGGCGCGAGCACCTACTTCGGTGGGCGGTGGTTCCAGGGCGGCATTCAGGATGTTGCGTTGTGGAACCGGGTGCTGCGCGCCCCGGATGTGGCCGCGATCTATGCCGCGGGCGAATCCTCCGGCGGAGGTTCATCGACTGCGAGTGCGGGATCTTCGGCTGCAGGAACGCCGACGACCGGCCCATTCGCGACCACTGCCAAGGTGGAAGCGGAAGACGCCAACGGGCCGATCCAACTGAAGCGCGAGGAGCAGATCGCGCTGATGTTTATGAGCGCGATGGAGCAGATCGAGCACGACTGCCAGCTCAACGCAAAGCGAGCGTGCACCATGAATGAGCTGATGACGGGTACGGGCGGCGAACACCTGAAGTTCGATCCCAACAAGAGCGATCCCGATTACACCTACACGCTTGTATCCGGCGGCATGGCCTGGGAAGCACACGCCAACGCCAAGAAGCCCGGGCTTTTGGGATTCTGCTTCATGGCCAGGAATGTCGGAACCACGGTGACGACTTACAACAGGACCGGAAAGGCAGGATGGGTAGACACGGAGATCATGGGGCGCGGAATCGAGGGAGATTCGTTCGAGACGCAGTAGCGTTGCGGTTCGCGCAAATCGGTTCCAGGCAGGTCAAAACAGCGACGGCCGAGTCGATCCGCCGAGAAGAGAGCTGTTCACGAGGGCGATGGTATGAACTCCCTCGGGGCCGGCCCAGGCGAACGAGAGCGACAGCGCCGGTAGGCCTCCGGCGCGGACGGTGAGTCCGCCGGAGAAGCTGTGGGCGAGATGATTGAAGGCGATGTCGCCGCGATCGAGTGCGACCTTTCCCTGATCGGCGGTGAAGGTGAGGCCGATGGGGCCCCAGATGGAATGCTCGAAGGTTCCGCGCAGTAACAGGGCGTTGGGCGCTCGAAAACGGTAGTCGTTGTAACTGCCCAGCCAGGTGTTGCCGTCGATATCCGATCCGCCAAGTGTCGGCTGGAAGTAGAAGGGTACAACGCTGCCCGCGGAGGCGATGGATTCGATGATGAGTAGCTCCACGCCGATCGAGCCGTAGCGATTGCGCTGAATGGAGGGGCATTTCGTGGCGCCGACGGCGACAGCGCACTCGTCGGGACCGTTGGTGGGCTTGGGGCCGTAGGATCCGGAGTTGCGATAGAGCGGAATGGTGTGATTGAGATCGGCGGTGAAGCGGCGGAATGAGTAGTGCGAATCGGAAGGCGCCACGAACTGCTGAAACTGCGCCAGGTAGTCGAGCTGCAGGTGATCGTTGAAAAGTGCGGGCTCGATGCGCGCGCCTTCGCCGAGCTGGACGAATGCAGGCTGGTTTGCGAGTCCGGGCGCGGTCGTCTCATTGAAAAAATGCTCGATCGACGGGATCGATTCGTGGTGGTTTTCGCGGACATCGACGAAGCGGCCGTTGACCTCGCCGAGCAGCGAAACGCCGGGGAGCTTGCGGATAGGCACAATCGCGCTGGCGCCGGCGATGGTTTCGCGCATGCCGAAGACAGTTTGGTGTGCCTCGAGCGAGTTCTGCCCGAGTCCGTAGTAGAACAACTGGTCAAGCGAGATCGATTGGGCGTAGGCATTGAAAACCGTATAGGGATGGACGCTGAGCTTCGACTTGGCCGGCGGCCCCGTGGTGGTGGTGATGACGGAGATCTTCTCGATCGGCGTATGAATCGCCTTGAAATAGAAACCGGCGCGCCATGAGCCATTGTCAGAGGCGATGGCGTCTGTGTCCCAGCTTGTGCGCCAGAGCTCGTTAGGGGTCCAGTGGCCGACCAGCGCGCCGCCTGCGCCGAAACCGTTTTGCGGCGCGATGCTGCCCGCGGCAATGTGAAGCGGATGGTCAGTGAACAGAAGCTCGGCGCAGCCGGGGATGGATTTCAGCGAGAAATCTTCGCAGCTCTGTTTGAAGCGCGTGGCCTCGCCGCGAAAATCGGCGTGCATCTGGCTCTCCTGGGCGCAGACTGTACCTAGCGGCGCGAGCAGAAGAGCGATCATGACTGGCAGTTGTTGCACGTGTCTCCTAACTGCTCTTCCGCGGCTTGGATCTTTTCCGTTTTTGCGGGTGAAGAAGCTTGGTCACCGCGGTAATGTAGGACGCTGCCTCGGCCTCGGTGTGAATGTCTTCGGGGCGGCGGCCCTCGCGCTTTGCCTTTAAAAGCCGTGCACTCTCAGCGTGGTGAATGTGCTGCAACTGCGTCTTGATCAGGTCGGAGATCGGGCGATCCCTGTTGAATGATTCCGGCGCGGGGCGCGGCACCGCGATGACTATCTTTTCACCAGCGTTTGAATCGTCCGCCATGGCATTCGTCTCCTTACGAACCGGTGTTGAAGATGATGCTGTCGGTGCGCAGGTCATCGAGCGAAAGCAGATCGAGAAATGTCTGCGCATTCTGCTCGCGCGGTGTTCTTGCGGTGTAGTTGCCGATGAACTGATTCGTGATTGTGGCTGGAATCGATGCGTGCTCGAAGACGCGGTCCGCGCCGACGACCGTCCCCTTGGGCACCCAGGGTGAGATGAGGATGGCCGGAGCGCGGACGCCGAGACGATCGAAGTTGAAGGTAAAGTTCAGCCCGGTCGCGGCCGGTCCGGCGGAGTAGCCGTCAGGCGTGCAGGCCGGCGGCGGGACATGATCGAAGATGCCGCCGTGCTCGTCATAGACCACCAGCAGCGCGGTGCTTTGCCAAAGGCCGGCGTTCTCGCGGATCGCGTTGTAGACCGAGGCGATGTAGAGCTCGCCAGCCTGCACGTTGTGATCGGGGTGCTGGTCGCTGGCGATCTGCTCGCCGTCGTCATTATCGTGATCGGTATAGTTCGGCTCGATGAAACTGTAGTCCGAGAGAGTGCCCGATTTGCAATCGGCCAGGAACTGGTCGTATGTCCCAAAGAGCTGCGGCTGGTGCTGCAACAGGTTGACGACCTCCATGGTCGAGCTGGCCTGATCGAAGTAATAGAGCTTGGCTGTGCGCCCCGCATCTTCCAACCGCTCATAGATGCTCTTGCCCTGCGGATAAAAGATGTTCATGCCTACCTGGCCGAAGGACGTGCCGTAATGCGCGAAGGCGCGATTGCTGATCGTCGGCCCCGGAATGGACGCAAACCAGCGATCGAAGACGGCGAAGTTCAGCGCCAGCGTGGTGAGCACGGGCAGCTTGTCCTGCGAGAAGTAGTACATGATCTTCTGCGAATGGGCCACGTCCTGCTGCTGCTGGAAGTAGTTCTTCACGAAGCCTTGCATGCCGGCCACGCGGGGATTGCTCTGGTCGCCGTTGAAGATTTGCATGTCGACGGCGGGAAAGGCGTGGTCGGGGTCGGGATCGAGCTGGCTTTGGAACTCCGCAAGCGGCTGCGCGAAGACCTGGTTCCCTTGCGTATCGGGATTCGATTGCGTCCCGTCCACGCCATCGATCTGCGGATTGACCGCTTTCAGCGACCCCAGCATGTGGTCGAAGGAGCGGTTCTCCATCATTAGCACAACGATGTGCTTGAGAGCGTCGAGGCCTGGGGGCATGCGCTTGCGCCTTTCGTTGCAGAGCGAGGAGTCGGCATTTTTTCGAGACTCCTCGGTTGTGTGAACACCGGCATCATCTCGAGTGCGCGAATCAGGAGCATAGTGGATCCACGCGGCCGATCGTTACATCCCGTCATGGGCGAGGCCATCGCGATTTTGCCGACAGTCACCATTTCGCTTCAAACTCGCGGAGGCGGCGCTCGAGTTCCCATTGCGCGGCGGCTTTCTCGCTGCCGTCGAGAAATGATTTGCAGGCGGCGGAGGGTTTCTCTGTACCTGGCGGCTGGCCCTTGCACGCGGCGACCGGCGAGGTGAAGACATCGCGCGCGGCCCAAAGGCTATCGCCGGAAAGGAAGTCGTGTTCCATGCCGGTGCGCGCCAGTTGCTTTAGATCGGCGTAGGTGAGGTGGTAGTCGAGCGCGGCGCGCACATATTCGTGCGTGATATCGATCCGGCTCACGCCCTCATCGTCTGTGGAGAGCGCGACCGGGACGTGAGCGGCCCGATAGATAGGGAAAGGGTGCTCGTTGCCCTCGATGCCAAGAATGCCTTCGTTTGAGGAGAGATTGATTTCGATCATGACGTGCTTTTGGGCCAGCTCTTTGAGCAGTGCCGGCGCGTCGTCTTCATACATCACGTCGACCCCGTGGCCGATGCGCTCGGCATGGCCCAGGTCGACTGCCTGGCGAATGTGGAAGCGCACGCCCTCGGGCGGCACCAGGCCCGGCGCCAGCTCGCCAGCGTGCAGCGTGATGTGCACTTTGGGGTAAACGGAGTGCAGGTAGTCGAGCATCTTCATCTGCAGCGTGTAATCGCGCATGGAGATGAAGCCGTCTTCGGGCTGCACGAAGTTGATGCCGACGAATCCGTGTGCGTGCGCGTCGATACTGGCCTGGATGGTCTCAAAGCCGAGCAGGGTTTGCGCGAAAACAATCTCCGGCGGTTCTTCCCTCAGGATTTGATAGATGTACCGAATCTCGACGCGGCATGGCGGCGCAGGCTGCGCTGTATCGCAATTTTCCCGTTGCCGGCGAAGGATCTCCGCGGTCCGCACATCTTCAGTGCCGGCGAAGACCTCGTCGCGCAGGCCATGGGCCAGCAGCGCCTCGCGCAGCCGCGGCAGGTCGGGGCTCCAGCCGATCTCGCGGGCGATTGTGGCCGCGTGCTCGAAGGGCGGCGTTTCCATCAGCTCGAGATACTGCTGGTTTTGCGCGGCGGCGAGACTGGCAACCTCGTCGACCCATTCGCCGATGTGCTTTTTGCCCAGTCCGCCGAAGCGGGCAAAGGTGGCAAAGAACTGGTCGTGGCCGCTGAAGCCGGGAGTGGGCACAAAGCTGCGCATGGAAAAGGCGTCGACCAGCCTGTCGTAAAGGTCCTGGTTTTTGGGAACGTCGGCGGCCTGAACCAGCGGTGGCGCGCAGGGTGGCTTGACGAATTTAAGCGCGGCCGGGTCGACGCACAGGCCGTCTTCGCCGGCGGCGCGGATGAAGCTCTCCGCGTAAACTGCTCCGGAAAGATGCACGTGCAGGTCGGCGCCTTTGGGAAACCCGGCCAGAAATGCGCGAAGGGCAAGCGGGCCAGCCGCGACCGCTGCGTTATAGGCGTGCGCGGCGCGGATCTCCTGTTCCGGCGCGCGAACTTCGGCTGGCTGGGCGTACGCAACACCGACGGCGATGGCGGCGAAGGCGAAACAGGCAAGTCTGCGCATGATTGCCTTCCAGTGTAGTCGAGGAACGCGCGGCGAGCGCAGTTCGGTAAAGTCCCAACGCACTTTGTTACGACACGACCCGCATTTCGAAGAGCAAAGCCCCGGCGCACGCAAGGCAATCGCATGAATAGGATGTAGCTAATTTGATACGGCATTCCGAGTTGAACGGTGGACAAGGATCATAGCCGCATCGAAACCCGCCGTTGTTATGCTTTTGCGCAGTTGGACTGTCCTACCGACCCTGGCCAGTGGAAGGGCCTGCGCAGCTTCGCGGTGCTGGAATCGAGCGCAGGATCGGCAACGCGACCACCTCCGAGATTCGCCTGTACATCAGCAGCATGGCTGCCGATGCCCAACCCATCGCAGACGCAATTCGCTCTCACTGGCCGGTGGAAAACCGCCTGCACGGGGTCATGGATGTGACGTTCAACGATGACCAGATGCGTGCCCCCACCCACCATGCCGCCCACAACCTGGCTGTCCTCAAGCACATCACCCTGAATCTCATCCGCCTCGATCCGGTCAAACGAAAAGGCGGTGTCAAAGCCAGAAGGCTCATCGCCGCCACCTCCGACAATTACCGCCTGATCTCTTCGGACTCAATTGATGTTCATGCGATTGCCCTGATCTCTGAACCTTGGAGACGCGTCCGCGCCGTCTCCCCGCGTATAATGGAAGTTCTGGCTGTATCACCTCTCGCCGAGCGAGGAGCCCCGCCCGCTCTCCACGGAACACGATGCCCGAACACATCAAGAAGCAGTTACTTCAAGAGATCAAGGCCCTCGAACACGAGCTGGCCCACGAGCTTCCCGCGGAGATCAAAAAAGCGGTGGCCATGGGCGACCTGTCGGAGAACGCCGAGTACCACATGGCCAAGCAGCGGCAGGACTTTGTGAATGCGCGCCTGGGCCAGCTGAAGAAGCGCATGGCCGAGCTCTCGCTTGTCAATCTTTCCAACATTCCCCGGGACAAGGCCGGCTTCGGCTCGACGGTGGTGGTCTACGACTCAACCAAAGATGAGGAGCTCGTCTACCGGCTGGTCACCAGCGAAGAGTCCGATGTGACCAAGGGGCTCATCTCCACCACTTCGCCCATCGGCCGCGGCATTGTGGGCAAGCGCGTGGGCGACACAGCGACTATCGTGACACCCAACGGCAAGCGCGAGCTGGAAATCCTGAAGCTGACCACGATCCACGACGAGGGCGGCGAGGACGATGCGGAGGATGAACCTGCTCCAACCGGCACTGAGCAATAACGAGGAACAACGGGCAATGACCTGGACCAGCGCATTTGGCCGCGCCTGCGGTTGGCTGCTTGACCGCATCGTCTACGGCCTGGCGCTCACCCGCATCTCGCCCAACGTGCTTACCTTTCTCGGCCTGGTCATCAATATTGTCGCCGCGTTTTTCTTTGGCCACGCCGACTCCACCAACGCCGGACGCATGTTTCTCTACGCCGGCCTGGTCATCATCGGGGCCGGCATCTTCGACATGGTGGACGGCCGTGTGGCGCGGCGCACCAACCAGGTCACGGTCTTCGGCTCGTTCTTCGATTCGGTGATCGACCGCTATTCCGACGTGGTGCTGTTCTTCGGCCTGCTGGTTTACTACGGGCGCATCAACCGGTTTCGCTACGTGGTGCTGGTGGCGTTCGTCATGGTCACGTCGCTCATGGTCAGCTACACACGCGCCCGCGCCGAGGCGCTCATCGGCCAGTGCAAGGTCGGCTTCATGGAGCGGCCCGAGCGCATCGTGCTCATTATCCTGGGCGCGCTGTTCAATCATTGGGGCGTGATGGCGCCGGTGCTTTGGATCCTTGCCGTGCTCTCAACCATCACCGTGATTCACCGCGTCACCTATACCTACCAGAACACCAAGCACCTGGCGCCGCTGAGCTGATCGCCCCGTTTTCGGCCGGTCGCATAATTTCCCGCAAACCCCTTGCGCGGAATCACATGGGCGGAGCAAGATATCTGCGTTGACAATCGCCGCAGGCCGAACCTCACATACGGCCCACTTGGTCACGATTCCTGAATCTCCTTTATCCACTGCTCAACTGCCGGTCGTCTCGATTTGATTCCCGTCGCCGCCCAATCTACAAACGAAAAAGGCAGCGTCATGCGCCCGGGCATCCTTCGCCCTTTGCGCGCGGCGGAAACGTTTCATCGCTGCTTGGCACGATTCGAATGAATCTTCAGGAGGTCACAAGATGAATTTGAAAGCAATGGCATTCATGCTGGTCTTGACGCCGGCCATCGCCTGGTCGCAATTTCCCCCGCAGATCAAGAACGTGGTCATCATCTTCCAGGAGAATCGCACTCCTGACAACCTCTTCCACTTCCTCGAACCCGCCTGCCTGCTGGGTCCGGGCCCGGGAGGCATGGACGCGTGCACCCCGGCGATGGTCAATGCGAACTGTTACAACATCTCCCCTTGCGGCCTTTCCAACGAATCGGGCACGGTCGTTCCGGTGATGCTGAAGCCCATGCCTCTGGCGGGAACTATCGATCCCGATCACACTCACAAAGGCTTTTACGAAATGTGCGACCCCGATCCCGCGACGCTGGACTGCCGAACCGATGGCGCGTACCTGACATCAAAGCCGGCGGGTTCTTCGTACTCCTATGTGGCCAATCCCGCGGTCACCAACTACGACGGCACCAAGGGCAATTTGCTCGACCCCTACCTCACGCTGGCCACGCGCTACGGCTGGGCCAATTTCATGTTCCAGACCAACCAGGGCCCGAGCTACCCCGCCCATCAATTCATGTTTTCCGGCACCTCGGCGCCGACGGCGGCCGACGATGCAAATGCTACGTTCGTTTCGGAGAACTTCAACGATAAGACGATCGGCAAAGAGGCAGGCTGCGTTGCTCCAAAGAACACGACCAACGATTTGATCTCTCCGGCCATCAGCACTCCGCCTGCGGATTGCACGCTCTATGACGACAACTCCGTGCAGGAGTGCCCGATGGACAACACGGCGCTGGTCTATCCCACTGACCCCGTCGGCTCATTCTGCTATCCCCACAAGAGCATGGCCAGCCTGCTCGATCCGCCCGCCATCACGTGGAGGTACTACGGTCCCACTCCCGGCTCGATATGGACGGCTCCGGATTCCATCAAGGACATCTGCGAACCCGCGTTCGTCAACCTGAACGGCGATCCGAAATCCAAGCTCGAATGTACCGGCACATTATGGAAGGCGAACGTCGACCTGTTGCACAATGGCGCCGACGTATTGCGCGACATTGACCGTTGTGCACTGGCGCACGTGAGCTGGGTGATTCCCGACGGCGCGTGGTCCGACCATGCCGGTGCGCACGACCACTACGGGCCGTCCTGGGTTGCGGCCATCGTGAATGCTATTGGGAATAACCCCAAATGCGGCAAAGGAACCGAGGACGAGGGGCAAACATTCTGGGAAGACACCGCCATCATCATCACGTGGGACGATTGGGGCGGATGGTCGGACCATGTGCCCGCACATTACCTGTCGAAACTGCCCTGCACGTCGACCGACTGCGAGGGCGATTATCAGCACGGCTTCCGCGTGCCGTTAATTGTGGTCTCAGCCTATACTCCGGCCGGCTTGATCAATAACGACACGCACAACTTCGGCAGCGTGTTACGCATGATCGAAGGCATCTTCGGACTGACTGAGGGCGGGCTCGGTTTCGCCGATGCGCGGTCTACGACAGACATGCACGAGTTCTTCACCCTCACCAAGCCGCGCGCCTACACCACGATACCTGCAGAAAAGGATAAGAAGTTCTTCCTCACGTATACTGCGGCGCCCATCGATCCGGACGACGAATAGATTCGGCGCCATGCCGGCCCGGTCGACCCGACCCATTCCGCCGCGGCCGTCCCTCAAGGACAGGCTGCGCCGGTGCAGGCGATTTCTGGAGCGCGCCCGCCCAAGCCTTCGGGGTCGAACCAAATGTGCGGCGAAATGCCTCGACGAACGCGCTCGATTGCCGATAGCCGACCGCGAAGGCCACTTCCTTGACGGAGCGGCCCGCAACGAGCAGCTCCACCGCCTTCGTCAAACGAGCCTGGCGCCGCCAGGAATCGAAATCGGTGCCCAAATCTTTCTGAAAAATCCTCTGCATCGTCCTTATGCTCATTCCGGCGTCGGCGCATAGTTTTTCGAGCGGCCGCGCCTGCGAAGGATCGTCCAAAATCGCCTGCGCCACGGCCAGCGCTCTGGGATCTTTGGGCAACGTGAAATGTGTCGGCGCCGAGGTCGCGCTTCGTAAATGCAGGATGGTCAGGTCGCGCAGCGCGCGCTCGTCACGGATGCGCGCGCGCAGCCGGCCGATGCGGACTGCCTCGACGATCAGCTCCCGCAAGAGTGGACTTATATAGAGCACTGCGCAACCGGATGCAGGGCGCGAGACGAGACCGGGGCGAAAGTATAGGGTACGCATGGAGACCGCCGCCGGCATGTGGATGCGATGCAACGTCTGGGCCGGAATCCACAGCGCGAACTGCGGAGGAATGAGCCACATGCTTTGTCCGGAGTGAACCTCCATCATGCCGCGGATGGCGTAGATCAACTGGTCCGAACCGTGCGCATGCTCCGGCACCTGGTAGCCGGAAACGTACTCATACGCCAGCGTGGCCACGGAAACGTTGCGCTTCGGATCGTATTTTCGAATCACGCCGTACTGTCGCATGAGCGATATGATATGGCGTCGTCCCCCGCTTGCGCCACATCGATTTTCGGTTCATGATGGCCCCATGACTGAAAAAGCCGGGCTCGCCAAATACGACGTTGTCGCCTTCGTGACCATCGTCGACGTAGAGCGCGCCAAGAGCTTCTATCGCGATACGCTCGGACTCACTCTGCTCAGCGAAGAGCCTCCCTTCGCGCTGGTCTTCGACGCAAATGGAATCATGCTCCGCCTGGGCATGGGCAAGGAGCTTCCCAAGGTTCCGGGGACCGTCCTGGGCTGGAACGTGCCCGACATTATTTCTGCCGTACAGGAGATGGAGCGCGCCGGAGTGAAATTCGAACGGTTCGGCGGGATGAAGCAGGACGGGTTAGGAATCTGGACCGCGCCGGGCGGCGCCAGGGTTGCGTGGTTCAAGGATCCCGATGGGAATATCCTGAGCCTCTCAGAGCACCCCGGAGCGAATATATGAATCTTGTGCACCGCTGGCTTTGCTCCTCTTCGCGATGGCAGAGAACTGTTGAACAGTACGTTCTTCCCTGGGCGCTGGAGGGAGTAGATCTCGGATCGCGAGTTCTGGAAGTAGGTCCGGGCTACGGGGCGACGACAACATTGCTGCTACGCCGCGCCGCGCAACTCACATGCGTGGAAATCGACCGGAAACTCGCCGAGAATCTTCGCCGGCGCGAACCCGGCAAAAACGTGGTAATCGTGTGCGAGGACGCGACGAAGATGTCGTTCCCCAATGCGAGCTTCGACGGAGCTGTCTCCTTTACGATGCTCCATCATGTGGCTTCGGCGAAGCTGCAGAATCAACTTCTTGCGGAGGTGGCGCGCACCCTGCGCCCGGGTGGGGTCTTCGCAGGAACCGATAGCCTCGACAGCCGGTTCTTTCGGCTTCTTCACTTTCACGACACGCTCGTTCCCGTCGATCCCGCAACTTTCTCCACGCGACTCGAAGCCGCGGGCTTCGAGAAGGTTGATGTCGACGTGAATCCATACGCCTTCCGATTCCGCGCATACAAACGGCTTGAGAATTGAAGCGCGGCGCATTCCGGAGCGGCACGACGTGACGAAGAGACGCCAGTCTCGCTGGATTATTTTGTGCCGCACGAATTGACTGGCCGCCAGCAGGATGGCCGCGCATCCTATCGCGGTAAGCACGGCTGCCTGAAGCCACAGATCGCCCCCGCCCGCGCGGCGAAAAATGATCCCATGCAAAATGCGGATGTAATAGGTCGCGGGAATGATGCGGCTGATCACCTGAAAAATCGGCGGCATGTTTTCGATGAGGAAGATATGGCCGGAAAGAAACACCGAAGGCAGGATGGTTCCCATGGTTAGCTGTAACGCCTCGGCCTGAGTGCGCGCCTTGGTGGAGATCGCCAGCACCAGCCCCGTCGCGGTTGAGCCGTCCTGCAGATGCCGTGCATAGTCATACGGAATCCGGATTCCGGTGCGCGCTCTTCCGGCTCGCACCGATTCGTACATCTGCTCTTTCGTCTGGGCGTAGCTCTTGAGTTGGAAGACATCCGAATTGGCACCGCTTCCCGCAGCCGCGCGTCCAGTTCCGCCACGTGGCCTTTCGCCTCGGCCAGGCGACCACGCTCCGTTTCCAAAATATATCGTGTTGCGATATAATTAGTTCATGACCGGCAAGAAGACCCAGGCTGCCAATCCTGAAATGCTCCAGGCGCTGGCTGAATTCCGCTACCGCCTTCGCCAATTCCTCCATTTCAGCGAAACGGCCGCGGAAAAGCTCGGCCTGCAGCCGCAGCAGCATCAATTGCTGCTGCAAATCGCGGGCGCGCCCAACGGAACGGCGGTCACCGTCGGCTATGTGGCTGAGCGGCTCGGCCTGCGCCACAACTCCACCGTCGAGCTCTGCGGCCGGTGCGAGGAAGCGGGCCTGCTGGCGCGCCGGCACGACGAAGCCGACCGCCGGTGTGTATTGCTGAAAGTTTCGCCCAAAGGACAGGAAATGCTCGAATCGCTTTCAATCGACCACGCGCGGGAACTCAACGAGCTTGCGCCGCAGCTCATTCGCGCACTGGCCAGGCTCAGGCCGGCGAAGGCTGAACGGCACGCTGCGTTGCGGAGGGCGAAATGAAATCGGAATCCTCGGTACTGCGCGATTTCACAGTCGACAGCCGCGTGTGGCTGCTCTCCGCCGTTGCCCTGCTCATCGGAATCTGCGGTGCGCTGCTGGCCGTGGTGCTGCTGCGCATGATCGCGTTCTTCACCAACCTCTTTTACTTCCACCGGCTCAGCCTTTTGCCCGTTTCACCGGCCGCCAACACTTTAGGCTACTGGTCGGTGCTGGTTCCCATCGTGGGCGGCATTATCGTCGGCTTAATGGCCCGCTACGGCTCCGATCGCATCAGGGGACACGGAATTCCGGAGGCCATCGAGGCCATTCTGCTCAATCGCGCGCGCGTCGAGCCCGAGGTTGCCGCACTGAAGCCGATTTCGGCGGCCATCGCCATCGGTTCCGGAGGGCCGTTTGGAGCCGAAGGCCCGATCATCATGACCGGCGGCGCTTTCGGCTCGCTCGTTGCCCAGTGGATTCACCTCACCGATGCTGAACGCACCACGCTTCTGGTCGCTGGCGCAGCTGCAGGCATGTCGGCCACTTTCGCCACTCCCGTCGCCGCCATTCTTCTCGCCGTCGAGCTGCTGCTTTTCGAGATGCGCCCCCGCAGCCTGGTTCCCGTGGCCGTCGCAAGCGCCAGCGCAGCCATTCTGCGCACCTATCTCATCGGGCCGGGACCGCTGTTTCAAATGCCCGTCATCGGCAACTTCGATCCGGTGGTGTTTGGCGTCGGCTCGCTGCTGCTGGGGGCAATTGTCGGCCTCGCCGCGGCTTGCCTTAGCCGGCTCATGTATTCGATTGAGGACTGGTTTCAGCGCCTGCCCATCCACTGGATGTGGTGGCCGGCCCTGGGCGCCATTGCCGTCGGCGTCGGCGGACTGTTTTTTCCACGCGGCCTGGGCGTGGGCTACGACAACATCGGCGAGCTGCTGCGCGGCAACGCGCCGCTGGCACTCATCTTCGGCCTGCTCATCGCCAAGTCGCTGATGTGGGCGTTTTCTCTGGGGTCGGGAACATCGGGCGGCGTTCTCGCTCCCCTCCTCATGATCGGCGGCGCGGCGGGCGCGCTGGCCGGCCATCTTCTGCACGCGACCTCCGACTTGCAGGCCCTGTGGTCACTCATTGGCATGGGCGCAATGCTCGCCGGCTCGCTCGGCGTCCCCATGACCGCGATCCTTTTCAGCCTCGAGGTCACGCACTGCCTGCCCGCGCTGCTGCCGCTCACGCTGGGGTGCGTCTCCGCCTATCTGATCACCGCGCTCATCATGCCCCGTTCCATCTTGACTGAAAAAGTGAGCCGCCGCGGCTTCCACCTCACGCGCGAGTATGGCGTTGACCCGCTGGAGATTGTCATCGTGAAAGACCTGATGTCGCCGCCGGCGCCAGTTGCCACGTCAGTTGGGAGAGACGCGCTGCCCGAGCACTTCGTCTACGCCGACGGGACGAGCCGCAGCGCCGCCGAGCTGATGGCAACCGAGGGAATCACCAGCCTGCCGGTGATCGACCGCAAGACCGCCAAGGTCATCGGGACCGTGACCCTGCTCGACCTGCTCAAAGGCCGCAGCAAAGCCGTGGTACGGGAGAACGAACGCCTGCGCCTGGTGAGTCACCCGGCAAACGGCCGCCTCATGGCCGGGCTGGGCCGGGGTGAGGCGCAGTAGCCGAAAATAGTTTTCCGCAATCCGCGGCGCATGGGGATGGAGTGCTACCCTTGAACGCAGCTCGAAGGTGGCAGTCGATGCTGCCATCCTTTAAGAGCAACTACCGTCTAACTCTTCGACGCAGCCTTCGCGCCGATAGCTCTTTTGGGCTATTACGGGCAGCTAAAGTAAGGCCGGCCGCTCACAGGATAATCGCCGATAATCCTGGTGGGGATATAGCGGGCCGCTGAACTGAGGTCAGGTCTGATCGCACACAGGACAACTTGGGACTGCGAGTCGAACGGCCCGCGCCGTCGAGCCATAAGCTATGGCCGATTCCTCTTGTTTCTGGCCGTCATCGCGGTCACTACCCGCGCGTGGTCCCGTCAAAGCCAGCCGGCTTCGCTGCCCTCTCCGGAACTCACCGCCGATGCGGCTTTGCCTGCCGATCCCAGCGCCCCGCGGTCTGCTGCGCCCCGGATGCCGGAAGACTCTTCGCAGGGCAGCATCCATGGCGTGGTGGAGGGCCGGGATGAGGCGGTCTACGAGGGCGCCCAGGTCGAACTCGCCCCGGCCGACTCGCCAGAGGCGGGCTCCAATGACCCGTCCGGGAAAACGGCAACAACCGACAGCAATGGCCGCTTCAATCTCGATGGCGTCCCCTCGGGGGCCTTTAAGCTCACCATCTCCGCACCGGGATTCGCAACCCAGGTGGTATCCGGTTTCCTGCAGCCCGGGCAGAACTATGAAGCGGCGGCGGTCGTGTTGCCTGTCGCCATGGCTGCAAGCGAAGTAGAAGTTTCAGCATCGAGGCAGGAGATAGCGCAGGAGCAACTCAAGTTCGAAGAGGCACAGCGTGTTTTTGGCGTCATACCAAACTTCTATGTCTCCTACGTGCCCAATGCACCTCCACTCACCTCCAGGCAAAAATTCGACCTTGCCTGGAAGTCGTCGGTTGACCCCATCACGTTTCTGGCGACGGGCGCGTTCGCGGGAGTGGAGCAGGCTAAGAACAGTTTCAGCGGATACGGACAGGGCGCCCAGGGCTACGCCAAACGATATGCCGCCAACTACGCCGACAACTTCATCGGCGGCATGATCGGCGGCGCCATTCTGCCGTCCCTTCTAAAACAGGATCCGCGCTACTTCTACAAGGGGACGGGAACAACGCGATCGCGAATCTTCTACGCCATCGCCAATGCGGTGGTCTGCAAGGGCGATAACGGGAATTGGCAATTGAATTATTCCTCTATTCTCGGCGGGCTCGCGGCCGGAGGCATCTCGAACCTTTACTATCCCGCCAGCAGTCGCGAGGGAATCAGGCTGACCTTTGAAGAGACCCTGCTTGGCACCGCCAGCAGCGCGGCTCAGAATCTCTTTCAGGAATTCATCGTCCGCAGACTGACCCCCAGAGTCCCCGACTACGGATCAACAAATCCATAGCGCGGGATCAGGCGAGAAATTGGTCTCGCCTTCACGGAAATCTCGTCCGGCAGTCGGCGTATGCTGGTGGGGTGTTCCGCGTTACTCGGCTTCCCTGGTGTGGCTTGCTGCTGGCCGGTCTGCTCGCCGCCGGGATGGTGTTGCGGCCGGCGAAGGTGGTCCATGCGAGCCAGCCTGCGGCATCGCCGGGCTCCGACGCCGCCTGCGCACCCTGTCACAAAAAGATTTACGAACGCTATCGCAAGACCCCCATGGCCAATGCCAGCGGCCCAGCCATCGACGGGCTGATGCCCGCCGATTTTGAGCACGCGGCTTCAGGCGTACATTACAAAGTCTTCGCGCAGGACGGCCAGGTGTGGCTGAGCTTTGACCGCGAAGGCGTGCCTGGCAGCGAGCTCCAAGATCGGGAACTGCAGGGCCGCGAGCAGCTCCGCTACTTTCTCGGTTCCGGCCGCCGCGGCCGCACTTATCTCTTTGAGCGACAGGGCTATTGGTTCGAGTCGCCCATCAACTGGTACGCGAAGAAGCAGATGTGGGACATGGCGCCCAATTATCTTTCCGCGCGGGAGGCGCCGCTGACTCTGCCGGTCGATCCCGGGTGCCTCCACTGTCATGCCTCCAGCGTTGCGCCGGCACTCAAGGACGCGCGCAACCACTACGCCGGCGAGCCGTTCGCCCATGGCGGAATTACCTGCGCCGAGTGCCATGGAGATCCAACCGCGCACCTCGCCTCCGGCGGCAAGGCGCACATGGCCAATATCGATGCGATGCAGCCGGTGCGGCGCGATTCGATTTGCCTGAACTGCCATCTCGAGGGGCAGGCCGCCGTGGTTCGCGAAGGCAAAGATCTCCAGGCCTTCGTTCCCGGCGACGACCTCTTCGACTACGCGCTGTTTTTTGTCCACAGCGGCGAGAATGGCTCCGGCGGCCGCGCCACCAGCCAGTGGGAGGCGCTGCTCAAGAGCCAATGCAAGCAGAAGTCCGGCGACAAGCTCACCTGCACCACCTGCCACGATCCGCACGGCTCGCCGTCGCCCGCCGAGCGCGTCGGTTTTTATCGGCAACGCTGCCTGCAATGCCACAATCAGCCGGAATTTGCAGCTTCGCATCATGCCGAAAACCCCGACTGCACCGCCTGCCACATGGCTCGCCCGCCCTCGAACGACATTGCCCACGAACAGGTCACCGATCACTGGATCAGGAAGCGCGTGAGTGAGGAGCGGCTGCCGCTGGCAACCAGCGGCGACCTGGTGGCCGTGGGCGGCTTCACGGCCGGCGATCGCGATCTCGGCCTCGCCTATGCGCAGATG
>JBAUBR010000095.1:0-14469 GCA_049676965.1 Occallatibacter sp.
CCGTCGAAGTCACCGAGCTCCATGCCGGCGACCTGGGCGCGGTGGCCAAGCTGCGCGAAACCCTCACCGGCGACACGCTGGGCCAGAAGGGTGCGGACATTCAGGTTGATCTGCTGCCGCTGCCCGAACCGGCCATGACCTACGCCATCGAGCCCAAGAGCCGCGCCGACGAGGATAAGCTCGCGCCCGCGATCCACAAGCTCATGGAAGAGGACCTGCTCATCCGCTTCTATCGCGACCCGCAGACCAACGAGTTCCTAATCGCCGGCGCCGGCCAGCCGCACATCGAGGCCATCGTGAGCCGCCTCAAGCGCCGCTATCACGCCGAGGTCACACTCAAGGCGCCCAAGGTTCCCTATCGCGAAACCATCCGCAGCAAGACCGAAGCGCAGGGCCGGCACAAGAAGCAGACCGGCGGCCACGGCCAGTTCGGCGACTGCAAAATCCGGATGGAGCCTTTGCCGCGCGGCAGCGGATTCGAGTTTGGCGTCGAGATCTTCGGCGGCTCCGTTCCGCGTCAGTTCATTCCGGCGGTCGAGAAAGGCATCGTGGAATCGGCGGCTCGCGGCTATCTCGCCGGCTACCCTGTGGTCGACTTCAAGGCCACCATCTACGACGGCAGCTACCACGACGTGGATTCGAACGAAATGTCGTTCAAGATGGCCGGGCGCATTGCATTCAGGAAGTGCATGGAGCAGGCTAAGCCCTGCCTGCTCGAGCCCATCATGAAGGTCGAAATCGAGGCGCCGGACGAGTTTGCCGGAACGCTGATGGGCGACCTCAACTCCCGCCGCGGCCGCGTGCAGGGCATGGAGTCCAAAGGCCGCTCCACGGTGATCAACGCCGAAGTGCCCATGGCCGAAATGCTCAGCTACGGCGCGCTGCTCACCTCCATGACACAAGGCAAAGGCAGCTACCGCATGGAAGTGAACCACTACGACATCGTCCCGCAGTTGGTAGCCGATAAGATTCTGGCCAATGCCAAGCGGCCGGTGGAGGAAGAAGAAGAGTAGCCACCTGCGGTGGGGCAGACGGCGCTTCCGCGCCATTAGCCGCCTCGCCAGACCTCGAATGTTTTGTATCAGGGCACGATCCGCCGCGGCGGATCGTGCCGCAGAACGCCTCAATCACGACTAGGCTTCAGCCCCTGAGAAACGCTTAACAGCCGGTTCCGAGGGTGATGCAAC
Source organism: Occallatibacter sp. (assembly GCA_049676965.1). Taxonomy (GTDB): domain Bacteria; phylum Acidobacteriota; class Terriglobia; order Terriglobales; family Acidobacteriaceae; genus Telmatobacter. Next base: position 1,188 of record JBAUBR010000095.1, read on the forward strand.
CATCTCTAGAGACCGGCTGTTTCCAAGAACGGCACAGAAAGGAAAATTCGCCATGAATAAGCTCGTAATGCGCAACGCATGCACCATCCTGCTTCCGGCGCTGATCGTGTTGGCGGTGATTCCCGCGGCGGCCCAGTCAACGTTTCAGGCGGCCGTAGTGAGGCATCTGACCACGTCGAGAGACTTCACCCTGAAGGTCGCACAGGCAATGCCTGCCGAGGATTATGGATTCAAGCTGACCCCTCCACAGATGAGCTTCGCGGGGCAGATGATTCATCTCTCCCAGGGCCTCACGTATTTCCTGTCTCAATTCACGGGAGAAAAGCCGAACCCAGGGAAGCCGAAGTCCGAATCGAAGGAGGACGTAATTGCGTTCGTGCGCCAGTCGTTCGACGACGCGATTGCGACAGTCTCGAAGCTGACGCCCGAGCAGATCGGGAAGACCTACAAGAGCGAGGCGGGAACCGGTTCCGGAATGGATCTGTTGTTCGGAATGCTCGACCATACGACGCATCACCGGGCCTCGGCGGAGATGTATCTTCGCGCGAAAGGAATTACTCCGCCCGAATATCAGTTCTGAACTATTTTGCGGGACACTGTTGTGAGCGCTGGGCGATATAGTTGGGAGGATCATGGCATCCTTCTTCCGCGCCGCGCTGAGTGAGTTTCTCTCGCTTTCAGACGGTGAGGTAATCGCCCGCCTTTCTGTTGGTTATGCGAACCGTGGCTACGCAACCCAGTTTTCCGACCAAACGCTAACTTGGGAGCGAGATCTTCGAAGACTCCGCACGGCCCTGACCATTTGCTTGAAGCAAATGCCAAGTGCATCAAGCTGGGGAGTCGTTCTCGAATTCTCAATTCCGCGCAAAGAGAAGCGAATCGACATTGTTCTCTTGGTCGGAGACCAAGTTGTCATTCTTGAGGCGAAATCAGGCGATCCTCCGATCGAAGCGCGCTGTCAACTTGTTGAGTATGCCCTGCTGTTGCACTATTTCCACAAAGGCACGTTTGAGAAGCGAGTCATACCAATCCTCATCGCACCCAATGCTTCTCATGGATCTCTCGATTCTCTGAGGCAGGCTGAGATGTTTCCTCAACTTGCTGCCTACTGGATCAATACCTCAATAGACTCGAGATGGGAAGACCTACCGAGCATTTTGCTTGAGATCGCGTCTCGAGACTCGAAGCAAACCGATATCAAGGCTTGGGAAGAAGGTCCCTATTATCCAGTGCCGAGCATTATTGAGGCGGCGATCGCCCTCCGCACCGGCCTGGCCATACGCGAAGTAGCACATAGTGAGGCGTCCGAACATGAGATCGGGGCCGTGCGGCAGGCAATTCAAGGTATCGTCGATCAAGCGCAAGAGCGTAGCGAACACGCAATCTGTTTCCTAACTGGCGTCCCGGGCTCCGGAAAGACTTTGGTCGGTCTTAGCCTTGCACACTCCGAGAAAAACCAGCGAAATGCAATTCACTTCATGAGTGGAAATGGACCCTTGGTCAAAGTGCTTCAGCATCTGTTTACGCAAGAGGGGCGACGCGATGGAGCCAGCTCGGCAATGGCGCGAACCAGAGCCAAAACTCTCATTGAAAACGTTCATGTGTTTGCCCGTAATTACATGGAGGACGATCTCAGCCCACCTTCTAACCATGCCATCATTTTTGATGAAGCCCAGCGAGCTTGGGATAGGGCCCAAAACTTGAAGAAGTTCAAACGCGATTACTCTGAGCCAGAGATGCTCCTCAGTATCATGGAACGCCATCACGATTGGTCTGTGATCGTTGCATTGGTTGGTGGAGGGCAGGAGATTAATAGCGGCGAAGCTGGCCTCGAAGAATGGGGCCGTGCTCTTGCGGCACGACGGAACCCCTGGCGCATTTTTGCATCCCCAGAGGTCTTGCGTGGTGGAGCATCGACTGCTGGCCGTCGCCTGCTCGAACCGGATCAGGAGCCAATTGCGGTGACGACATCTGACGAACTCCATCTTCGGACTTCAAATCGAAGTCTTCGAGCTGAGAACTTGGCGCAATGGGTGAATTCTGTGGTGCAAGGCGACGCAGATGCGGCCAGGCTTGTCAATGTTACGGCTCGGTTTCCCATCTTCCTCACAAGAAGTCTCAATGAGATGCGCCGAGCATTGCGTCGATTCGCCATCGGTGGAGCACGTTTTGGCCTAGTCGGTTCATCTGGCGCAGCTCGGCTACGAGCAGAGGGTCTTGAACCAAGTTCGGCGTTCCACGCTGAATATCCATGGGAGCACTGGTACCTTGCCGACCGGCTCGATGTTCGATCGAGCTTTCGCTGCGAGGTTTTTGCCACGGAATTTGAAATTCAAGGACTGGAACTCGATTGGATCGGACTTTGTTGGGGAGGAGACTTCAGTTGGAACAAACAACGCAGGTGGCAAATCCGAAGGTTTCTTCCCGGACCAGACAATCGTTGGGTTCAGATCAAGAATCCAGAGCGCCAGAGACATCGGCAAAATGCTTATCGCGTGCTTCTCACACGCGAGCGCCAAGGGATGATTCTCTTTGTGCCTGCCGGGAGCGCGGACGATGCGAGCGTTGATGCACATGAGTTCAACGCTACGGCAGACTTTCTGTTGAGTTGTGGAGTCACGCCGCTGCAGAAATAGTTCGGCTACGTCCGGTACTGCAATCTTTCCGACGAACGAACCGCTCGGCGCGCTTTTAGTGGCCGTCATCCCCTTGCCCCCGGCGATTTGTTAGAAGAGATGGTTTGGGATTGTGCTGGCGTTTCTGACCGGAGTTGGGGTAATATCTAGAAACCCGCCGGACCACGGCCACGGAGGAGAACAATGTTTCCAGCCCTCGTCGTACGACTTCGACCTGCTCGCTGAACATTGCCTCGGGCCTTTCCAAGCTTCATCCCGAGGACGACCTCAGCCCCGGGTAATACACTGCACATCCCAATTTGACCGCAGCGTGACCCCACAGCTTATGCCTGCTGTTGCACGGCATCGTGGAGTTCGAAATGTCTGTTATCGAAAACATTGTTCCGCAGCCGTCTGAAAAGCCGGCGCGCGGCTTCTGGTCTTCGGTGTGCGAGGCGCTGCGCGGCTCGCACCAGGACTTTACGCAAGGCAACCTGAATCGCGCCATTCTGCTGCTGGCCATTCCCATGGTGCTGGAGATGGTGCTCGAATCGCTCTTCGCCGTGGTGGACGTGGCGTGGGTGGGGCGGCTGGGCGCCAACGCCGTGGCCACCGTGGGCCTCACCGAGTCCATGCTGGCGCTGGTCATGGCCATCGGCATGGGCATTGCCATGTCGACGGCGGCCATGGTGGCGCGGCGCATTGGCGAGAAGGACCCGGAAGACGCGGCCATCGCCGGCGTGCAGGGGATCGCGGTGGGAGTGGGGATTTCGCTGGCCATCGGCATTCCCGCGGGCATCTTTGCGCCGCAACTGCTGGCGGCCATGGGCGCGTCGCCGGCGATTGTGGCCGAGGGGTCGGGCTATGCGCGCATCGCGCTGGGCGGCTGCGGCGCGATCGTGATGCTGTTCCTCAACAACGCCATCTTCCGCGGCGCGGGCGATGCGGCGATCGCGATGCGCCTGCTGTGGGTGTCGAACATCATCAACCTTGCGCTCGATCCGTGCCTCATCTTCGGGCTGGGTCCGTTCCCGCGCATGGGCGTGACGGGCGCGGCGCTGGCCACGTTCACGGGGCGCAGCATCGGGGTGCTCTACCAGTTTTACCGGCTGATGCGGGGCACGGAGCGCATTCATGTGCTGGCGCGGCATCTGCGGCTCAACGTTCGCGTGATGGGCAAGCTGCTGCGCGTTTCGTTGAACGGCATTTTGCAGTTTGCCATTGCCAATGCAAGCTGGATTGGCCTGGTGCGCATTGTTTCGCTCTTCGGCGCGGCTGCCGTTGCAGGATACACGGTGGCGATCCGCATCGTGATCTTCTTCATTCTGCCGGCGTGGGGGCTGAGCAACGCCGCGGCCACGCTGGTGGGGCAGAACCTGGGCGCCAAGCAGCCGGAGCGCGCGGAGCAGTCGGTGTGGCGCACCGGGCTCTACAACATGATTTTTCTCGGAGCGATCGGGATTTTCTTTGTCGTGTTTGCGACACCGATTGTGAGGCTGTTTGTAAATGATCCCGCGGTGGTGCCGATTGCGGCGCTGGCGCTGCGCACGCTGAGCTGCGGCAACGTGGGCTATGCGTACGCGATGGTCATGTTGCAGGCGTTCAACGGCGCCGGCGACACATGGACGCCGACGGTGGTGAACTTCTTCGGCTTCTGGGTGCTGGAGCTGCCGCTGGCTTGGTGGCTGGCAGTGAAAGGCGGACTGCGCGCCGAGGGCTCGTTTCTTGCCATCGTGATCGCGGAGTGCGCGATTGCCGGGGCGAGCATCGTGCTGTTCCGGCGCGGGAAGTGGAAGAAGCAGAAGATCTGACGATCGGCGTTCGAATGCGAATCCCGTCCTTGCCGCAATAACAAAGATGCGGCAAGGATGGGGCATTCGCGTTCATGGAATGCGTAGCAGCCGCAAGGTTGGCGCACCCGATGGAACGGAAACCAGCAATATGCGGTACTGCGCCTACGGCAACTGACTTCTCTCACTTCGGGCCGGCTTACCCGCCTCCTGTACATAGCTGAGTGAGCGCCCTGCCTGGGCAACTGACCGCGTGAGCTTGGGCATCTCACAGGCAGATTGAGTTCGTTTTCCGTTGAACGACCGCAAGAGCGATCAATTCATATCCATATTGCCCCTATCGAGGTTCACCATGCGTCCCTTCCTTGTCTCAACTTGCCTTGTGACCGCAATCTTTACCGGCGCGGCCTTCGCTCAATCCCCCGTCGCCTACGTCTATGTGGGCGAAACCTCCGGCAACACCACTGCCGAGGGCCCCTTTTCCCCCATCACCACTTACGCCGCCTCTTCCGATGGCAAGCTCACCGAGATCAAGGGCTCGCCGTTTACACAGTTCGGGAACACCGGCGTCATGATCGGCACCAACGGTACGCACTTCATCGTTGCCGGCCCCCAGCCCAACCTGGGCGGCGACGGTCCGTTCACTTATCTGTACTCCTATGAGGTTGGATCGAATGGAGCGATCGGGCAGCAAGTCTCGGTCATTAATACAGCGTCGTATGGCGGAGCAGACTGCTCGCTGGCCGAACAACCGGCGGCGGAGGCTGCAGTACTGGATCATACCGGCCAGTACATCTACGTAAACTACTGTTCCGACGCGATTCAAACCTATAAAATTGCCCATTCCGGCGCTCTGACCTTCCAAGGTGCAACCACATACAGCAACAGTGGGGAGGGCGGCGCGCCCAAAATAGCCGGAAACGATACCTTTGCGTATAACATGAGGGTTATCCAGCAAATCTATTCATATGGGACAGGATTGAACGTATTTGCACGCGAGAGCGACGGCAGCCTGGAAAATCGCGGTGAGGCTACCGTCATCGGCCCGAGCCTTCCCAAGGATTATTACTACTCGTTTGCTCCCGGTGGTGCGAATTACTATCAAGGATTTAATTATCCCGTTGCCGAGATCACAAACGATTCAACCAACCATTTCGCCGCCGCGCTTATCATCGAGAAGTTTATCCCCCCGGATACAAGCGCAAATGAGGGCTGCGCGTTCGCCAGCTTCACCGTGGGCAGCCAAGGTGAACTTATCTCCACGAACACCTATGACAATATGCCCAAGCTCGTCGGCTGCGGAAACGGGATGCTGCTTTCGCCCTCGGGAAAAACTCTTGCGGTGAATGGCGCAAACGCCCTCGAGTTCTACCACTTCAATGGATCGGCGTCGCTCACCCCGCTCGGTGAAATCGTCAGCAAGTCCGGCAGCTTCGGTACGATGGCTTGGGACAATAGCGATCATCTCTATGCCCTGAACAGTCTCAGCGGAAGGCTCCACGTCTACACGGTTAGTTCCACCAACGTGGTTGAAGCTCCCGGCTCGCCGTATGACGTTCCGTTTTGCGGCTACGATATGCCGGACAGCACGCTGGAATGTCCGCAGACCCTCGTCGTCCGCATCGTGCCCTAAACGTGCTCCGTTCGTCCTCGAACTGCGGAAACGTATGCTCGCCCGGGAGAGGCACGGCGTCTGCTGCCGAAAGCAGGGATGTCTGCCTCACGAGCGAGTACCCGTTCGCAGGGGCTCTTGACCTGGTGCCCAATTGGTTCGCTTCCCGGTTTTGGAAGAACAAGCCGAATCCTCGCGCCGCGAAGTTCATCTGAGACAATAATGGCTGTGATTGGAGCGGGGCGACCCCATTTTTGGACGGCGGCTTTGCCGGCGATTCTCCTGGGCCTTTGCGGGTCGCGGTTGGCGCTCAACGCGCAGACGGGCAATCCCAGTTCGATCTCGAATCCATTTTTTGGCAGCGTGACGGCGCATCCGGCTACGGACGACGTGCTGAAGCTTTCGTTGGACGATGCAATTCGGCGCGGGTTCGACACCAATCTTGGATTGAGGGAAGCCGAGAACCAGGAAAAATACGTTCACGGCGAAGAGCGGGAGGCGCTGCAAGAGTTTCTGCCGACCATTACGCTCGAAGGCGACACCGGCGTATACCAGCACAACCTGGCGGCGCTGGGATTCAAGGCGAGCATCATTGGCGATTTCAAGTCGTTCTTCCCGGGCGGCAAAGTCCCGCCGGGAATTTCGACGATTACCAGGGACACGCTCACCGAAGGGCAGCTCCAATACAAGCAGACGCTTTTTTCCGGGCCGGTGATTGCTGGTTGGAACGCGGCGCGCGCGGCCGAGAAGTCTTACTACTTCGCCAAGATGAGCGCGCGGGGCGAAGTGGTGCAGCAGGTGGCGACGGCCTATTTGCACGCGATTGCCGCGGCCAGCGAAGTGGACAACGCCAGGGCGCTTTTGAAATCCGATCAGGTAGCGTTCGATCAGGCACACGCGCAGGTGGAGGCGGGAACGGCGGCGCATCTGGATGAGTTGCGCGCGCAGGTGCAGCTGCAGGCGCAGCAGCAGACGCTGATAGCCGCGCAGAACGATCTCGACAAGGATTTGATTTTGCTGAAGCGCGAGATCGGGATCGATCCGGGACAGAATATTGTGCTCACGGATCCGGCTCCCTATAGCGAGCTGGCTGCGGAGACGCCCGACGAGGTGCGCGCCATTGCGTACAAGAATCGGCAGGACTGGCAGAATTTGCAGAACCAGGTGATAGAGCTGAGGGCGGCGCACAACGTCTATCGCAGCCAGCGTTGGCCAACGCTGAGTGTGCAGGGCTACTGGGGCGTGACCGAGGTGACGGGCGTGAACGCGCACGACACCTTTGCCGCGCAGGGAACGCTGAGCGTGCCGCTGTTTCGCGAGGCGCGGCTGCGCGGCGACATCGAATCGGCGCAGGCGCAACTGGATGCGGTGAATGAGCAGCTCGAGGATTTGCGTGCGCACATCGATCAGCAGGTGCGGTCGGCGCTGCTCGATGTGAATGCGAATCAAAAACTGGTCGACGTGGCGCGTTCGAATGTGGAACTGGCCACGCGCGCGGTGAGCGACGAGACCGATCGCGTGAATGCCGGCGTGGACGACAACCTGCCGCTGGTGACAGCGCAGGCGACGCTGGCCGCCGCGCAAAGCAACCTGGTCGAAAGCCTGTATCAATACAACTTATCGAAGCTGGCGCTGGCGCGAGCCGCGGGCGTGATTGAGCTGCAGTACCGGGTGTATCTGGGACGGTAAAGATGAATGCGGCAGCGCTGGAGGCGCCGCCGCAGTTTATCGGAAAATGGCCGGTTCAGGCCGTTCTAGTGTGCGCTCCAACTAAAAATCGATGCGCAGGGCTGCCTGGCCGGTGCGGTTGCCGGCATTCTCCGCGGTCTGCGGAGCGCTGAGCACGCCGAAGGTTGCGGTGTTATCGATCTGCGTGGCCGGTGGAGCGAAGTTGGTATGGTTGAGCGCGTTGGTAAACGTGGACTCGAACCGGAGCTTCGCTCTTTCAGTCAATTTGAAGTCCTTTGCCATACCGAGCGCGATAGTTTCGGTTCCCGGACCTTCAAGGACTCCGACGCCGGAGTTGCCGAACCTTCCGGCGCCCGCGGGGGTGGGCGCAAACGCCGCAAGGTTGAAGTAGTGCGACCGCGAGAGACCGCGATTGAAGTGGGTCGAGACCTGATCGGGACGAAGGAAGGCGCCGCGGTTCACCACGTCGGTGTTCGACTGATCGTAGGAATCGCTGATGCTCGGCGTAAGCCATGGACCTGTCTCGGCGAGGGCGACCGTATTCAACTCCCAGCCGCCAAGGATCGCGTTCGTCCAGCCGCCGTTATTGAGAAACGTGCGCCCCTGGCCGGCGGGCAACTGATAGATGCCCGACATGAGGAAACGCTGGCGGCGCGTGCCTTCCGCATTGCCGTAATCGCTGGAGATATGAAAACGGTCGGCGACGGGGACGCCATAGTTTACCTCGCCGGCAAAGGCAGTGGGCGTATCGCCCTGGTTGTCGGCAAGGTTTTTGGCGAAGGTGTAGTTACCGTCGAGATAGAAGCCATGCGCTATCTTATGCGTCGCTTCCAGCTCGAGTGCGTTGTAGTTCTCCTCGCCGGCATTGAAGGTGCTGTAGAGCGTGAACCAGTTGTGATACGGCGCGCGTGGATCGACATAGGGGCTGGCCGCGGTGGTCCGGTAGGGCGTGGTGCCGGCCGGGATCTGGTTGAGATCTTCGGTCACGCTCAGCCGGTAAGTGTGCATGCCGACATAGCTCACGCGGAGGCTGTCGCTATTGCTCAGTTGCCGCTCCACGGTCAGGTTCCACTGGTTCGACTGCGGATCGCGGAAGTTGGGGTCGACGCCCTGATCGAGGCCGCCGCCTCCGTAGGCGACTCCCACGCTGGGCGGGGCCGTTTTGGGGAACTGAATGAGCGGCGCGCCGCCCGCAGTGACGGAGTTGGTATAAGTGTGCAGCGCCGAAGTGGGGTTGCCGCTGTTATTGAACGAGAGCGGACCCAGGTTAGTCATGGTAAAGATACCGAATCCGGCGCGGACGACCGTCTTTGTGTCGTTGAAAGGCCGCCAGGCCACTGAAAAGCGGGGCTGCAAGTTACCCTTGTAGGTATTACGCAGGCCCTGCGGCAGGTGATCTTCGCTGGCGGTCACATACTTCGTGCAGGGAAGCGCCGTGTAATCCAGGTCGCAGGAGTTGAACGACTGGCGGAAGGCGAGATTCGATGACTCGATATTTTCTTTTGCCAGATAGCCTGAAAGCGCATTCGGCACAACGATCGAGTTATCGCGCTGGTCGAAGTTAGCCAGGTTTCCGCCATCCTCGTCGAAGCCGGGGAGAATCTGCCAGCGCAGGCCGTAGCTCAGGGTAAGGCGGCTGTTCAACTGGAACTCATCCTGCGCGAACAGGCCATACTGCCACGCCGTTCCGCCCACGTCGGGACTGGAGACGGCGAAGAAAAGGCTGGTTGGCGCGCCTTCGAGGAAATCTCCAAAAGCATTGCCGGTGAAGGTCGGCTCGAAGACGAAGTCGCCGAAATCGTCGGAGTTGAATACGGGCGCAAAGCTTTCCAGATCGAAGTAGCGTACCCTGCGCGCGTCGATGCCGCCTTTGAGCGTGTGATTGCCGCGCACATAGGTCAAGTTATCGGTGAGCTGCGTGGTCTGCGACTGAGTTATACCGGCCTTGTCGCGGCCGATGGACGTGAATCCGGTGCCGGCGCTGAAGTTGGAGGTGGGAAAGGCGTGCGTGGTGGGGTGTTGGCTGATGTTCACGCCGGTAAGGTCGAGTTGGGTGAGCGCGTCCGCGCCTTCAATGGGAAAGCCGACGCTGGTAGTTACATTGGTAAAGCCATAGCGGAACTCGTTTACGAGCTTCGAGCTGATGGTGTAGGTGTGCGAGACCAGCAGGCTGCGGTTGTGCACGCTGTCGGAGTCATCGGGCAGCAGAGGGTTGGCATAGTCTTCGGTGATGTTCTTGCGGCTGAACCGCGCGTAGGCCGATTGCTTCGCGTTGATGGTCTCGTCGATGCGCAGGTCGGCTCCGTTGGTAGTGGACGGAGTGGGCACATAGGTCTCGTAGTTATAGTTCGATTGGCCGCTGACATTAGGCAGAGGATAGTACGCGAGCAGTGCCTTGGCCGTGGGATTGATCTTGTTGCTCGGAATCACCGGGCCGCCGAGCGCGGTCAGGTCGCCATCGCGCTCCGCGAGAGTTGGAACAAGGTACTGCTCCGCGACCGCGGTTGCACGGCGGTTGCCCTCGTAGTCCGCGAAGAAGAACGTTTTGTCTTTGCGGGTGAAGACATGAGGAATGGCGACGGGGCCGCCGAGCGATCCCCCAAAGGTGTTGAAATGCTTGGGAGCCTTGCCGGTAAACCCGTAGGGATCGGCGTCGAGCGCGTCGTTCTGCAGATACTCGAAGAGGCTGCCATGGTATTGGTTAGTGCCGGCCTTGGTAGTGAAGGTTACATCGCCTACCTGCGAGAACTCGGCATTGTTATTGAACGATGTTACCTTGACGGCGGCAATGCCTTCCTGGGAGGGGTAGGCATCCTGGAGCGCGCCGTTCTGACGCACGTTAGTGGTGGAGATACCGTCCACGGAGAAGTTGACCATGGACGAAGTTGCGCCGCCGAGGGCGATGTTGCCGGAGCTATCCTGCTGCACGTTGGGCGAGAGCGCGAGCGAACCGAGAGGACTGGTGGTGGTGGCGCGGTCGTTCAAGGGCAGCTCGGTAATCATCTGGTTGTTCTTGGAGTCGGCCAGCGTGGCGTCTTCGGTGTCGATGTCGTTGTTCAATGCGGAGACCATAACTTCGGTGGCCTGCGATGCCACCTGAAGAGTTACAGGCACGCGAAGGTCCTGGCGCGCGCTCAATTCGGCGCCGGCCACGATGGCCTTGGAAAATCCCTCGCGCTCGACCGTGATGGAGTAGTGACCGGGTTGAAGATTCTCGACCAGGAAGTCTCCGGAGTCGTTGCTGACAACCTGGCGGTTAAGGCTCTGGTCGAGCGAGTGGACGGTAATGGTGGCGCCGGGAATGACTGCGCCGGTGTTGTCCTGCACCGTGCCGCGGATGCTGCCGAATGTGGACTGAGACCTGGCCGCTACTGCGCCAATCGCAAGCAGCGCCATGGCGGCAAGAACTGTGAACCAGCGGCGCGCGCTGGCATGGATGCGACGCGGCTGAGGCTGGAGCGCGGACCGCTTCTGTTGGTCTGCGAGAAGCTGCATCCGCTCCAATTGGAGTATGAGGAAGGTATGAGCATCAAAGGCCGAGGAAGAGAAATGAGTTTGAGTGCGTGCATTCATTACGAATCTCCGTTCACCCTTTTTTGCGGGCTGCTAACAGCACACACCTTGAGGCATATTCCGGGCGCAAGGTTTTCGTAAGGGAACCGTAGCCTTGCGGATTCCTTATTTCGATTTCCTTATGCCGATCCGGAGGGCAACCGGAACAGGATGAGCCGATTGCGGGCGAGCCGGGCGGCGGGGCTGGCGTGTAATGTAGTACTTAAGGTGTAACCGGCAATGCCCCAGAAACTACGAGTGAAGTATTACGTCGAATCGGATACCGCGGCCCTGGCGCGTCACGCCGCGCAATACCTTGTGGAGATGGTTGGAGAAGCAGTTGCCACACGCGGCCGCGTCCGCCTCGCGGTTAGCGGCGGATCCACTCCCAAGGCAACCTTTCAACTGCTGGCCGACCGCAACCAGCCGTGGCGTTCGCGCATGCCGTGGGAAAAGCTCGAACTCTACTGGGTGGACGAGCGCTGCGTGCCGCCCGACCACCCCGACAGCAACTACCGCATGACCCGCGAGGCGCTGCTCGATCATGTGCCCATCAACCCGGCCCAGGTTCATCGCATGCAAGGCGAGCTGGAGCCGGAGGTGGCGGCCGCGCGCTATGAGTCCGTGCTGCGCGACAGCTTTCGGCTGGAAGGCGCGGAGACGCCGCGCTTCGACCTGATCGAGCTGGGCATGGGTCCCGACGGCCATACGGGCTCGCTTTTTCCCCGCTCGGCGGCCCTGCACGAGACAAGCCGCCTGGTTACTGCCAACCATGTGCCGCAACAAAAGGAGAGCTGGCGCCTTACGCTGACGTGGCCGGTGATCAACCACGGCGCGTCGGTGTTCTTCCTCATCGGGGGCGCGGAAAAGGCCGAAATATTAAAGGAAGTTTTAACTGGCCCTTACGATCAGGAGCGTCTTCCCAGTCAACTCATCAGGCCCTCAAGCGGTATACTTACGCTGATTCTGGATAAGGCCGCCGCGGAGCTTCTACCCGCGACCGACGCCGAAGGTTGCGGGGTTTTGGAGAGGGATAGATGATTCTGGCAGGAGACGTGGGCGGCACCAAGGTACACCTGGCGGTTTACGACTTTGTCGATGGAAGACTAAAGCACCTGCGCGATGAGAAGTTTCCCGCGAAAGAGTACTCGGGACTCGAAGAGATCGTAAGAGAGTTTCTCGGCGGGGACAAAGTTACCGCGGGTTGTTTCGGCGTTCCGGGGCCGGTGCGCGACGGGCGGCTGCGCCTGACCAACCTGCCGTGGACGCTGGACAGCCGCGAGCTGGCCAAAGACCTCGGCATCACCCACGTCTTCCTGATCAACGACCTCGAGGCCAACGGCTACGGAATCGCCGAGCTGCAGCCCGACCAGATTTACACGCTGAGCGAGGGCGACGCGAGCCAGATCGGCAACCGCGCGCTGATTGCCGCGGGAACCGGCCTGGGCGAGGGCATCCTGATCTGGAACGGGCGCATGCACGTGCCGTTTCCGTCGGAGGGCGGCCACGCCGACTTTGCTCCGCGTAATGAAAACGAGATCGACCTGCTGCGTTTCCTCAAGCAGAAGTACAACGGGCGCGTGAGCTTCGAGCGCGTGGTCAGCGGCATGGGCATGACCGGCATCTACGAGTTTCTGCGCGAAGTGCGCGGCATGGAAGAACCGGCATGGCTGGCCGAAAAGATGGCCGGAGCGGACGATCCGAACTCCGTAATCACCGAGATGGGTCTGGCGGCGCGGGCCGAAATCTGCGAGAAGACGCTGGACATGTTTGTCTCGTCTTATGGCGCGGAAGCCGGCAACCTGGCGCTCAAGGTGCTCTCCGTCGGCGGCCTCTACGTTGGCGGTGGCATTGGGCCACGAATCCTCGAAAAGCTCAAGGACGGCACGTTCATCAAAGCGTTCACCGATAAAGGACGCCTGAGCCAGTTGCTCATCAACATGCCGGTGCGCGTGATTCTCGAAAGCCGCGCCGCGCTGCTGGGCGCGGCGGCCTACGGCGAGGCGCGCGCGGCGGAGCTGAGC
>JBAUBR010000096.1:0-4558 GCA_049676965.1 Occallatibacter sp.
ACCAGGCGGTTGAGGCCGCTCGCGCCCGTGAGGCCGCTCGCAAAGCTCGCGATCTGACGCGGCGAAAGGGTGCGCTCGATGGCGGCGGATTGCCCGGCAAGCTCGCCGATTGCAGCGAGCGCAATCCCGAGCGCTGCGAGCTCTACCTCGTCGAGGGCGAAAGCGCCGGCGGAACGGCCAAGCAGGGCCGCGATCGCCGCTTCCAGGCCATCCTGCCGCTCAAGGGCAAGATCCTCAACGTGGAGAAGGCGCGCTACGACAAGATGCTCGGCCACGAAGAGATCCGCGCCATGATTACGGCGCTCGGCTGCGGCATCGGCAAGGACGATTTCGACGCCTCCAAGCTGCGATACGGCAAGATCATCCTCATGACCGACGCCGATGTGGACGGCTCGCACATCCGCACGCTGCTGCTCACTTTCTTCTTCCGCCACATGAACGAACTGATCAAGCGCGATAACGTCTACATCGCGCAGCCGCCGCTCTACAAGATCAAGAAAGGCCGCTTCGAGCAATACATCAAAGACGATCGCGAATTTGTGAAGGTGATGGTCAAGCGCGCCTCCGAGGGCATGATCGTGCGCCACGGCGAAGCAGCCAGCCGCATCGAGGGCGCCGACCTGACGCGCTTCATGGGCACGCTGAACGAATACCTCGGCTTCGCCGAAAAGGTCGACAAGCGCATCCGCAACGAGAAGCTCACGGAGATGCTGGCGCGCGCCGAGCTTACCCACCGCGCCGACTTCGCGTCGAAGGCCGACGGCGCGGCGCCGGAAAAATTGATCGAGCTGCACAAGCAACTTTCGGAACTGACCGACGAACTGCAAATCAAGGTGAGCAAGCCGGTGGAGGACGAGGAGCACCACACCTGGTCGATCAGCTTCACCGATGCGCAAGGCGCGGAGCGGCGCATCGATTGGGCGTTGGCTTCCAGTCCCGAATTCCGGCAGATGATGTCGAAATATTCGCTGATCAAGGATTTTCTCGAGCCGCCGTTCCTCGTCGAGTTCGCGAAAAAGTCCGGTGAAGAAGTCATTGCCGCCGAAGCCGCCGCGGACGAGGCCGAAGAGCATGAGGGTGAGAGCGGCGAGGCCGAAGCGGAAGCCAAGGCCGCGCGCCGCACCGCGCGAGCCCTGCGCGAGCCGGTGGAGAAGCAGACCGCGCGCGAACTCTTCGCCTACATCGTCGAACAGGGAAAGAAAGACTACTCGGTGCAGCGCTACAAGGGCCTGGGAGAGATGACCTCGACGCAGCTGTGGGAGACCACCATGGATCCCGAGCGCCGCACGCTGCTCTCCGTCAAGCTAGAAGACATCGCCGAGACCGAGACCATCTTCACCACGCTCATGGGCGAAGACGTTGAAGCGCGCCGCAAATTCATCGAAGACAACGCGCTCGACGTGAAGAACCTCGATATCTGATCCACGGAATCGAAGGCGCAATGCCGGCGCTCGGAGCCCCGTCCCTTCCGCATTTAGCGCGGAAGGGATGGAGAACCCCTCAAGTTGTTACTCCGCGCCGCTCACGGCATTCTGCTGACCGCTGCCCTGTGCGGCGATCGCCAGGGTCAACTCGCTGCCCGCCCTCAGCTTCACGTTGTCCTTGGTGCTGGTCACGAACACGCCTGAATTCTGGCTGGCGATATTGCTGTGCAGGTCGACGCCCGAGAAAACGCCAACCTGATCCACTTGCAACGTTTTGGCATTCCAGGGGAGCTCAGACTGGTCGGCGGGTTTGTCGCCATCCGGCGGTTGCAATCCTACGATCATCGCCTTCAGCGGAATCACCTTGCCGTCCTTCAGCTTGGCTTCGGTAAAGCGCAGCGCCAGGCGCGAGTTGCCGCCGGTCTGCATGTCGTCGGTCGTCACCTGCCCAATGAGCACGGTGCCATGCGGCAGCTCGGGCCCATTCTTCAAGTGAACGGTGCCATTCAGCCTGGCGCGAAACTCCTCGCCGGGCTTGTCCTTCCTGGCGTCAAGACCAGTCACCATGGCGACTTGAGCGCGCACCATCATCGTGGCTTGCTGCTGTGCCGTGGTGTCAGCCGCGGTTTGATCGGCGTTCTGAGTTTGGGCGAATCCCGTGCCGGCAAAAACCAGGCAAGCGACCGCAATCGAGAGAGATAAAATCACTTCACGTTTCATGCGAAAAAACTCCTGAATCGAAATTTGCTTACGTCTCCGCAGACGTCGTCCTCTTTGCGGAGACAAACTGCTCTGCAAATTAGATGAAATTCCTCCGCCTCCGGTTTCGCTCCGCGGACATTGCAGAAAATCCTTGCAGGTGCGCCTGCCGCCTTGAACAGCCGCTTGAGCCGATTCGTGAGATATAGTCGATTCGTACCGAAATGGAGGTCTCTCATGTCCGCGATTCGTCGGTTGAGCCTATTCACCGTGCTGTTGACGACAACAACGATGGCAAACGCGCAGCAGGGCACTTTGCTCATCGCGCAAAAAGGGCTGGCCAGCCTCGCGATCGTCGATCCTGCCTCGGGCAAGATCGTCGCCGTGGTTCCCGAAGGGGGCATCACCGGGCATGAGGTCACGGCTTCGCCCGACGGGCGCTTCGCCTATGTACCCATTTACGGAAACTCCGGCGTGGGCAGTCCGGGCACCGACGGCCGCAACATGGTGGTGATCGACATCGCCGCGCACAAGATCGTCGGCAATGTCGACTTCGGCCACGGAGTGCGGCCGCACATGCCCATCTTCGGGCCCAAGAACGGCCTGCTCTACGTGACCACTGAGCTTGATCAATCGATCTCGATCATTGACCCGAAGAAGCTCACAATCGTCGGATCGATCCCCACCGGCCAGCCGGAGAGCCACATGCTGGCTATCTCGCACGACGGCCGCCGCGGCTACACGGCCAACGTGGGCCCGGGAACGGTCTCCGTGCTCGACATGGTGAACCGCAAGACGCTGAAGATTATTCCCATTTCGCATAACACGCAGCGCATCTCGATCTCGACGGACGACCGCTGGGTGTTTACCGCCGACCAGACCAAGCCGCAGATTGCCGTGATCGACACCAAAACCGATAGCGTGGCTAAGTGGATCCCGATCGAGAGCGTCGGCTACGGCGGCGCGCCCACGCTCGACGGCCGCTGGCTGCTGATGGTGATGGCCGCGGTGAACAAGGTCGCAGTGGTCGATTTGAAGACGATGCAGGTGGTGCGCAATATCGACGTGCCCGCCGATCCGCAGGAGGTAGCGATGAACCCCGACGGCAAGACCGCCTATGTCTCGTGCACGGCTTCGCATCAGCTTGCCGTGGTCGACCTGGCAACGTGGAAGGTGACGCGCACCATTGAGGACGGGAAGAATTCCGATGGGATCGCGTGGGCGCAAGGGAATTGATAGCAACGGCGACGCGAATACGCCGGCGATACCGGTGGTTCTTCCCGGCTCCGAGCGGAACTTCGCTGGCGAGCGCCGCGGTTTGGGAGGATAATCGGGGCATGGCAACGTTCCCCAATGCGGAAAGGACTTGGACCGTCGAAGAGTACCTTCGCACCAGTTGGCACCCGGATCGCGAGCTTGTCGACGGGCGAATCGAGGAGCGGAACTTGGGTGAGAAAGAGCATTCTATTCTCCAGGCATACCTGACATATCTATTCATTTCAAAGCGGGCGGAATGGAGGATTGAGGTTTTTCCGGAACTCCGCACGCAGACCAAGACCACGAACTTCAGAGTGCCGGACGTACTCGTTGTTCGCTCCAAGGACAAGTTCAAGCGCTACATCACCAGGCCGCCGCTGATCTCCATCGAAATTCTGTCACCCGAAGACGAAATGCCGGACGTGCGGAAGAAAGCCGAAGAGTACCGGCTCTTCGGCGTCGAGAACATTTGGGTCGTGGACCCCGACGCGCGCATCTCTTACCGCTATGCCGAGACTGGCCTCGAAGAGGTGCTGACCGGCGAGCTGACGGTTCCCGGGACGCCAATCCGAGTGGTGCTGAGCGAGATGTTTGCTGAGTTGGATCGGGCTTGATTCTTTGATGGGAGTCGTTCAACCTCTCCTTCAGAAGCTGCTTACTTTTGCCAGATGCGTGTCCTACTCTTGATCCATGACCGACCGTGAACTGATCGCGTGGATTGCGCGATCCGCTGGGCAAAAGGCCGGATACAAGCAACTGGTGCACGAGCTGGGTCTCGGCGGCGGACTCGAGCGCCGTTTGCTGCGCGAACAGCTTGCCCGGGTCACGGCGCGCGGAGATTTGGTCCAGCTAGATCGCGAGCAGTGGAGCATTCCAAAGCGAGTCATTGGGCGCGATAATCTTGCTGCCGGGCGGCTCGATCTGCATCGCGATGGCTACGGATTTGTACGGCCGAATGCGCGGCAGGCGGCCGGACAGGAAGACATCTTCATTCCGCCCGACGAGATCGGCGGCGCCATGCAGGGCGACCAGGTGCTTGTCGAAGTGGCGCCGCCGCGCGCCGATGGCCGCCGCTTCGGGCGCATCGTCCGGGTCATGGAGCGGCGTAATCCTACAGTTGTCGGCGTATTCCATTACACCCGCTCCGACCGCACTCCGGGTCATACAGTTGTTCCTTT
>JBAUBR010000097.1:0-67205 GCA_049676965.1 Occallatibacter sp.
TTTATTGATTCCTGCAAAACAAATGTCCGCTCTGAATCGCTTCGCGAATCGGAGGCTTTGAAAGGGCACGGCTTCAGCCGTGCCACAAAAAAGCCAATAAAATTCTGGGCTTTAGCCACTGAGGGAACGCTAGTCGATGAGGACAAATGCCTTTGGACCTCCGCAAAGGTTCAGGACATTATTTATGCAGCCATCAATAGCCCCTGAGGAAAATGCTCATCCCGAAAAGAGGGCTTATTCAGGGATCCCTAATAAGATCCGGTCGTCCTCAATCATCCGCCTTGCGCGCATCGCTTCCCCGGTCTTCCACTGTCTGCCCGGCCGGGCGAGCGGCCTGTGCCGCTATTTGGTCGCGTGCCGTCAAGTGTGCCCCGGCACGGCGGCTTCATCCTTGTCTTGGCCTGTGCTGCGGCCGCCGTTGGCCCCATTAGCGGATCGGCCCCGGCCCCACTCAACGACGCGCCTCGGCCGGCGCTCTCAATCGCCTCGCCATTGTCCTGGCTCCGCTGCGGATTCTCGGCTTGAGCATGAGACCAGCACAACGGCGCATGGGGCACGATGAGCCGCATATCGAACGCGGATGGATCGATATCGCCGTAGGGATCTTTGCTCTCCCTCGCCTTCTCGCCGGTTTCCTGCGCTCCTCGAGCGCCTTCGATGCGGGATGGAAGCACCGTCCGGGCTTGCCTGGAGAGCTTCCGGCGCGCTGTCTGCGCAGGGAATGTTGCGCCATCCACCATGCCAAGAACGATCAGAGAGGATAAGAAAAATATTCCACGCGTCACGCGTATCGCGCTTTGCGGCATGGTCTCGATTTTCTTCCGTCCGATCGCCAATCGCCATAGCCACTTTTTGCATCCACAAATAGCCGGTAGACGCGGATTTGCGTCGGAATGGAAAACGGTATGGCTCGAACCGCGACATGGAGTGAAGCTGGATTGGACATCGATTGACGCATATCGAAACGCTGTTTGCACCGGCCTGGCACATTCCTGAACCGGAGAGCGACAAAGCCGCTTGAACTAGTCCAGAAGAAAAGTACTAAAGTTATTTCCCGCCGCTCCGATGAAGGGGAAGGATGCGAACGGCGTCCAGCCGGAACCCTTGAGAGCTCGCCGGAAACCGAGCTACTCCAATCGAGCGGGCCGGGCGGGACCTCAATCGCGCATTCGAGAAGGAGCGACCTCCAATGGCCATCGGTGTCTTGAACAACCTGTCAGCGATCTACGCGGAGAACTACCTGAACAATACGAACAACAGTCTGCAGACAGTCTTGCAGCAGTTGTCGTCAGGTTCACGCATCAACTCCGGCGCCGACGACGCCGCGGGCCTATCGCTCGTCAACGGCCTGGCGGCTAACTCCGCCGCCTTGACCCAGTCGGCCACTAACGCCACGGAGGGCGTAGGCCTGCTTGACGTCGCCGACGGCGCCCTCTCGCAGGTGACCAACCTGCTCAACCGCGCCATTACACTGGCCACGGAAGCATCGAACGGCACACTCGACACCGCACAGGAGTCGGCGGCCAACCAGGAGTACCAGTCGATTCTGGCCGAGATCAACAACATCGGCTCGACGACAACCTACAACCAGAACCAGGTCTTTACCGGCAACCAGGCCGGCGTCGCCATCTATACCGGCGATTCGTCGCAGACCGGTTCAACCATCGACAACCTGTTCTTCGCCAAGCTGACATCCGCAAGCGTAGGCGACTCCGGCGGCACCGTGCAGCAGAGCAACGCCGGCCTGTTTGTCGATCTTTCCAAAGACGCGGCCGGCCCGGTGCTTTCCGTTGCCGCGCAACAGACCGATACTCTCGCCGGAACCGGCGTCAAGTTCACCATCACCAATCCCGACGGCACCACGAGCACGTTGGTCACCACCGCGACGACCGTCGCCGGCCTGATCACCGAGATCAACAAGGACGGTATCCCTGGCGTTACCGCGACCTTTACCACAGCGGCCGCGGTAGGCGACGCCGCGGTGGCTAGCGGCGACACCGGTATTTTGCTTTCCAACACCAACGCCAACGTGGCCATCGCTGCGGCCAACGTCAACGTGTCCGATTCGACCACCGGTGCGGCCACCAGCAACGCCGCGTCAACTGCCGCCACAACCACCATCAGTTACGTAACGGCAGCCGGCGGCGACAAGACCTCCGATCTCTCCACTACCGATCTCAGCACGCAGGGCAACGCGCAAAACGCCGAGTCCGTGCTCAACAACGCCATCAGCTACGTGGCCGCGCAGGACGGCTATATCGGCGCGCAGATCAACACGCTGAACTCCGTGAGCCAGGTGGTCAGCACGCAGCAGGAGAATGTGCTCTCCGCGCAAAACGCCATCCAGGCCACGGACTACGCCTCGGCCACGTCCAATCTTTCGAAATACGAGGTCCTCAGCCAGACCGGCATCTCCGCGCTCGCCCAGGCCAACACCCTGCAGCAGGAAGTAACCAAGCTCTTGCAATAGGGCAGGGACTAAGGGACTAAGGGATATAGGGATCAAGGGACCAAGGCCGCGAAGGCGACGAGTTTCAATTCACGCAGGACTGGACCACTTCAACAAAACCCAGGGACAGGGCGGCGGCCGGGAGCAATCCTTGCCGCCCATTTTTTCTGTTCGAAGCAAGGCGCCCCAGGTTCGTCGGGTGCCCCAGGTTCGGCGCAGCAGTATCGCGCCTAACCTGGGATATAACTATAGCTCCTTACAGCCTTTTAACCCCCTCCGCACATTCCCTAATCGCAGCCGTCCAGAACGACTCAATCCCCACTGTTCCCCGTTCTCCCGTAGCGTAATGTCGAAAGCTCGACCACTTCCAATCCTCCGGTTTCTCCACCAATCCACGCCTTACCGGGTTGCGATGAATATAGCGAAGCTTTTCCACGCGCTTCCTCTCCGAAAAGACATTAAAGTCGTAATAGCGAGCTTGCCAGAACGGCCGCTGGGCAGATAGCTTGGACATCGACAACTTAAGCGCGTGAATCGCCTTGGCAAGTGGAACGCCAGCAGGTTCGCTCAGCAAAAGGTGGACGTGTTCCGGCATAATGACATAGCCGATCACATAAAACTTGTACCGAACTCGCGTTCGCTCCAAGACTTCTTCGAATAGCGTTCGAGCGGAAACTCTGGCGAGATACGGGTTCAGGCCATGACAGCTGAATGTAATGAAGTGAAAGTCGCCTGTAGCTTGGTAGCGCTTGAGGCCCTCGGTCATCAGGCGATCTTAAACTTGCTGAGCGAAGCTGTAAAAAGCTAAAAGGCTAAAAGCCTATAGATACATATCCCAGCTTAGGCGCGATGAAACTGCGCCGAAGCTGGGGCACCCATATTACTTCTCCCAGGTTCGGCGAGTGCCCCAAGTTCGGCGGGTGCCCCAGGTTCGGCGGGTGCCCCAGGTTCGGCGCGGCAGTATCGCGCCTAACCTGGGATATAACGATAGCTCTTTATGGTCTCTCATCACCCCTGCACATTCTCCCAGCGCCACCGTCGGGACCGACTCGATCTTTGCGATTCCGCGCTCTCCGGTAGCGCGGAGTCGACACCTTCTAACCCCCACCAACCCTAGCTTTACCTGCTTCCACACAACATTGCAGATTATTTCGCCAAAGCGCGTACCATGTTCTCAAGTGTCCTCCCCGGCGGCTCCGGTTCGCGGGAGGAAGCGAAAAATACCCCCCCTCCCCATCCGTACCCCGGTAGGGTATTGAACGCCTCTAGAGCTCTGGTTTCGCCAGATATTCGCCATCATGCTATCATCCCAAAATGGACTTTCAACTGGTGGCCGACTACAAGCCTCGCGGCGATCAGCCCCGCGCCATTCGCGAACTGGTCGACGGACTCGGCGCCGGCGACAAGCACCAGGTGCTGCTGGGAGTGACCGGCTCCGGCAAGACCTTTACGATGGCCAAGATTATCGAGGAGTCCAACCGCCCCGCGCTCATCCTCGCGCACAATAAAACGCTCGCCGCGCAGCTCTACCACGAGTTCAAGCAGTTCTTTCCCGGCAATGCAGTCGAATACTTCGTGAGCTACTACGACTACTACCAGCCCGAGGCCTACATCCCCGCCGGCGACCTCTACATCGAGAAAGAAGCCACCATCAACGAGGAGCTCGACAAGCTGCGCCTCTCGGCCACGCGGTCGCTCTTCGAGCGGCGCGACGCCATCATCGTCAGCTCCGTGAGCTGCATCTACGGCCTCGGTTCGCCGGAGGCCTACTACGGCATGTTGCTGCTGCTCGAAAAAGGCCAGCGCATCTCGCGCCAGGACATCACCCGCCGCCTCGTCGAAATCCTCTACGACCGCAGCGAGTCCGACTTCCGCCGCGGCACCTTCCGCGTGCGTGGCGACGTCATCGAAGTTTTTCCCACCTACGACGAGAGCGCCTACCGCATCGAGCTCTTCGGCGACGAGATCGAATCTCTAGCCCAGATCGATCCGCTCTTCGGCACCGTGAAGCAGAAGTATTCGCGCCTGCCCATCTATCCCAAGAGCCATTACGTGGTGCTGCCGGAGCGCAAATCGCAGGCCATCGACTCCATCGTTTCCGAGTTGAACGAATGGGTTCCGCAACTCGAAGCCGAAGGCCGCATGGTCGAGGCGCAGCGCGTCCACCAGCGCACGCGCTTCGATTTGGAAATGATCAAATCCATGGGCTACTGCCATGGCATCGAAAATTACTCGCGGCATTTTTCCGGCCGCCTGCCCGGCGAACCTCCGCCCACGCTCCTCGATTATTTCCCGCGCGACTTTCTGCTCTTCGTCGACGAGAGCCACGCCACCATTCCCCAAGTGCACGGCATGTGGTTCGGCGACCGCAGCCGCAAGCAGAACCTCGTCGACTACGGTTTCCGCCTGCCCTCGGCGATGGACAACCGCCCGCTCAAATTCGAGGAATTCGAGAATCGCGTGGGCCAGGTGATCTACGTCTCCGCCACGCCCGGGCCCTACGAACTCACCCGTTCCGCCGGCGTAGTCGTCGAACAGGTCATTCGCCCCACGGGCCTCGTCGATCCGCAAGTCGAGATCCGCCCCGTCAAAGGCCAGATCGATGATCTTCTCGGCGAAATCCGCGATCGCGCCAAGCGCAACGAGCGCGTTCTGGTGACCACGCTGACCAAAAGAATGGCTGAGGACCTTGCCGGCTACTACACCGAAGTCGGCGTGCGCTGTCGCTACATGCATTCCGAAATTGAAACGCTGGAGCGCGTGCGCCTGCTCGCCGGCCTGCGCAAGGGCGAGTTCGACGTGCTCATCGGCATCAACCTGTTGCGCGAAGGCCTCGATCTGCCCGAGGTTTCGCTGGTCGCGATTCTCGACGCGGACAAGGAGGGCTTTCTGCGTTCGACGGGTTCGCTCATCCAGACCGTAGGCCGTGCCGCGCGCCACGTGGAAGGACGCGCCATTCTCTACGCCGACCGCATGACGGACTCGATGCGCCGCGCCATCGACGAAACCGACCGGCGCCGCGCCATCCAGGAGGCGTTCAACGAGGAAAACGGCATCACGCCGCAGTCGATCATCAGCCAGGTGGATATGGGTCTGGCGCAGATTCTCAAGGCCGAATACGGCGAGGTAGCCGAAGAAGAGATTGTAGGATTGCCGGAGTTCAAGACCCAGGCCGAGGTGGAAGCTTACATCGCCAAACTCGAAACCGAGATGCGCGAGGCCGCGCGCAAATTCGAATTCGAAAAGGCCGCCAGGCTGCGCGACTCCATCAAGGAGCTGCGCGAAAAGGAGTTCCTCGTCGGCTGATTTCCTGCCTCAGCGGGACAATCTATTTCTTCTCCGGCTTGACCCAGAAGTATCCGCGGCGTGCCTGCAACTCGAGCCCTCCTCGATCGACCTTCACTTTGAGCGTGTGATATCGGCCATCGGGCTTGCCCTGGTCAAGTAAAAGTTCCAACAGGTAGATCGCCTCCGGCGCAGCCGCGAGACGCCTGAAGCCCGCCGCAAGGTCGTTGTCGTTATGAAAAAACGTCCCGCCTGTGCCGTCTGCCAATTCGGCCATCGGATCCTCTGCCAGCCTCATCTCGTTGCGTCGGTATGTTGGGTTCTGTCCGCCAGCTCCCGGTCCGCGCTCACTCGCGGAAAGCTCCGACGTGTACAGCCCTCTTGCATCGAGGGCGCTGATGGTGATGTCGGACTGCGCAGCCAGGTCGAGAATCTGCGATTGAGCGGTCATGGCCTCGGCCTCGACATTCAAGAAGCCGGGTGATACGAGAATCATCGACTTTTGGCCGGGCAATGTAGCCAGCCTGCGCACCATCGCCGCGATGGTTCCATAAGTGGTCTGCACATCGAGCCGGCCAATCTCCATCACTCGCCGCGCCGCCGAGCTCACCTGCCGTTCAGTCATCTCCCGGTCGCCATTGCTGAGCTGGATGCTCCTGTTGCAGACGGCTATCCTTGTCACCGCGTCGTTCAGGGCAGTGCTGTCGTGCTTGTTCTCAATCAGGTCGGCCTGGTAGTAGTCGATCGCGCCGCACTCGCCCGTCTCGATTCGATACAGCAGCTGCGGTTGAATGCCTGCGATCGCCGCATCGAGTTTTGTCCGGTCCCGCGTCAAACCGCTGTTCGTCTTGCCCGAGATCGAGACCACCACGGCCAAATCCGAGCCGGCGAGCGCTTGGTCCAGTGCTGCATCAGCGGCGCTCTTCACACGCGCGAGGTCGTCGAAGTTCAGATGCAGATCGTCGAAAACGAAGACCGTGATTCGGCCGGGCACGCTGCGTGACGGCGCGGCAACTCCAGTGGATTTGTCCGCCGGTCCGGCGGCTACCGTCTCCGAATTGGCCTCAGCATCACTCGTTTCACGAGTTTCGATCGTGAAGCTGGAGATCGTCCGCGGCTTGCCATTGTCGAAGACGGCAAAATCGGATTCCTTCAAATCACCGACGGAACGACCCTGCCCATCCCGGACCACAACCGGTACGAGAATGCGTTCGACATTCAACTGCAGGTTGGGCGGCGTGCCTTGCTGTGGTTGCGTGGCCTGCGCGCTTGCGAATCGGGCGAAGGCAAAGATCGAAAGACAGAGCAGCTGAGTCGGATTCGCTCGCGCGCACATACTCAAACCTCGATTCCCGGCAAAGAAAGCGGTCATGCCGCGCCATCGACATGATATGGCCAAACTTTCCCGTCCCGCCTGCACTGCGGCCGATCACGCTCCCTCGTCCGATTCGACCCTCTTCGACGGTCCTCGGTTACGGCGTGTCTGGATCAGTCAGGCAACCGAATCGCCCCGCAATCCATCGTAGGCAAGTAGGCCAGCAAAGTTGCGCCACCGGGCGAACGGAGGCGTCTGCGCTCGGCGAGGAGACATTGGCGACCATTCTTCTGGTGGATGACGAACCCCTTCAGGCCTCATTCCGCAAGTCGGCCCTGGAGCAGTATTTTGACGACGTGCAGCGGGTTCCCGATGCTGCCGAGGCGCTGTGCATGGTGGAGCAGCCGGGCTTTGCCCGCAACCTTGGTCTGGTAATCGCGGGCCATCACGCGGCAGGATTCGGCGGCCCGGCCTTCGTTCACGAGCTGCACGACCGGCTCCCAGCGGTGAATGTTGTCGTGATCGGCAACAACGGCGAATCGCCCACCGATTACGCAGGTAGCAAAGTATACTTCCTTCCCAATCAGTCTGAAGTCGACGAGTTGGCGGCAATCTCCGGATTTCTGCTCGAAAAGCGCGACCGCGCGGCCTGACAGGCAAGCCCAGCGCATGTCCCGCAAGCTCAGATCACGCCCATTGGTCTGAGCCGCGCGCCGATCGTCCTCTGCCCAGCTTGATCCCAGCGCCCAACCCACCCATGGTGTGAGGCAAATCACACCCCGAAGGCCTATGATGAGAAGAGAATAACCTCACGGGGAAGCAGATCGAAGCTCCCCATCCGCACGCGAGGATGATCCCGGAGCCTTCATGGCAACCTTCGGTAGTCTTGCCCTCATTCTTGCCCTGGCGCTGGCCGCCTACAATTTGCTGGCCGGCACCGTGGCGCTCAGGCTGATTGCCACAGGCCAGGCGGCGCGCATTTCGCCCGAGCGCCTGGCGGACACCGCTCGTCGGGCCGGAATTGCCGGGTTCTATGCGGTCACGGCGGCCGCATTCGCGCTGGTCTGGTCGGTCTTCACCAACGATTTCTCCATCGTCTATATTCTTGAGCACTCCAACCGCGCGCTGCCCGCTCCCTACAAATTTGCTGCACTGTGGAGCGGCCAGGAAGGATCGCTGCTCTTGTGGGCGTGGTTACTGGGAACGTACGGATTCGTTCTGCGCCTTACGCACAAGACCGATGTGAAGCTCTACGCCTACGCAGGCACCATCCTTGCCGGAGTCCAGGTCTTCTTCCTCTCCGTCCTCAACTTCGCTGCGCCGCCGTTTTCGCTGCTTCCAGGGTATGTAAGCGGCAGCGCCCTCCCCGCCGACGGAAACGGACTGAATCCCCTGCTGCAGTATCCAGAGATGGTCATCCATCCGCCCATGCTCTATCTCGGCTACGTCGGTTTCTCCGTTCCGTTCGCGTTTGCGCTGGGCGCGCTGATGATGCGCTATCCCGGCGAAAAATGGATCAGGGTCACTCGTGTGTGGACGATGGTGACCTGGCTTTTCCTGACCATCGGCATCTTTCTCGGCATGCACTGGGCCTACGCCGTGCTCGGCTGGGGCGGCTACTGGGGCTGGGACCCGGTCGAAAACGCGAGCTTCATGCCCTGGCTTACCGGCACCGCCTTTCTCCACTCCGTGATGATGCAGGAAAAAAAGGGCATGATGAAGAGCTGGAACGTGTGGCTCATCTTCTCCACCTTTCTGCTCACCATGCTGGGCACGCTGCTCACGCGCGCGGGCCTGGTCAGTTCCGTTCATGCTTTCGCCCAATCCTCCATCGGCGCATGGTTCGTCACCTTTATGTGCATCGTCGCCGCGGTATGCGTCTTCACATACATTCTGCAGCGCAGCCATCTACAGAGCGAGCACCAGTTGGAGTCGCTGGTGAGCCGCGAGTCAAGCTTCCTGTTCAATAATCTGGTCCTGCTCACCGCGTGCTTCGTGATTCTATGGGGAACGCTCTTCCCAATTCTTTCCGAATACGTGCAGGGCACCAAAGTGACGGTCGGCGCGCCCTGGTACAACACGGTCGCCGTGCCCGTCGGTCTCTTTCTCCTGTTTCTTACCGGCGTGGGACCGCTGCTGCCCTGGCGCGCCGCATCGTTGCGCAGCATTCGCCGCAATTTCGTGCTTCCGGTAATCGCACTGTGGGCGGTGGTCGTTGTCTGCCTCATCGTCGGCGTGCGCCCCTGGAAAGATGGCGCATTCGACGCGGGCCATTTCTACGCGCTGGTGGCTTTTGCCTTGGCGGCGAGTGTGCTTACCGCGATCGTCTCCGAGTTCCTGCGCGGCGCCGGCGTCATCTCGCGGCAGACGGGGCGCAACTTGCTCTCGGCCACATGGCTGCTCACGCGCCGGAATACGCGGCGCTATGGCGGATACATCATCCACATCGGCATTGTCATCATCGTGGTGGGACTGGCCGGCCAGGCCTTCAACCGCAACCAGGAGCAGGAACTGGCGCTGCACGACAAAATGGCGATCGGCCCGTACACGCTGGTGTGCGTCGGCGCCACGCAGGACACAAACCCCAACTACAACTCTGACTACGCGCTGCTCGATGTCTATAAAAATGGCAAGAAGCTCTTCCAGATGAGCCCCGAGAAGCGCTTCTATCTGGCCAGCGGACAGCCTCAAACCATGGTGGCCATTCACTCCGTTCCAACTTGGGACTTATACGTGGTCTATGAGGGAACCAATCCCGATACCGGCCAGCCGATTATCAAGGCATTCCTAAATCCGCTGGTAAGTTGGATTTGGGCCGGGCTCGTGATTATCGTTTTCGGCACGCTGGTGGCGTTGGTTCCCAGTCTCACTCCGGCAGCCGCTTCGCCGCGGGTGCCGGCGCGTGTGCAAGACGCCGAACCGGTGCTGAAGGGCGGCCATTCTTGAGCATTGCGAACCGATTCGGGTTCTGGATGAAGGCGGCGCAGGCCGCAGTCCTCGCGGTGTGCGTTTGCTTTTCGCTCGGCGCCACTGATGCCGGCACCCGCGTCGAAAGCCTCAGCCACCGCTTGATGTGCACCTGCGGCTGCGCACAACTGCTGGGCGAGTGCGACCATTATGGCTGTCCCGATCGCGGGCAGGAGTCCGACGAGTTAAATGCCGCGGTCGCAGCCGGCAAAAGCGACCAGGATGTCTTCACGTCCTTTGTGGCAAAATATGGAGCCACGGTGCTGGCCGCGCCCACCACCCATGGCTTCGACCTGGTGGCGTGGATCGCTCCGTTCCTCGTGCTCGCCGCGGGATTGCTCGGTACCGTAATGCTGGTGCGCCGCTGGAAAATTGACCCCGCGGTTACGCAAAGTGCGGCAGCGGTATCCGATGCGGCGAGTCGGGATCCCGCCGCAACCGCATTGCGCGAAAGGATTCGACGGGAAACCGACTTCGATGGAGGCACCGGCCGATGACCGAATCGATGGGATTGATCTGCGGCGCGCTGCTGGCGCTCGCGCTGTTTGTTTACACCTTCTGGCCGGAAAACGCGTTTGCCAGCCAGCGCGAAAAAACCCGCCTCGATTTTCTGCTGGAGCGCAAGGAGCAGCTTTACGAGAACCTGCGTGACCTAAACTTCGAGTACCGCGCGGGCAAGTATCCCGAAGAGGATTTTCTAGCGCAACGCACCCAGCTCGAAAACGAAACCGCACAACTGCTGGCAGAAATCGAGCTACTGCAGCAAGCGTGAATTCTTATTGCGATAAGGATTGCGCCTTGCAGATGGCTCGGACTGCAACGATTCCAGATGGCTCGGATTGCAATGATTCCAGATGTCTCGCAAAGAGATGATTCCAGATGACTCGCAAAGCGATAATTCCAGTTCGCTCGGATTGCAACGATTCTCGCCCCGCTGGCTGAGCGCGGTTCGAATGAAGGGTACGGGCTTCAGCCCGTACATTTGAGGTCCAATAGAATCCGGGGCTTTAGCCCCTGAGGGATGTTTTGATCGGACTCATGAGATCGACGAAGGTATTTTCGCGGATCGCCGCTGCAAGCTTTTGCTTTTTTGCGCTTCTAGCTCACGCCGCCCAGATCACCGGCACGGTAACCAACAAGACCGACGGCAAGCCTGCCGCTGGCGATACGGTTGTCCTGGTCGATGTGCAGGCAGGCATGGCGGAAGTTGCTCGCGCCACTACTGACGCGCGTGGCCACTACTCGCTGAACAAGCCAGGCGCCGGGCCATATCTCGTTCGCGTAACTCACCAGGGTGCGGGTTACTTCATTGCCGCGCCGGACGGCGCCGCTCCCGGAGATATTCCCGTGTACGATTCGGCGCCCAAGGTGGAAGGCATCTCCATCGAAGCCGATGTGCTCGAGCTCGAGACGGACAACGGGCAGCTCAAGGTGAACGAGCGCTACTTTGTGCACAACACCAGCTCTCCGCCGCGCACCGAGTACAGCACGCATTCGCTGGAGATCGTAATCCCCGCCGATGCCGTGGTGGATGGCGCGGCCGCGCGCCGGCCAACCGGCCTTCCCACCTCGACCAATGTCACGCCCACCAGCCAGAAAGGCCATTTTACCTTCGACTTTCCCATCCAGCCCGACGAAGGCGACAAGGACACGCTGTTCCAGGTGACCTATCACATTCCTTACAGCGGCAAATTCACATTCAAGCCGCAACTGCAGTTGCCTGCCGATAATGTCGCCGTGCTCATGCCCAAGGGCATGACCTTCGACTCCGGCCCGGGGCTCATGTTTCAGCCTGTCAACGAAGATCCCAACATTCAGACCTATGTAGCAAAGAATGCGACTCCGAGCAAGACGATCGAATTCACCGTCTCCGGAACGGGATCGATGCCGCGTGAAGGGCAGGGGCAGCCGGCCGCCGACAGCGGAGCTCAAAGTTCGGCTACTCCGGGCAGCCAACCCGGCGGCGGCATTGGCAATCCCATCGATACACCCGACCCGCTGTCGAAGTACAAGTGGTGGATCCTCGCCGGCTTTACGCTGTTGCTCGCGGCTGCCGCGGCGTTTCTCTTGCGTAAGCCGGCCGTCGCCACGGCCGGCGGCCCCGCGATTGCCGATGCTGCGGTGCCCGTGTTCGGTTCGCCCGCGGCAAAAAACACGGCCCTCTTGAACGTGCTCAAAGAAGAGCTTTTCGCTGTTGAGAGTGAAAAACTCTCCGGAAAGATGAGCCTCGACGAGTATGCCGAAGTGAAGTCGGCGCTTGAGACGGTGCTGAAGCGGGCGCTCAACAATAAATAAGACTGAAAAATTGAATCGATTATCGGAGGACCTCAACATCGGGGTCGCCGATGCGTGCACGCTCCAAATTCCTGAACCCTCCCTACCGACGCGCGAATCCAAAGCGAGACAGGAGAAGAAGCGCCTCATGGCACAAAAAATTGCATTCATCACCGGCGGAAATCGCGGAATTGGATTCCAGACTGCGCTCGAATTGAAGGATGGCGGCGCGAAAGTCATCATCGGTTCGCGCGACCTCAAGCAGGGAGAACAGGCGGTCAAGAAGCTTCACGCCGCGGGCGTGGACGCCCACGTTCTTCAATTCGACGTGACAAACCCCGCGGACCACAAGGCCGCATACGACTACTTCAATTCGAAGTATGGACGTCTTGACATCCTTGTCAACAACGCCGGAATCGCAGGCGGTACGTTTCCTGGAACCGGCCCCGAGCATTCGGCCGCCGATGTTCCCCTCGATCTGTTGCATCGCGTCTTCGAGACAAACTTCTTTTCCCAGGTGGCGCTTACCAAGACGCTGCTGCCGCTGCTCAAGAAGAGTCCCGCGGGCCGCATCGTCAACTTATCCAGCATCCTTGGTTCGCTCACCTTGCATGCCGACCCCAAGTCGCCCATCTACGACGCAAAATCGTTCGCGTATGACGCCTCGAAAAGCGCCCTCAACGCATTTACGATCCACCTGGCTTATGAATTGCGCGGCACGAACGTAAAGGTCAACTCCGCGCATCCCGGCTGGGTAAAGACCGACATGGGCGGCGAGCAGGCGCCGATGGAGATCACCGAAGGCGCCAAGACCAGCTTCGCACTGGCTACGCTAGCTGAAGACGGCCCCTCCGGCGGATACTTCCATCTCGGCAAGCCGCTGCCCTGGTAAGCGCGAATTACTTCGGCTTCAGCGTCTTGACGTGCTCGTAGCTGATTTCCAGATATTTCTGCAGCGTCTTTGTGTTCTTCAAAAGGGCGGCGGGCACCGTCGCCCAATCCTTCTTTACCGCGCCATAGCTTTCGAAGAGAGTTGTCTTGTATTTCTTCAGGAATGTGTGCAGTTCCTCTTCCGGAAGCCGAATCCCCATCGTGCCTGTCTGGTCCAGATAAGTAAACATGTGGCCGCTTACCGACGTATAGGGATGAACGTCTCCCCTCTGCTCGATCTTGGGATTCGTAGCAATGAGCTTTTCGTATAACTGCAGGCTCTCAACGGGGATTGCGCTCTTTTTCTTGGTCGCCATGCACCTCTCCTTTCCCTTTACTCAGCCTGCCGGGTTGCTCTTATTACAATGTCCTCTTTGAACGGAGGCAATGTAACTTCGGTCTTATCGCCGCCTCGGACTTCAATCGCCGGAGAGTATTCGCCAGTCACCGGCGAATAAAGCCACAAATCATAAGTTCCCGCCGGAAGCGAAACGGTGACCTTTCCCGCAATTGACTCTCCAGCCGTCGGATCTGCTAATTCGCGATCGTCCGCCATATAGGCCACAAAATCCCGTCCGGACGCAGCCAGGGAAGATACCACCAGGTGCTGCGGCTGCGCGGCGATCCAGTCCGGCGCGGGCTTCGAATGTACATAGTCGAATGAGTCCATGAACTCGGACAGATGTTGCATCCAGGCCCGGATGGCCGCGCGCGAGGCAGCGGTACCGGCCTCGCTGCCGACCGTGATCGAAAAATCGATGTAATCGTAATGGCAACCGCTGAAGAGGGCCGTCCATGATCGTTTGCGGTGAATCGTCCAGCCCGTCAAGTCGCGATACATGCTTGCGGCATTGTCTTCGTCGAGAACGACCGGCTTCGGCCGTTGATAAGTGACGCGGCAGAAGCCCTGCACGCCGTCAAGCCGTAGCTGCTTCGACATAAAGTCGCCCATGTCGAATGTTTTGCTGTCGAATTGCGTGTTCGGCAGCGGATGGTCGTTCACGATATCGAAGTTCTTACTGTTGAAAGTCGCATCCATGGGAAACGCGTTCTCCTTGCCGTAGCTGAAGGCCTGCTGGCCGGAGAGCAAATGCGGATGGTTCTGGCGCTGCATTTCTTCGCGCAGAACCCGCGCCATTTCGGTCTGCCAGGCGTCTACATCTGCGCTGCTCGCGTGGCCGGGAACACCGCCGCCCGGCTCATTGCAGATCTCGTAATAAACGTTGTCGTACCCGCTGGTCTCCTGAATGATTTTTCGGGCGAACGCGGTCTGTCGCCGCACAAGTTCGGGATCTTTCAGTGAAATATAATCCTCCCATTCGACCGCTCCGACGTGCTGCAAGTTATTCGCCGCGCGCAACGGGTTCAGCGCCCAGATGTTATCTACATAAGTATTGCTAAAAACTGTTAACTCGACGACGATGCCTCGCTTTGATGCCGCGTCGAGAAAGCGGTGCAAACGATCGAAGTACTCTGGGTTCCACTTATCCAGGTCATACATCGGTTCGCCGTCCATGGCTTTGCCCGGTCCAGTGCGGAGGTAAGGCGAGATGTAGTCAGGCGATTCGGGCTTGCACGGCGACGACGGATTGCGGGCGCTCTGCAACTCGCGATAAAGCAGAAACGTCCGCGTGACGGTTATCTTGTGCTTTTGAGCGTCGTCCAGATATTTCTCAAAATCGAAGGGACGGTTGATGACCGATCCATAGTGCTCGGATGCGGAGACAAGGACCAGCGGCTTGCCGCGAAAGACAAGATACTTCGGGTTCTCGGGATCGATTTTGACTGCGTCCTGAGCGTGCAGCGCGGCTGAAGTCGCCACACATAAGACCAACATCTCCATCCAAAAAGTGCGGCTGAACATAGGTTTCCTGTGCTCCATCTTGTGATCCTTTTTCCGCGGCGAACCGAATACTACTTCCGGTGACGGGAACAGTCAAGAATCGGCGCATTGAGGATTACCGCAATTTTCCCGAACGACGATTGCGAGCAAGGAGTATCGCGGTTCAGGCTCGCGCCGTCTCTGCTTTGGCTACCAGCACCACCGTTGCGAGCCCAAACAAAATGATTGCTTGTTCAACGTACACGCTCCTGTTGTGGAGCTTGTTGAAGTCGGCGGTGTAGGGGCTGGCTATGTCGTTAGTGTCGATCGATCCTCCCGCGGCAATGCGATCGCGCTCCATCGTCGGAATGATGCCGAATTGGGAGTAAGCCGTGAGTGCGATCATGATCAGGATGAGAATCATGGGCGCCATCACCGTTCGCGGTTTGTAAATGTTCCATGCCGGGGCAAGAGCCAGCAGGGCCAGCAATACGATTCCGCAGACGAATCCCATGCCGTGCAGATTGCGCAGCAGCGAGCCCACAATCGTCCCGGCGCTGTGCGGATCGGTCCGCAGCGTAGTGAATGCCGTGGCGGCGACCACAGGAAGGAAGATCTCCGCGCCCAGCCAGACGATGAGCGCGAGGTAAAGCAGCGTGCGAAGGAGAGTCTTCATGCGCGTAAGGATACTAGGGACGGGGGACGAGGTGCGAAATTCCATTGCACCTCGGACGCCGGCGACTTACCAGCGCGCATAGATGCGCGGTAAAATGGAGATGCATGGATCTCCCGCCGGAAAACTCACTCGCACAATTTACAGCGCCTGCCATTGAAACCGATCCGCGGCGTGCGGCCGACCTGTTTGAGCAGGCGGTGAGCATCATGGCGAGGCTTCGCGCACCGGGTGGCTGCCCCTGGGATCGCGAGCAATCGTTCGATTCCATCCGCAAATACACGCTCGAAGAGGCCTACGAAGTTTTCGACGCCATCGAGCGCCGCGACTGGCCGCATCTCGCGGAGGAACTGGGCGACCTTCTGCTGCAGGTGTTGTTTTATGCGGAGATGGCCGCCAACGAGGGCCGCTTCACAGTCGCCGACGTGCTGGACCACCTGAATCGCAAGCTCATCCGCCGGCATCCGCACGTATTCGGCGAAGAAGCTTCGCGCGCGGCGGGAAATCGCGCGGATGTGGACGCAGATGTGGAGGGTTCGGCGATCGCAGTTCTTCGCAACTGGGAGGAGATCAAGGCGGCGGAAAAGAATCGGGCCGGAAGCTCCGATGGCGCGTCAACCTCGCGGCTGGCGACCGTGCAACGGGCGCTCCCTGCGCTGGCTGAAGCTGCGCAACTTGGCGCCAAGGCGCGCAAGGCCGGCTTCGATTGGCCGCAATGGCGTGACCTGCTGCCCAAGTTGGCGGAGGAGATCAGGGAACTCGAAGCGGAAGCCGATTCCGGCGATCCGGCGCGAAACCCGGCCGTTGAGGCCGAGCTGGGCGATCTGTTGTTCACCGCGGTGAATTTGGGCCGGCATCTAGATGTGGACGCGGAGATGGCGCTGCGCGGATGCAATCTGCGCTTCCGGCAGCGGTTCCGGCAGATGGAGCTCGACGCGGCGCAGCCGTTGGAGGAGCTTCCGCCCGATGCGCTCGAAGCGCTGTGGGCGCAGGCGAAGCGCAAGCTCGCCCAAGCATCCGGCGCGGAGGTCCCGCGATGATCGTGATTCGTTCCTGCGAGGGGTTCGATGAACTGGAAGCTTGCGTCCAGCTCGAAATCGACACCTGGGGCTACGACCCGGCCGATATCGTGCCACGCAAGTCGTTCTTATTGGGACAGAAAATCGGTGGTCAGGTGATCGGTGCATTCGACACGGATCTTCCCGGCGCGCTTCCGCAGGGTGGCCCGGAATCGCTGGTCGGATTCGCCTTCTCTTTGCCCGGAATAAAGACCGGCCAAGGCGAACCGCGGCCATATCTCCACTCCCACATGCTGGCCGTGAAGGAATCGCACCGCAACCGGGGGCTCGGCGCACAACTCAAACTGAAACAGCGGGATGAAGCGCTTTCGCGCGGTATACGGCACATGGAATGGACGTTCGATCCGCTGGAGATTAAAAACGCTTTCCTCAATATCCACAAGCTGGGGGCTGTTGTTTGTGCATATCGGGTGGATTTCTATGGTATATCCTCATCTCGTCTGCAGGGTGGGCTTCCAACGGACCGGCTGCTGGCGGAGTGGTGCCTTGATTCGCCAAGAGTGATGGCCATCCTGGAAAACCGTCCGATAGTCGAATGCATCGTAAAGGAACGAATCAAAGTTCCAGCCTCAATCTATGAGTGGAAGGCCTCCGAAGGAGGACGCGAACGAGCTCTTTCAGTTCAGTTGGAAAACCGGGAGAAGTTTCAGCGGGCATTTTCGCGAGGCCTGGCCGTAATCGGCTTCCAGCGGGATGCTGAAGGAAATGGAATCTTCGAACTAGGTTCCCCCAACCAAACCGAATCGTGTCTAGAGTCAGGAACCTGAAAAATCTATGAGAATCGATGCAATCATCCTTCGCGAACTGCACCTGCCCTTGGTGCGCCCGTTTGAAACCAGCTTCGGCGTCACACGCGACCGTCGCATCCTGCTTGCCGAAATCCGGTCGGAAGGCCTCACCGGATGGGGTGAGTGCACGGCGGGCGAGCGGCCATTTTTCTCCGCCGAATCGACCGACACCGCCTGGCAGGTGATCACAAAAGAACTGGGCCCCATGCTGGCGGCGGAATCGCCGCAGCATGGCGGCGATTGCCCCAGGATCTTCCGCCAGGTGCGCGGAAACCGCATGGCCAAGGCCGCGCTGGAGAACGCGATCTGGGACCTTGAAGCGCAGCGCGAAGGCGTCTCGCTGTCGCAAATGCTGGGCGGCGTGCGCGAGACGATTCCATGCGGCGTTTCCCTGGGCATTCAGTCTTCCATTCCCGAGCTGCTTTCGATTATCGAAAGGGAGCTGGCTGCGGGCTACCAGCGCATCAAGCTCAAATGCAAGCCCGGCTGGGATATCGAGGTATTTGAACGCGTGCGCAGCCGCTGGCCCGGGATCATGCTCAGTTGCGATGCGAACTCCGCCTACCGGCTGGGAGACATCGAGCACCTGGTAGGCTTTGAAGCGTTCGACCTCCTCATGATCGAACAGCCGCTGTGGCACGACGACTTCTACTACCACTCCATGCTGCAAAAGCAAATGCGGACGGCCATCTGCCTGGATGAGTCGATCCGCAACCGGCGCGACGCGCTGGCTGCCATCGAGATGGAGTCGTGCCGGATCATCAATATCAAGCTGGGGCGCGTGGGCGGGTTCTCCGAGGCGATTCACGTGCACAATGCGGCGCAGGAGCGCGGCATTCCGGTGTGGTGCGGTGGAATGTTGGAGTCCGGAGTGGGGCGCGCGCATAATATCGCGCTGGCGTCGCTCGAAAACTTCTCGCTGCCGGGCGACGTTTCGGCTTCGGCCCGCTATTGGCGCGAAGACATCATCGAGCCGGAGGTCACGGTCTCGCCGCAGGGTGAGATCGTCATTCCCGACGGTCCCGGCCGCGGCTACGAAGTAAGGACCGAACTGGTCGAGCGGCTGACCGTGCGCAAGGAGACGATTCGCGCCTTTGCCCTGGTGGGTTGAGAACCCGCTGCCCTCGTGGATAGAGGAACCGCGCAGCCTTCCGATGCGTACATCTTTCTGGCGGCGCAACTTTGCAGGCGCGTGCGCGTCTTATGCTGAGGCGCGCCCGGCGCAAGTCGTTGCCGGCTGCCGGAGGTTGATGAAGTGACTCCCCAGGAACAACAACTCCTCGACTCGCTGGTCGAGCGCGTGAACTCCACCCAACTGCAGGAAAAAGATCCCGATGCGGAGGCGCTTCTCAACAAGGCGCTGGGCTCCAACCCCGATGCGCATTACATTCTTGCGCAAACCGTCTTGGTGCAGAACATCGCACTGGAGCAGGCCAAGGCCCAGGTCGCTCAACTGCAGCAGGCACAGCAGGGGCAGGCGCAGCAGCCGCCTCGAGCGACGAGCTTCCTCGGCGGTCTGCTTGGCCATCGCGATCCGGCGCCCGCGCCGCAGCAATCGTACGTGCCTCCTCCGCCGCCTCCCGTGTACAGCCAGCCGGAGTATCAGCCGCCGCAGTATCAGCAACCCCAGTATGCGCCGGTCGCATCCGGAGGGCCGAGCTTCTTACGCGGCGCCATGCAGACGGCGGCCGGCGTTGCCGCGGGCGCGCTGGCCTTCGAGGGCGTGGAAGCGGTCCTCCACGGCCTGGGCGGTTTTGGCCACTCAGCGTACGGATTTGGTGGGCCGGGGATTGGAATGGGTGGATTTGGGATGGGCGCGGGGATGGGACCTGGAATGGGTATGACGGGAGCCGGCTTCGAACGCCCAGTCGAAGAGACAGTAGTCAACAACTACTATGACCAGCCGGGCGGCGGTCACGAAGGCTCGGGGTCGGGATTTACGCCGGGCGGGGAAGAGCAACACTTCCGCGAGTCGTCGGATGACTCGTCCAACCAGGGAGGGGCGCAGTTCGCGGATGCGAGTTACAACAAGTCGCCTGGCGGCGATATGAGCAACGATCAGGGCGGCTTCGATAACTCCGTTGCCGACGATAACTCAGGCTACGATAACTCGGGCCAGGACGATAGCTCGGGATTTGACAGCGGCGGTGGATTCGATGATGGAGGCGGCGGAGGCGGCGGGGATGACGGCGGGGGATTGCTGTAGGTGGTTTCCCGAAAAATGGCCTTTGCACGCTGCCTGAACTGCCGCCTGTTCAAGGCTGTTTTTCGGCCTCATATCTCGTGAGGCCCAAGGAATTCCAAAGAATGCCGCGAATCGGTGGATTGCTGCACGGACCTCCGCAGGTCCCATCGAATTAGGATTCTCCGTTCGTTCGCCTTGCCTGGATCGAAAACATTCCCCGCCTTTTTGCAATTTCGGGGCTTGACACAGATCATGAAAATGATGTTTCCTTGTGAATACTGAATCAAGTTTATCTCCTGAAAACACCGGCATTACAGGTTAGTCTGCGTTGCCACGAGGGGAAAAGACTCGTGCGGAGGACAGGAGCAAGTCTGGCGGGAAAATGAGACGATATTGACCCGCCACTCAGACTCCCCCTTTGCAAGGACTTCTGGCGCCGTCGAGCACATTGCCTCTTTTTGCGGATCCGGTCGGTCATCGGACCGGAACGCTGTTCTCCGTTGCCTGGAGGCCTCGTGTTCAAGCGCATGATCGATGTGATTTCTGCGTTCCTGCTGCTCACCTTGTCACTCCCTTTGCTGGCCATTGCGGCCATTCTCATCAAACTGGATTCCGACGGCCCCATTCTTTTTCGCCAGGCTCGAATGGGACGAAGCTTTCAGCGTTTCCAGTTGTATAAGCTGCGCACCATGAATCTCGGCGGCGACGGCCCGGCTTACACCCTGGGCGCCGATCCGCGTATTACCCGCGTAGGGCAATGGTTGCGCCGCTTCAAGGTCGACGAGTTGCCGCAACTCTGGAACGTGCTGCGCGGAGATATGAGCATCGTCGGACCACGCCCGGTGATTCCCGAACTTGCCTTGGAATTCGAGACCGCTTACAAACGGCTGCTCGCCGTTCGCCCCGGTCTCACCGATCCGGCCTCGCTCAAATACTGTTACGAAACGGAAATACTGAAGGCGGTCCCCGATGCCTACGGCTACTTCAAATCCGTCGTGACGCCGGACAAGATCCGGATCTCACAGGCTTATCTTGAACGTGCAAACCTCTGGAGCGACTTGGTTGTTGCAGTTCAAACGGTTCTTGCTTTGGCCTTGCCGCAGGTTCAGAAAAGATTCAGCGGGCCGATTCCGCGGCCGCAGCCCAAGCCGAAGACCGCGGGAGTGCTCTACTTTCCCGCAGGCGCGAGAAGCAACGCTGCCCAGGCGTACCTGGAGAACTTGTCGACGGCAACAAAAGTTGATTTGCCGCCGGCGATTCTTGAATTACCGCCGGCTATGCTGGAAAGTCCCAACCTGCCTCGGTCAGTTGCCAGAGGGGAGTCGCTGTCGGTCTAGCGGGCTGCGGAAGAACTCGATTCACAGGGAGGCGAGGGGCTGCGCCGGCGGCTCTATGGTCCAAATTTCACACCGTCGCCTGAGTTGGTAAATTAATAAGATGCCGGAACCGCGCCGCCGGCGTTCCTCCTGAATTAGACCCGAGTCGACACGTGGCCAAAGTACGCCTTGATTCATGGAAATCGATTGCGGAATATTTGCGGCGAAGCCCGCGCACCGTGCAGCGATGGCACGCCGATTTCGGCTTGCCCGTCCACCATTTTGGAAGCGGCAAAGGCCCCGTCTTTACTTATTCGGATGAACTCGATGCCTGGCTCTCCGGATTAGCCGCGGAGCCGGGCGACGGCAAAGGGCAGATAGAGGAGCTGCTGGAAGGAAAAAAACGGCGATCGATGGAGTTGACGGCGCAAGGCGATGCCTTATGGGAGCTGCGCTCCGAAGACAATCTCAGCACCATTGCGGGGCTCTATCGCAATGCCATCGATCGCGATCCGGGCAATGCATCGGCTTTCATCGGGTTGGCCAACTCCCTCATCGTCGCTTCGCTGGTTGGCCTCATGCGCGGTTCAGCGGCATATCCGCGCGCCATTGAAGCCTTGCAGCGGGCCGTTCGGCTCGGTTTTGATTCCGCCCAGACGCGATGCACCGCTGCGTGGCTGCAGATGATACGCGAGCGCAAGTGGGAATCGGCAAGGGAAGGTTTCGACCAAGTTTTGATCCGGCAACGGCGCTCGTCTTTCGCTCTATGCGGCCGCGCGTTACTCCACGTCGTCGAAGGAAATCTCCAGGACGCGCTTCGCCGCCTCCAGGAGGCCTGGCGGCAAAACACTCTCGCTCCGATTTCGAGCGCATTTTTTTGCTGGGTTCAGTACCTGGCAGGCGATTATGAGCAGGCTCTTGATACCATTGCGCATTCTCGGGCAGGCGGAGATAACAGCCTTCTGTCTACCGAGATAGAGGCTCTTGTCTCGATGCAGCCTGGTCCGGTTGCTCCGCTGCTCAAGCGTCTCGAAGCCGTGGCGGGCGCCAATCCGCAGAGCAAAATCCTGCAGGGCGCATTGGGATATGCCTACGCGACTTCGGACCAACCCAATCGGGCGCAGGAGGTCCTTCGTAATCTGCAGAAACTCAAAAGTGCGCCCTCATATCCACTTGCGGTCGTATTGATGGGCCTTGGCGAGCGGCATCAGGCGGCCTCTTGCCTCAAGGCATCTTTTGCTGAAGGGTCGCTGTGGAGTCTCGGCTTGCGCTTCGATCCAATCTTTCAGCCCCTGCACGGCGACCTTCGATTCGACTCGCTTTTGCGCAAACTTCCGCCCGCAGGATAAGGGCGGGACTTCGACCGTCAACGTGTAGCTTCGCGCATCACGTCTTCAACAACTTCGCAGGTTAGTTCGATATGTTCTTCACACAAGGTAGGGTGCACCAGAAACATGAGACTTGTTTCGCCAAGCTCGCGTGCAATCGGTAGGCGGCTCGCTGGTCTCATCTCGGGAGGGAAGGCCTTTTCCAGATAGACTTCGCCGCAACCTCCATGCAGGCAGGGAATCCCGCGCCCCACGATCTCCTCGATGATCCGATCTCGATTCCAACCACTGCGAAGCGCCTCGGGCCGGACAAATACGTAGTACTTATAATAAGAGTGCGAGATACGCTCAGAAGGCGGGGTGACGCGCAGCCCGGAAAGTTTCTCGAAGCAATTGCTCATTCTTGCCGCATACTTTCGACGAGTGCTCACCCAGAGGGGAAGCTTTCGCAATTGCAGCCGCCCGATTGCGGACTGAACCTCGGTCAACCTCCAGTTTGTTCCGAACGATTCATGCAGCCAGCGGAATCCTGGGGCATGAGTGCGGCGATAAACAGCATCGTAACTCTTGCCGTGATCCTTGTAAGCCCACGCCCGCCCGAACTGCTCGTCGGAGTTCAGGACGATCATGCCCCCTTCTCCCGCGGTGGTGAGAATCTTATCCTGGCAGAACGAAAATGCCCCGATGTCTCCGATGGAGCCAACCGGCCGGCCCTTGTAAGTTGCTCCGATTGCCTGCGCGCAATCTTCAATGACCTTCAGACCGAATTCCCGCGCGAGATCCATAATCTCGTCCATCTCGCAAGGCCATCCGGCGAGATGCACGGGGATGATTGCTTTAGTCGCGGAACTCATGACCGACCGGATCGATTCGGCGGTGATATTCTGGCTGCATCGATCTACCTCCGCGAATACCGGACGAGCGCCTACGACGACCGCGCTGCTGGCTGATGCTACGAACGTTCGCGGTG
The DNA here is from genome assembly GCA_049676965.1 of Occallatibacter sp. Classification (GTDB taxonomy): domain Bacteria; phylum Acidobacteriota; class Terriglobia; order Terriglobales; family Acidobacteriaceae; genus Telmatobacter. The sequence goes on from JBAUBR010000097.1 coordinate 23,382, forward strand.
AGGTGATCACCTCGTCCCCGGGACCAATCCCGAGAACTCTGAGCGCCAGCTCCAGCGCCACGCTTCCGTTCGCAAGCGCAATGGCGTGGCGCGTACCGGCATGCGCGGCAAACTCCTTCTCGAATTCACGGCCTTCGTCGCCGGTCCAGTAGTTCACTTTGCCGGACGTGAGGACTCGTGTCGCGGCCTCCACCTCATCCGGCTCGAAGCAGGGCCAGCGCGGCAGGCTGCCGGCACGCCTTATAGATTTCACTTGAGTTGCCATGTCCGTTCGTCCGCGCCTTCTATAACAGCAAGATCGCATGCCGCGTAGAGCCAGGCAGCTAAGTCCCCCAACGTTCGGAACTCGCGATCGGCGGCAAACTCGGGTAATCGCGCTTCCAGATCATGCCGCAGTTGCTGCTCCAGGCGCAGACGGGCCGTGTGCCAACCTAAGGCTCGTGGAGCGCAAAAGTCCTTTTCCGGATTGTCTCCGATGTAAATCAATTGCGTCGGCGGGATATTCCAAATCTCCATTACAGCTTCATAAGCGCGCCCGTGAGGTTTGCGAAACTCCATTCCCCAGGCATCGGTGACAAGGATCGGCGCAAATAGCTTGCCGAGCTTCAGAGCAGCAGCCTTGTTCGATTGGGCGGCAACGGAACCATCGGTGATCAGAGCAAGTCGAATACCCTTTGACTTAAGCCCTTGCAGCAGGTAACTCATCCCTGGCAGCAGTTGAATAACAGGTTTGTGCGAACGATACATCTCCACCAAATCGCCAACATTCCATCGCAAACCCAGCTCAGGGTATTCCGCGACAAGGCAATCGAAGGCGTTGCCGCGCACACCCGCCTCGAACCCGCTCTGAAGAAACCGGAGTATGCGTTCGGCCGCGCAGCCGTCTCCTCCTATAGTCGCTGCGACGTAGCGGAATCCGCTCAACGCGTAATCCCGCTCAAGATAAAGCGTATCGTCTAAATCAAATACAGCACCGCGGACTAACTCCATAGCAACTCTTCCGTAAAGTGCTCAACATAATAACGGGTCATATAGAGTCCCCTGCGGTATTTGCCGAAACAAGGCGTGAGCTTCTCACCCTCCATATTGCGAAGGATCCACTCGGGATACTTGCCGCCAGCGGCGTAAGTAAGAGGAAAGCCGCCGCCAAATCGTGCGTTGATTTCTGTGAGAACGGGTCCGCTCTCTGTAAGAAACGCCTGAATGGTAAGTGGACCGCGTCCACCAAGTGTCGAGGCGAATTCCAGGACCTCGACCACCCAAGGACGCAGCTCCTCGTCGTCGATTGTGACGCCTTCAATCGACTCTCCGCCAAGAGTGCGCATGCGCCGCCTGGGTACGAAGTGAATCGGCTGACCGTCGAGATCGAGTAGGGCATCAATTGTGACCTCTTGCCCTTCGAGTCTTTCCTGGATGATCGCGTTGGGTACCAACGGGAGCATCTCCTCCAGGCGTTCGCGTCGCAACGAATAGGCATCCTTACTTGCGCTTCCGTCGCGTGGCTTGATAAAAATCCGATCGGGCAGCTCCCTCTCATCGAGTCCACCGGGCAGCCAGGAACGCGGAACGCGAATCCCGGCCTCAGCGCAGGTGCGGACGGTGAGCCATTTATCGGATGTAACATCGACTAACCGCGGAGATGAGACCAAAGCCAGGCATCGCTGACACTCGAAATGCCTGGAATTTCGCGAAAGAACTGGAAGCTCGGTGTCGATCGTAGGCACAATGAGCCGAACGTTGTTGCTTTCCACCAGCGTGAGCAAGCTCGGGATATATTCGGGAACCAATACTTGCGGCAGATAATGTCCTGCGTCGGCAAGGTAGAGCGTCGGCGCCAGAGGGTTACTATCGGCTGCAAGTATGCGGCCACCAATTTCGTGTACTGCGGAACGAAAGAAACTCAACAGGGACGTCCTTCGTCCTGCGCAGGTCAATAACACTGTTGGACCATTCAAAATGTTTTCCGGACCTCTTGATCAGACTCCTCGCTGAGTATTCGGAAGCAGAGGGCGCATCTCAGCGGCAAGGCGGCAAAAATAAAAGCAAGCTGCGGAGGGATAAACCGAATCAGGATTTGCCGTCGCTGCCCATGAAAGTTTCCATAGTCGCATGTCCAGGGCTGGAAACGCCTGAGCGCCTGATAACTCGCGATGCGGTTAGCAGGAGGACGCGAAGATCGAGGCCGAAGCTTTGGTGGTCGACATACCAAACATCTAGTGCGAACCTCTCATCCCAACTCACCGCGTTGCGGCCGTTCACCTGAGCCCATCCAGTGATGCCTGGCGTTACTTCATGCCGGCGTGCCTGTTCTGGAGTATACCGTGTCAGGTATTCCACAAGGAGCGGACGAGGCCCAACAAGGCTCATGTTGCCTTTGAAAACATTCCATAGCTGCGGCAACTCATCCAGACTTAGACTGCGCACCAACGATCCTATGCGGGTGAGACGGTCCTGATCCGGTAGCGATGCGCCGCGTTCGTCGCGTTCGTCGGTCATGGTACGAAATTTAAGGAGACAAAAGAGCTTTTCGCCTCGTCCTGGACGCATCTGGCGAAAGATGACCGGCGGGCCGAATTTGATCCGGATCACCAGCGCAATGGCAAGAAACAGTGGGGACAAAAGGATGAGCAATACCGGGGCACTGACAAGATCGAGGGCGCGCTTTCCATATCTTCGGTAGAACATACGCCTGCATTCCTTTTCGGTCAGAAAGACATTCTAATCCGATGACAATTCAGGCCTGGCGCCGCTGCTCCCCAACGCGCTTGAGACCAACACCCTCTCGAACCGGTCAACGCCGGAGGAAATCGATAGATTCCGCTGATAGAACGCTTTTCCGTTACGACCCATCTCCGCCAATCGAACTGGCTCGGCTTCGGCCAACTCCTTCACTGCTTCAGCCATGCTCTGTGGATCGCCCGGCGGACAGGTCAGGCCTGCTCCAGCTGAGATGACCAGTTGAGCGGCGTCTCCGCTCACCGCCATCAGGAGCGGCCTCCCGGCAGCAAGGTACGCCTGCGTCTTGGACGGAATGGTGATGCGGAACAACGGATCGTCTTTCAAGTGCACGAGTAAGGCATCCGCCCCGGCCAGCATTCCGCCCATCGCATGCATAGGCTGGCGAGGCAGGAAGCGGACGTTGTCGAGTTGCATCTCCTCAGCCATTCTTTCAAGCTTGGCGCGCTCGACGCCGCCCCCGACAAGGACAAACTCCGCGGTCGGCGCCGTTGTTCGGCAGATCTTCGCCGCCTCAAGCACGGTTTCCAGCCCTTGTGCTTTTCCCATGTTTCCCGCGAAGAGAATGCTGAATCGGCCCTCTCTGCTGGCCAGGCGCATTGCAGGCTCATCGCCGAGTTTTATCGCATTCTCGTCGCACCAATTGTAGATGACATCGATTTTATCGCGGCTAACTCCACGGCTGGCCAGTTCTTCCTTGAAGCCAGGCGACAGCACTACGAGGCGCCGGGCGTGCCGATAAACGAACCTGCACATCTTACTCAGCAGGCCAAGAGCGGCGGTGTTAGTCATCATTCCTGTAGCCGCAACTGTGTCGGGCCAAAGATCTTGGATGTCGTAGACGAAAGGAGCTCTGCGAAGAACCCCGATAACCATGGCCGCAAAACCAACCGTAATCGGCGGATGGTAGACATACATCACATCCGGCTTGCGAATCAGGCATGTACCCATGACCGCGGCCGACACTGCAAAACTCGCATAATTGAGGACTCTAAGTGTGCCGGATCTGTTGTGGCTTGGAAATAGAGCCACGCGCAACACACTTATCCCGTCGATTCTTTCACGAACCCAAGGCCGGATCCGATAGCCAGGATAAATCTTTCCACCGGGATAATTCGGAAAGCCCGTGAGCACCTCCACTTCGTGGCCGCGAGCAGCCAACTCTCGCGCAAACAGCAGCCCCTTGAAGGTAGGCTCAGGATCAAACCACTGCGTGAGAATGAGAATCCTCATAGCGCCATCTAAGATACTTCTGCTCCTTGCCGGACTTCATTCATTTCGGGGATTCAGCGCAGCTTTACATTCAGGTGGTAAACGTCGATCATCCATTCGGCAGTCAGGCGGAGGCCGTCTTCGAGGCTGTAGGAATTCTTGTGATCCAGATCGCGAACTGACTTGGATACATCCACAACCTTTCGCGCGGTAGTCAGGATTTCGGAATCGCGGTAGTGCACGAGTTTAGGATCCGCGCCGGTAACTTTCAAAATTACGTCGGAAAGGTCTTCAATCGAGTGCAGTTGGTCGCCGCCAATGTTATAAGTTTCTCCAGGCGTGAAGTTTTCATTGATATTGGCGAGCGTGCGGCAGGTGTCGGTGAGGTAAGTGGAGGTTCTTGCGTGGCCCCGAAACACCGTGTAGGGCAGATTGTTGAGGGCGCAATACAAAAACCGGCAGTTTACCGAGCGGTACGGGCTATAGTATTCACCCGGGCCGTAGGTGTTGAACAGCCGGACGACCACCGACTCGGTGCCATATTGGATCGCGGAATTTCGAATCTGCATCTCGTTTACCCACTTGGTCATGCCATAGTCGTTCATCTGCTTGATTTCATGTTCGTCCATGACTGTTTCCACCATGATGTTCGGCCAATCGGCATATACCTCGGACGATGAGAAGTGAATCAGCCTGAACTTCAACCTTTCCTGCAGACGAATAACGTTCTTGGTGCCGATCGCATTGGTTCGCCAGAGGATCTCATAAAAATCCTCTCCGTTCCAACGCCCAAATTCCGCGGCGCAGTTGTACACATAGTCAAACGGGCCAAGCCGTTCGAAAACGCGCTCGATTTGACGAAACTCGCCAATGTCACACCGCGCGTATAGGGGAGTCTCGACGTCGGTGCGAAGCGAGAAGCCCACCTCGTCGGATTCGTGGCGCAGATCGCAGGACACGACCCTGTGTCCCCGCCTGCGCAATTCAGTCATGAGCTGTGCCCCAACAGTGCCCAACCCGCCGGTCACCAGAATTCTGGCCATGATTCTCCTGATCGTCTTTGCGATTGATTTAGTTAGGAAGAAGATCAAGCGGCAATCTCGCTACGATCTCAACACAACTATTGCGAAGCGGCGCGTATTTGTTCTTCATCGAAGGGACGACGATCCCATCGTGATTGCCGTGAGCTTCACACTCCCGGTCCCCGAGGCCTTCACTGCGAGCCTGGTTTCTCCCTCGACGAGCACTGGCGATCGATCGGCGGACACGGTACGCAGCAAAAAGCCATTCCGATCGAAGACACGGATCGGTCCGTCTCCCCAAAACTCGGCATAATCTCCCGTCTTCATTTCACCGGGAATGGAGAGGCTGGCCTGCCCCGCGGATATCTCTAAGTCCTTCAAGCCGCTATTACGCTCCGCAAGTGCCTCGACTGAATCGACCCGGCATCGAACTCCGCTGCCCATCGGGTAACGCATCCAGCGCAGGTTGAGAGCCACTATGTTCGCGTAATTGAACCTATACATCGCCGCCTTGAATCGATAATTCGAGTAGGCGGGCCTGAACTCGGCTAGCATTCTGTCCGTCCCAGGCTCAGGGACGAGCACGGTCTTGCTTCCCCTGAAGTTCAAATCGATATAGTAGTCGCGATAAGTCTTCCCGCCTGCTTCCAGTTGAAAATTCAAGACTGGACTTTCGGCTGCATTCTGCTCCGGACCCTCGACTGTCAGCCGCACAGCCAGAGCGCGATGAGCTGTCAGGTCGAACCCCTGGGTGAGCGCGTGGCCGGTCGGTCCCACAAACCACACGCTTTCTTGATCCTGCTTGAACCTGTTCAATTCGATGCGCCCCACCAGCGCACCAGGCATCGCATCTTTCTCCCCAGGCGGTTCGACTTCCAGCGGTTCTTTGGTCCGCAGCAGCGGGATATTCGCAGAATTGCTTGTTGAAGCCAGCGCGGGCATCACTTGCAGCCGAAACTTCAATGGCTGCTCCTGGAATGTGTTCCTGACAATGACTTCTCCCGGCGCAGTGAGCAGTTGCGGGTCGTACCGGATAGGGTGAAATTCTCCGGGCGTTGTCATGTGCCATTCGCCTTGCACCAGGCGTTTCCGTACCGCCGCGGGCACAGCGCCGCTTTGCTTCAGTTGTTCATAGGCATTCAGCAGATTGAGCATCTCTTGCGTACGTCCATTTGCCTTCAGAGCGCTCAAGGTAGTTTCAAAAGAAATAGCCGAATCCAGTGCGAGCATGCGCACAGCGTAGTATTCCACTTCGTCAGGAGTGGTAGCAGGATGATCCGGTGAATCTTGAAGCAATCCGACCCACCCGAGGTCGGAAGGCATAAAGGCGTTGTGATTTGGCCTCCAATAATCAGGTATCTTATGATAGTCGAGGTACTGCTTGACGGCAACGGCGGCGAAGTCGTCGCATACACCGCGCGTAAAGATATGCCACGTCCAGTCCGTGATGCCCGAACCCTGCACCAGCAGGTTGCCCCTGGTTCGCTTCCATATCTGCGACTGCTGAATACCTCCCCAATACCACGTGGGGTTCTGTGTGTTAAATCCGGCATCAAAATAGATCATGTCAAACCCGACCTGGTTGATTACATTGGCGATCCGATTAGTGATCGCGTCCGCTAGAGGCAAACGCAGATCCGCCACATAACTGCCATCTATTAGCACTGGTGCTCCATCGACATCCTTGAGCAACCCAATGTCAGGTTCTGCCAGAGCAAGCGGATCGTCTTTCTCGATAAAGCTGGTCATCATGTGCATGCCAACCTTGAGCCCTGCGGCGTGGCACTTGTCGATCACGAACTTAAGACCGGCTTCTCTGTGGGGAAAGTTCACGGTATTGATCCGGTACGATCCAAACGACGTGGACCAAGTTCGCGCGTAGATAAGGATGTATCGGAATCCGCCTAGCTTCGCATAACGTATCGTGTCGTCCACGTTGGCTTCGGTCAGGTCGGTCAAGAGATAGTTTGAGCTTGCGTCGGGCGAAAGCTTGGCCCACACGCCGTCAATCGTCGGAGCGGGAGAGAACAGCCGGAAATCGCTCTCCACATTCTGTATGACACTTAGAAACTGCTGCGTGGGTTCGGCGATAATCGCTACCCGCCGGCCCTGCATGCCAAACTCGGGATAAACGGACGCCGAAATCATCGAGCCCGAAATCGCGGTATTCACTTCCTGATCCAGGCCCATCAGACAGATGGCGAATTTATCGTCCCAGCGCACGCCGAGAAGCGTGCCGCCTGAATTTGCCAAGCCGGTGCTGACTTGCATCAATTCCAGCTTCTCAATGCCTTCTCCTTGAACCGCCGCCAGTTCCACTACGATATATTCCGCGGAAGCAGTGATGCGATAATCCGCGGAGATGCCCGAGCTCCCAAAAGTGACATGAAAGAGGGCGCCGTGCCGCTCAAATCTCGTTGCAGGGAATTGTTTGCCGTGCTGCGTGACCACCGCAAAAGGCAGCCCCGCCGGATGCAGCTCCTCCATTCCATCGTGCCTATCGGTCAGACTGCTCGCCACCGCGTTCGGCTGGATTACCAGTTGAGCGGCGTGTGTCGCGAACGCGAAATTTTGGGCGTATGCGGCATTCGTAACCGCAAAGGTCAAAGCGAAAGCCAGCGTCAGTCTTGCTATGTTCGCCTTCCGCATAGGAACATCCTCGCAACTCGATGGGACGATGATGACTCACGGCTCGCAGGCAGAAATTTCGCCAACACTCAAGGCCTGCAGCGCCCTCCGGACCGCATGGCAAGCGCGGCTTCAAACATAGCCAAGTGCTGACTAACCGCCTCCTCCACTCCAAAACGGCGACTGTATTCCTGGGCGCCGTTGAGAGATGCGGTGTAAGTCTGTTGGTCCATATCGACGCAATTCTGGATCGCGGCCACCCATCCTCCGGGATCATTCAATGGAATGTCGAACCCGGCGTATGCCTCCCTCAGGCCGGTCCATGGAGTTCTGTCGCTGAGAATGACGGGCGTGCCGTTGATGAATGATTCCACCGCGGCGTGGCAGTAGTTCTCGCCCCTGGTAGGAAGGACAAAGAAGTGATGATCGCGAAGAGTCTCCGGTACGGCGGAGTGATCGAGCGGACCACGATATTCGACTTCGATGTTATCTGGAAGTTTTGTGAGCAGCGCTTTGCATTTGTCCCAATACGCCACATCGTTTTCGGCCACGGGGCCAAAGATGTTGAATCGTAACTTCCCATGGATATTACTCAGCAGCTCAAGGATGAAGTGTAGATTCTTCTTCTCGCTGATCCGGGAAATGAAAACAAGCTTGACCGCTCCAGCCTGCTTAAGCGGGTGGGGAGCGTTCGACCCAGGTCCCTCAGTGATGTTGTGGGCGACAAAGATCGCGTCCGGATCGAGTTGGCGCGCGGGCGCGGCCCGCAATATCTCCAGTTTTTCGAGGTGAGCTGTAGCCTGCCAGAGCAGATCTTCGTGAAAGCCGAGCATTTTGGAGGCCTGACGGTAGAGTCGCTTCTTGATCGGCTTGATTTCCATTGCGCCGGGAGAAAGCTCGCCTCGCGGGGCCAGCACGACCGGAGTATTCCCAAGTACGCCGACGCGGCGGAGTAAAACGGTTACCAGCGTGAACGTGTCCTGAATCGAATTCAGAAGTATGATGTCCGGGCGCACCTCTCGAAAGACTCTTCGCAAAACTCCAGCGCTCACCGAAGAACAATAGAGGACCCGGGCGCTGCCGACAAGATACCACTGTCCGGGAGTTATTCCGGAATAGGTCTGCGTCTCCGTCGCGTCTCGATTTCTGGTGATTACATAGAAATCGAAATATGGGCTCAGGTGAGAGACCATATTGACCACGGAACGAATCGGCCCGCCGGACTTGTATCCTGGCAAGTAATGCCCTGCGAAGACCAGCACGCGCTTACGCTCTGCGCCATCGCGCGCCGAATGCACGTCCTCCACTATCGCTTCGAACATCGCATGCATAACGATGAATCACGCCTCCAGCAACAACTCGAATCCTCTAACTTAGGCAGCCCACGAGACTTGGGTTATGGCCCCGCTCGGATCGCACACGCCGCAAGTCGGCCTCAACCATCATCTTGATAAGGTCTTCCAGCTGGGTTTTGGGCGTCCAGCCGAGCTTTATCTTGGCTTTGGCAGGATTACCCACGAGCATGTCGACCTCCGCGGGGCGATAGAACTTGGGATCGATGACCACGTAATCCTGATAATTCAATCCCACATGCGAAAACGCTATCCTGCACATTTCACTTACCGAGGTGGTCCGGCCCGTGGCGATGACATAGTTATCGGGCTCCGGTTGCTGCAGCATGGCCCACATCGCCTCGACGTAATCGCCGGCGAACCCCCAGTCTCGATGGGCGTCGATGTTACCCAGCCGCAGATCCTTTTTTTGTCCCAGATATATTCTTGCTACCGCGTCGGTAATCTTTCTCGAGACGAACTCTATGCCACGCAACGGCGACTCGTGATTGAAAAGAATCCCGCTCGATGCATGCATGTGAAAGCTCTCGCGGTAATTCACGGTGCTCCAGTGGGCGAACAACTTCGATATCGCGTACGGGCTTCGCGGATAGAAGGGAGTCTGTTCATCCTGTACCGGCTGCTGGACCTTGCCGAACATCTCGCTCGTCGAGGCTTGATAGAAGCGGGCCTTCGGATTGACGATGCGGACGGCGTCCAGCAGACGCAAAGCACCCACCGCTGTTACCTGAGCGGTCAGGATGGGCTGATCCCAGGACGTGGCCACAAAGCTTTGTGCCGCCAGGTTGTAGATCTCTTCTGCTTGCGTTCTCTGTAGCGCACGAATCAGCGAGGAGAGGTCGATCAGATCGGCGTCGATGATCTCAATGTCGTCGAGAACCGCCACTTCCCGCAGCCGCCACAGCGTGTCAGTCCCTCTGCGAGCGATAACGCCGTGCACGTGGTAGCCCTTGGCGACAAGAAACCGCGCCAAGTAGGCTCCATCCTGGCCGGTGATGCCTGTAATCAGTGCGTGCTTACCATTCATCCATTCTCCTCTATGTCCCGCAGAATATCGGCGAGTGTGTCTTCCAGGGGAATCTCCGCTATCCAGCCGATCTGGGAGCGGATCTTGCTGGGGTCGCCGACGACCCGATGCTGCTCGGACGGACGCAGGCGGGCGGGATCGACTTCCAACTGCGCTTCAACTCCAGCAATGCGCATCAGCGCTTCCGCAATCGAGCGCAGGCTTCGTTCCCGGCCGGAGCAGATGTTATAAACTTCGCCGTCTTGTCCGCTGCTCAGCAGCATGGAATAAGCGCGCACCGCATCGCGGACATCGGTAAAATCCCTCGTAACATCGAGGTTGCCCGTCACCAACGTCGGCGATTGCCGGCCCTTGCGAATGCCGACAATTTGCCGTGCAAACCCGACGACCGCGAAGCGCCGGTCCTGACCTGGGCCAATTTGATTGAATGGCCGAGTTAGCACGACGTGAAGGTCGTTCGTCTGACCCCATTGGTAACAGAGCGCCTCGGCCGCTACTTTGCTTACCGCGTAAGGACTGAGAGGGTGCAGTGGATGGGTTTCCCTGGTTGGCAGATCCGCGTCACTCGTCTTCCCATAGATGTCGGCGGAGCCGACGTAAACAAATGCCCCCTGAAATTCGATTGCACTCAGTGCCTCAAGAAGATTCAATGTACCCAGAAAATTGACGGCAAATGTAGATGCCGGGTCAGCAAAAGAGGAAACCACGGAGCTTTGCGCGGCAAGGTGCAGGACCGCCTCGGGTGCTGCGCGGGTTACCGCCTGCCGCACTCGCGCTGCATCGCAAAGGTCGACCTGGCCGTTTTCGTCGGTGAGCGAAATTCCGCCGTAGCGGCTGCAGAAGTGTCGGCCGACAAACCCGCTGCTCCCGGTAACCAGAATTCGCGGCGGTTCCATCGGTGTCGGTTGTGCAATCATCTCTTATCAACGACGCAGGACCCGGCCGAGTGGGTTCGCCTTGAGAATCTGTTAGTTTTGCCGACGTTGCTAAAGTAAAAAGCTTGCAGCAGATTCGTCGCTCCGTTCGTTCTTTTGGAATGAAGCTTCAAGATAGGCAGGGATTATGCGGCGCCGGCTGGAATGACGATGCTCAAACTCGTCTGATCGATCGCCCGCCTGGGTTCCGCGTTGTTCCACTGCGAAGGTCTGCGACAACCGAACTGCGAGACAGTTCAACGTTGGCGAAGCCTGTCCGGCCTCGCCGCAAATGCGGATTCGAACATCGCAAGATGTTGCCCGACCGCTTCTTCTATTGAGAAGCGGCTGCTGTATTCCTTCGCACCTTCGAGAAAGGAATTGTATATTGACTGGTCCATGTCGACGCATTGCTGCAGGACAGCGACCCATTCATCTGAATCATTCAAGGGAATATCGAATCCAGAGTATGTCTGTCTGAGCCCAGTCCATGGCGTTTCATCGCTGAGGATGACCGGCGTGCCGTTGAGGAATGACTCAACGGCGGCGTGGCAGTAGTTCTCGCCTCTCGTCGGCAAAACAAAGAAGTGATGTTCGTGAAGTACCTGCAGCACGGCTGAAGGCTCGACCGAACCATGGTATTGAACCTCGATGTTTTCTGGGAGATTGTTCAACAGCGCCCGGCATTTTTCCCAATACGCGGCATCCTTCTCGGTCACCGGGCCGTAGATGTTGAATTCGATCCGTCCCCGGATTTGGCGCAGCAGCTCCAGCACGTAATGCAGATTCTTCTTCTCGCTGACCCGGGAAATAAAAGCGAGCTTGACCGTTCCTGCCTGCTTGTCGAGATGAGAAGCGCTGAATACCGGCTGCTCAGTGATACTACGGGCGACAAAGATCGAATCCGGATCAAGCCGACGCGCCGGCGCGGCCTCAAGGATTTCTTGCTTCTCGCGGGGACCCATTGCCTGCCACAGCAACCCCTCATGCAAGCCGAGCATTTTGGCCGAGTAGCGGTAAATGCGTTTTTTCGTCCGCTTGATCGCCATGGCGCCGGCAGAAAACTCGCCGCGCGGCGCCAACACGACCGGTGTATCTCCAAACGCACCAATGCGCCGCAAAAGTACTGCAAAAATCGTAAACGTGTCCTGAAACGAACCCAAATGAATGAGATCTGGACGTACCTCTTGAAAGGCTTTGCGCAAGACGCCCGGGCTGACACGGGAACAATAAAGAACGCGCGCCTTGCCCACTTCGTGCCATTCTCCTGGCGTGATTCCTTCGTACGGCCTGTCGTCCCCCGCATCGCGGTCGCGAGTGATTACATAGAAGTCGAGGGACGATCCCAAGTGCGTGATCAAATTGACGACGGAGCGAATAGGCCCGCCCGACTTATAGCCGGGTAGATAGTTCGCAGCGCAAATGAGTATCCGCTTGCGCATTCTGTTCGTCATTCTTGGCGCCACATTCCACCGGTCGGTCCCATCTGCGTGCGTACAATAGCCACGCAACGGTTTTCAGGCAACTTCCAGCGGGAGCATCATTGAAGAGAACTCTGCCCGGAGCGCAGGGACAACAGGCGGACGAACACCCTATTTCAGTTTTGGAGTGCCCTCGCCACTGCATGAATTCGGCATGGACAATCGCCACCCGCGTCGGCACGCAGAATGATCTGCTCGGTCATTGACCAAGCCACCTTGGACTCGGCGAGGGCTACGCGTCGAGCGGCTGAAGATCGAGGTTGCCGACGGCGATGCCTGGCCTCTCAGTGTGGGATTCGGAACCTGGCTCGTGGGTCGGGGTCGGCCGGGGGTTGCGCGCTTTCCGCCACTCCACCCTGGGCAGGAACAGCGCCGGGTCAATGCGATCCCGATATTGCATGGCGATGTTCATCAACGAATCCAGCAGCGACTCCGACAACAAGTGCGGCTGAAGACCCAATTCGGTCAGTTTCGAGTGCTTGGCGTTGAAGTAGTGTTCTTCCGCTTCAACCCGCGGATCTCGCAGGTGCTCGATCTCCACTTGCAGATTCAGTTTCTTGCCCGCCGCCTGGACCAGATGCGCGAGCTCGAGAACTGTAAACTGTTCGGTGAATTGGTTGAATACGCGGCACTCGCCGGGTTGTGCAGGATTCAGACAGGCGATCTCGATACATCGCACTGTATCGCGCAGGTCCAGGTAGCCGCGTGTCTGCCCGCCTTTACCGTACACCGTCAGCGGATGTCCCACGGCGGCTTGCGCGCAGAACCGGTTCAATACGGTACCGAATATCTCGTCGTAGTCGAAGCGGTTCACCAATGCTTCGTCGCCAATCACTTCGTCGGTCACGGTGCCGTAGACCACGCCCTGGTTCAGATCGGTGGCCCGAATTCCCCATATTCGGCAGGCAAAGTAGATATTGTGACTGTCGTGTACCTTGGATAGGTGGTAGAACGAGCCGGGCTGCTTTGGAAACGGCAACAAATCCTTGCGCCCATTGTGCTCGATGGTAATGTAACCCTCTTCGATGTCAATGTTGGGTGTGCCATACTCGCCCATGGTGCCAAGCTTCACAAGGTGGCAATCGGGCGCGTACTCGCGCATGGCGAACAGAAGGTTGAGTGTGCCCACCACATTGTTCACTTGAGTATCTACTGCATGCTCCCGGTCGATCATCGAATAGGGGGCGGAGCGCTGTTCGGCGAAATGCACCACCGCATCGGGATGAAAGGACTGGATCGTTGAAGTCAGAAATTCGTAATTGGTGATGTCGCCGCTGAACAGCTCGATCGTCCTTCCACTACATCTCTTCCAGGCCGCGAGGCGCTCATCCATCGGACGGATCGGCGTCAGCGTATTCACCCCCAGTTCCAGGTCCCACTGTCGTCGCACAAAGCTGTCAACGATGGCAACCGAATGACCCTTTGAAGAGAGATACAGGGCCGTAGCCCAACCGCAATAACCATCTCCACCCAATACGCAGATTCTCATCGCACTTAACTCCTATTGGTGTGTGAATTGCTGTTTTCTGTTACGCGTCGGCAAACCATCGTCTGACCCGATACGCAAGTCGCCCCAACCTCAAACCGAGACCGGGCCCCTGAACTTCGCTAGAACGTATTCAACGACAGCCGAGAGCACTCAATATTCCAGTTTCGGGGAAATCACAACCGGGATGAAAGCAGTCCGGGATGAACGGTCGTGCAGACTGGGATAGAACAGCTTGAATCGCGCACTCCACTTCCTTGACTGTGACCGGGAGAATATACTCCCTTCCCAAGGCGACGCAAGTATTCTCTGTGTGGCATTGTGACGCTGGTCACGCGGCGCATCCGACCGAAATCCGAATCCGGAAACGTCACGCCCGCCGAGTCCGCGCGGGTCAGGCTTCCGGCATGGTTCAGATTTGGGCCGGCCCGCGAAATGCGCGCACTTCAGAGCGCGGGCTGGCGTAGTGATCGATCTCGGCCCCGACCTCGGAGAATCCCTGCGACTGGAGCCTCGCGACGAGCGCCGGAGTGCGGGGCAAGTCATGAAACTCGATCAGCAGATTCCTGATCTTTGCAAGCACACGATCCGGGCATGCTTCCAGGGCTTCGTACTCCGCACTTTCGATGTCCATCTTGCATAGATCGATAAGCTCGCCCGCGAAGTATTGGTCGTAAAGCATCTGCACACTCGCAGTCCGCACGGAAAGCCGACGCTGTTCCGAGTCGGGCTGATGGTCATACATGCTTTCCCCGACGTCCCCGCGGCTCGGCGCCAGCCGAATCTCGGAATCCTTCGCCCCGCAAACCGCGGCATTCAATGCGACCGCATCCGGGCCCAGGTTCGTCATCAGGTTGATCGCCAGCCTCTGGTAGACAATCGGATTCATCTCGACGCAGACCACTCGCCCCAGCTCGATCCCCATGATTCGCAGCAGCAGAGGAAAGCCGCCGCCGTTTGCGCCCAGATCGAGCACATTGTTCGGTCCGGACAACGAGAGCCGAGTCAGGTATTTGGGGTACATGTCGGTGACAATGCACGCGCGCGTACCGTTACAGTCCCCGCCGCGGTGATCGACCAGGATCTCAAGCCCGTTCTTTCGATAAACCACAAATCCCGCGCGGCGGTCGAACAAGCGCTCCAGCAGGAGCATCGGCCAGTTATCGAAGGAGAGAATCGCACGCAAGCCGTCAAGGCTGCTCTTGGGTTTCCACATCTCGCCCTCTTGGTCGAACTCGGATCCGTATGTTGAATTCAGAGCGCGACAGTGGCCGGGCTTGCAATCGGCCTCAATACTGCGTCAACGGCGCGCTCCATTTCACCCACGGTCACGGACAATATGCACTTCTTTCCCATTTCCACGCAGGTCTCGAGTCCACACGTCATGCAATCCGTGCGATGGTAGATGACTTGATTCTTTCTTCCGAACGGAAACCACACGCCCGGCTTGTTCCGCGCGGAGAAGACGACCACCGAAGGCACTCCGACGCTGGCCGCCAGGTGCATCGGGCCGGAGTCGTGACCCAGAAACGCCACGGCATGTCCGATCACAGCCGCCGACTCGCGCGGATTCAGCCTCCCTGCAAGATTCAGCTTCGGGCCGGCCCACTCCTGCGCCGCGTACTCGCAATACTCCGTCTCTTCCTTTGCGCCGAGAGTGGCCAGCGCGTAGCTGGGATACCGCTCGGACAGGCGCCCCAGCAGGGCGCGCCAGTTCTCCTGTCCCCAATCGTTGGCCTGCCTCTTGGTGCCCGGCCCGCAAACCATCAACGGCCGCCCTGCCAGTGGCGCGAGAGCCCTGCGAGCCTTCTCCTGTTCGTCGGGGCTCAGGTGCAGGCTCCAGTTCTCCGGGTTCTCCACGTCCGCATCGCCCAGCTCGGCGATCGAGCGCGCCAGCAGCGAGGCCTGCGCTTCGTACATTCCGGTGGCGGGATCGCAGCGGTGCACCGGCACTTCCGTGCCCAGTCCCACGATGCGCCGCACGCCTGCCAGCCGGAAAAAAATCTGGTCGCGGCGCATCTCTTTAAGCGAGCCGCGCGGCATCAGGTGGACGAGCACATTGGGACGATAGCGGCGAATCTCGCGCAGTGTGCTTAGGATCTCGCCCACTTTGCGCGTTGCCCCCGGGTAGCGCATGTCGCGATGCACCAAGCCTGTTCCGCTGAGCACCGCCATTGCCGTGGGAGCCTTCTGGCGGACGGGAATATCGGTCAGAAGCACCCGCTCCGCCGAGGGAAACGCACGCGCAATCTGGTGAAAGCAGGGCAGCGCGACCACTGTGTCGCCCAGGCTGCCGGTGCGATAGATCAGAACTTTTCGAACCGCTTGGTCGGGGTACAAGAAGCTCCTCTCTGACCGGATATTTCTCTAGACCCGCGGCTCAACGAGAAAAGGGGCCCGCCGTACACGAGCCATGAGAGGAATAGCACGATACAACCGGTCTCGACAGCCGAACCGATCAAGGCCACGACATCGCGCTCGGAAACTGTCGTAATCGGAATTAGCGTAGTCAGATAAAAGAAAAGTCCTCTTTCAGAGAGACCACCTTTGATCCGGTTCATGTATGTTTGTAAAATTGCTCCCCAAAGGAACATGCCCGCGGGAATCGCCCAAACTCCGCCTAGGGCATACATGTCAGCGATCGCCGGTATATTCTCGGAATTAGCGGTGCCGATGCCGAGGGCCTCGCTCATGCGATGCCCCTTGTCGAACACCGGCTTCCCCTTCCAGAGCGGGCGAGGAATGAAAGGGTAAAAGGGCGCCATCCATACCTTTTCTTCGCCATTCAGCAAGTCGGGACTAGGCAACTCGATTACATTGTGGAAAAGGGCAAGGGCCGAAAGACGCTCGCTTGCCGTCTGGAAAGCCGAAGCATTGTGTGAGCCCCGCGAGTTCCGGCTGCCCGAGATGGCATCTTCGAACGATTTGCCGAGCACGCTGATAAGACCGTCAGCCGTACCGATCTGCGTGGCATACCCGGAGTTGAGGTTGGATCGGTAAGCATTCATGAAAGGCTGCATTATCAAATAGAAAGCTGGCAGCGCCCAGGCAAGTCGTGGGAGTCGGCCGCGCACGATACCCAAAAGCGCGACTAGCGAGAAGATGGGCATGAGGAGGTCTACTTTAAGTCCCCAGACCAGCCCAAACCCGAGACAAAGCACAAGCGAAACCACGAAGAGCAGGCGCGTGGCATAAGAGGGCGCGCGCTTACCCAGGATCTCGATGGCCAATATGACCATGGCCATCTGCAGCGCCTGGCTTGCGGCACTGAAGGCCCCGACCAGCGAAACGTCGGCGGAATACTGCATGGTCGCCAGTTCGTAGCCAATGAGTCCCAACCTCCAGAGAATGGTCTTAGCGGCTCCGCCAATAAGGAGAAGGAGCGCTGCTGCGCCTAGAACTCTCGGATGGGTTAAATGGCTTTGTGGCGAGAAGATGAAAAGGTGTGGCTTGCGCAGGAACCAGCAGGCAAGCCAGAAGGCGGAGAAGCCCACCAGCAAGTAGACCATTGTCCGCAGGTAGCCGGCATCAATCTGGTCCTGGTTGGTTGCGAAAAGATAAAAGGGCACAATCGCAAACTCTACGCTTGCCAGGAGAGTCATGAAACCGGGCGCAGCGAACCACTGCGAGCGGAGCGGGCCTGAGGCAACCAGGAAAATACCAGCGAGGGCAAGAAAGAGGATCGCCATCGACCCGAACGCCAGGAAATCGACGCCTCGTTCCCAAGCCAACAAAGCAAAGGTCGCGAGCGCGAGCGGCAGCGCAAGCGTGGGGATCAACAGCGCCACGCCCCGATTCGATTGCACTCTCGCTGGATTTGCTACGATTGTCGCCATCCTCATTCGCCCGCAATCGGAGATTCTCGTTGAATTCGCGGTGTGCTGCCTAGAAGAAGTATGCGAAGCGGCAATTCCAGCAGCCTGTGTGCGAGGACAACCATAACCAGGAAGCTGACAGTGTATGCAACCGACGAGACGATCGCCGCTCCAATATAGCTATAGTGCGGAACGAGAAGATAAAGCCCGATAGCCGTGACCGCCACACTCACGCCTTCAGCAAAGGAGGGAAGTCCGGGCCTGCCCAGCGCGCTCGATCCGTTGTAAAGTACTTGATTCATCCCGATCATCACAGCCCCCGGCAATAAAATCCGGCATGCAATAATTGAGCCCTCGAATGCCGGGCCGAGTAAAAGGCGGATTAGAAACGGCGCGAATATGTAGAGCGCGGAGCAGGCGAGCAACAACCAGATCAGCGAAGCCCGGAAGGAACGCCCGATCGTCGCCTTGGCGTCTTCGCTTTGCTGGCTCGATCCATGGGAGAAGGTTACAACTCCTGCCGCAACGGAAAACACCGTCACTGCTGTGGAGAGAGTTACGGCGACGGCATAGAATCCTAATTGCCGGGGCGGAATAATGAGCGACAGGATCAACTGATCGATGCGTTGGTTGAAAAGGCTGGCCAGGTTCGTGGCCTGTATCCGGTATCCATAGTTGACGAGCCGCGGAATTGCCAGCCGGTTCCACTGCCAGTGAGGCTTGAGAAGGCTCCATACCAGTACCGAACCGAGCGCCAATGCCAGTGCATAGCCTGCTAACTGGGAGTAAATCACGCCGCTCAGGCTGGAACGATGGGAAAAATACAACCCGGCCAATCCCAGGAAATAAGTGAATGGAGCTACTACCCTGATGATGTTGAAGCGAAGTAGATCCTGCGTGCCCTGAAAGAAGTTGCTTGTATATGCACTTAGAATCAGGGCCGGCGTGAGAAAAACGAATACCATGCCCAGGTGTTTGGCCTCCACGGAATACTTGGCCAGGGTGTATCGCACCAGAAGGAGGCCGATAAGGATAGAAAGTGCGCTCTGGACCAGGCCAATTGCCGTTGCCGCTGTGGCCATCTCTGAGATTGTGAACGCCCGCCGCCCGATACTGAACACAACGGCCTGATTGATCCCAAAGTAAAGCACCGTGGCGATCCAGGTAGGCCAAATGCACACCGCAACGTATTCGCCTCGTTCCGCAGGTCCCAACATTCTTGCCGATAGAATGCCCGTCAGTATCCCCAACCCCAGAACAGCTCCCTGTCCCAGGACCGTCGAGCCGTAGTGTTCCATAAATCCGGGCTTTCCTTTGGTCGGGAAAACTATAGCTGCTCCTTCGGATGTATTCATCGTTCGATCGGGCGATTCGCCGGAAGGCTGCTCCGCTGCAGGTACCGCCCCTGAAGGCTCCGGACCCTGGAAATCTACTAGCCTCATGAATCATACCGTTCCGTCCGAGTCATATCTTTTAGCCTCAACGGCAACCAACCTAATGCCGGCAGCCCATCTTCTTGAGGCGCATCGCCGCGTCTTTCAGTTGCCGCGCAGTTATGGATATGTCCTGGGAACTGGCAATCTTGCAGGCAGCCCTTGATATGGAACCGTACATGTCCTTGTCCGAATAAAGTCTCATCATGCAATCGGTCAACGCATCGATATTGTCAAACGGATAAACGAGGGCATTCTCGCCGGCACGCGAAGGTGGTTTGCAGCGTCCACTCAGGTCAGCGGTTGTATTTTGACGACGCTATAGGGCGTCTGATGAATTCCAGTAATTGACGAGGTGTTTGGAAGGCGCTCCACGACCGCAATCGCAGCACGAGCGCGATCCAGGTAGGCTACATCGACAGGCCACCGGAAAGTCCGCGCCCTTGACCGCCAGGAGATCTCCTTCTCACGTCTTAGTTCCTCGCTCAATACAAATTCGATTTTTGGGAACGCGCTTCCTCCATGGGCCATTTGGAGCGCCGGAATGACCGGAAAATCGTCGTCGAAAACCGCCATCCCGAAACCCCGCTCCTGTGCCTCCAACAAACGGCGAGCTTGATCGACGTGGTCGTCAAAATAGACGAGAGTTCGCTGTCCGCTGCGTGCACCGAACTCAACTTCTGTCCAATCCTGTTGGCGGTATTGCACCCTCGGCGCTCGCCATCTGAGTGCTGAGAGATCGATATCGAAGCTCCACACCTCTGCGTTCAGCGCTCCGAACGAGAGGGCCCATGCGCTCGCACCCTCAAACGTTCCGCTGTCGACTACGACCGAGGGGTCGAACGCGCGCGCGAGGATCGACAGCCACAAGCAATTGTTGAACCGGCTCCCCTCGGGTTGTTCGCGAAATGGAGTCTTCATGTAAGCAAAGAAGAAGTCTCTGACCATAGCTTCGATATCGAAGCCAACCGCTTCGAAGCAGGCCTGCCCCTTTAGCCATTCATTCGCACAGGTCGCGAAATCGCGGAAGAGCCATTGCTGAACGGTCTCATTTAAGGGAAACTGTTCAAAATCCTTCTTGAGTACATGCAGGCGCATCCCGAATCGCGAAAGGACGCGATTGATTGACCTGAAGGTGGCCCGTTTAATCCCCATTGCGTTGAACCATGATGTTGAAGAAAGTTGCGCATCCAGAGTCTCGATGCCGCCAGTCCTATCGCCGGACGCCCATGTTTTTGAGGCGGACAGCGGCGTCCTTGAGCGCCAGAGCCGCTACCGCGATGTCCTGGGATTCCGCAATCCTGAGCGCCGCCCTGGACATGGAACGGTACATGTCCTTGTCCGAATAAAGCCTCATCATGCAATCGGTCAACGCATCGATATCGCCAAACGGGTAAACGAGCGCATTCTCGCCGGCACGCGCCGTATCGGACATCCCTATGCACCCTAGCCTGTCACTTACGATAGCAGGTAGGCCGAAGCAGCCCGCTTCAGGCAGGACAAGCGGATGGGGGTCATACGCCGATGGAACCACCAGCACTTCGGATGCCGCATAGTATTTTCCGATCGTGCTCTGGTTCACGAATCCCGCCAGGACCGCATTTTTAGAGCGGAACTCGCGTATCGATTCTTCCATCGAGTCCCGCTCGCTTCCTTCTCCTACAAAGAGCGCCCAAATTCTGGCTCCGCGTTCCCAGCACCGCCGAACGGCCTGCAAAAGGTGAATGGGCGATTTGCGCGTGGACAGCTTGCCGGAAAAAATGGCCACAAACGCATCATCCGGTATCCCATATTTGGCTCGGATCTCTCGGCGCGCAACGGGGCGATCGCCTGCCGACTGCGTGAGCCGCTCCTGGTCAATGGTTAACGCCCCGGGAAACAGCCTGTCTTTTGTAAGCCCATAGCGGAGGTGATAGTCGTAGTTATTATCTCCGACGAAGCAGGCGCCATCCACCCGGCGATAAAACAATCCCACCACAATTGCCTTCACAAGTCTTTTCCAAAGGGGCACTCGCGCTGCTGCATTTGAGTCCGTGAAAAGCAACACCGGAATTCTGTGTCGGTGGCACCAGTCAACTGCTCGCCACATAGTTCGATGCGCGTAGCCGAAGACTTGCACCACGTCAGGCTGAAAAATCTGGAGGGCAGCTCCAATGGAAGGGTTGTCGCATCCCGTAAATCCCAGCCACTTGGCATTCTCCTTGCCGGGAAGAAGCTCCGATGTGTAGCCATCGAGCAAGGGAATGTCCCATTTCAATTCAATACCGAATTCGCGGTCGAAATAAGACTGTGCACCCCAGTTAGCACAGAAGAACACCTTCAATTCAATCCCGCCAACAGACGCCAGCTTTCTATGAAGCGGGGCAAAATGTTGAATAGGATGGGTGACGACGACAGCAATTCGAATCGGCCGCTCCGCGACTCGTTCCTCTTGCGGGCGGTCACAGTGGCCGTCGAATGGGGTGCCGTTCTCGACGAGTGCACGGGGTTTATCGATCGCTTGTGCCGTCATTTCCGTCTTCATTTTCCGGCTCCTTTCCACAGCAATTCGGCGGGAGGTATTAGTAAAGACAGTTTGGCCGTTCGTAGATGCACCGCATGCCCAGCGCTCCCAGTGAACTTGATCGTCTGCAGGTGTAAATGGGCAAATGTGGAAAATGCCTCAACTAGTCCTGCGCCGGACATGCCGCGAGGGTCCGATTCTTGGACCGAAGTCCGAGAGGATCCATGAGCATCGAAGGCGGGAAAGGTTTTTCGGTTTAGTGGGTCCATTCGTGCCGTCCGAAAATGTGCAAATTGCGGAAGCTTCGATGTATAAATCCATGTCTGGATGTGGCATTCAATACAGCATTGAGGCATTCAGGTCCATGGACCTCAATCACCAGGAAACCTGTGCGCGAGAGCCATTGGTCCGCATCGAACGAAAACAATTCCAGCTCCGCGCCTTCAATGTCGCACTTGAAGATGTCCAGCCGGGGAAAGTCATATTTCTCCATCAGCTCGGGAATAGTCATGCCCAGGCAATCGCCGTCGCCGGTGTCCAGAACCTGTATAGCGTCCTTGGCCTGATCGCTCCGCAGCGACAATCTCGCTGGTCTGGGCCAGACCGCGGCCTGTACGGGGATCGAACGCTCGCCATAGGGAACACAATTTCGCGAGAGTAACCTGAAGTTTTCCGGATCGGGCTCTACCGCGATCAATCGGGCTTTTGGGTAGCGAGTTAGCAACCAGGCAGCGGTGTCGCCCATATTCGCACCGGCATCGAAGACGAACTCTGCTTCGTATGGGGGAAGGTGCCTGCCATAGGTTTCTCTTACGACAGTGTAGATAAATTCGTCCACGTCGCTGGTCCCAGAGCGAATGTAGAACGGGTGCGACAGATTCAAAGACGATATGGAAAACAAGTCAGCCGTGCGCTCGGCCGCATGGGACGCGCGCATCCGCCACAGCAGGCGGCTTTGCCTCCAACCGAGCGTCCGGAAGGCAAGGCTCCAATCAAGAGAGTGAGATAAAGCAGCATACGTTCTCCGCGGCGCAATTGAACGTATCGAAGATCGCGCCATTTCGGAGAATGATCGCAGGGGCCTATCCATAGGCCAACGATAACCCGGAGGTAAAGATCGCGCCACCCATCGGCCGGTATCTTGTCTTGTTCACGGTCCTAGTAGACTGCCGTAGCATAAATGCTGGCGGAAGTTGCTGCGGCTAGAATACCTTGTGTATTGATGAAGGCGGATTTGAGCTTGCTGTTTGGGACATACACAACGTCCGTGGCGTGTAGTTGTATGTCGGAGCGCTTGCCGCGCTGCATCTGATTGAGTGGCAGTTCAATTCTTACCGCACTTCCATCGGGCTCGCGGCGAAGGAGAAATATCGTTCCCACGGATGCCGACAGGGTGGTGCCGTCGGCGAGCGAGATGGCCTCGAGCAGGGTCAGTGTGCCGTCTTCCTCCATCACATATCCTCCCGGCTTGAATACGGCTCCTAAAACGTAAACGATGCCCGCGCGCTTGACCTGCACGGTGTCGCCCGGGTGGACGATGGTGTCTTGCACAACTTTCGCGCTGGTGGCCTTGGAGAAGTGGATCGTTTCGGACTGTGGTGCCGTGCCGGTGTGGGATATCTGGATTTCATTGCCGGCCGCTACGGTAAGTCCTCCCGCAAGGGCCAGTACATCGGTAAGGCTCCGCGGAGCGAGCAGAGGGTATCTGCCTGGGACAGTCACTTCCCCAAGGATCGCTACTTCGGACGCCGCATATTCGACGACTGTCAAATTGACCTGCGGGCTGTTGAGAATACCGTCTTTGAGCAATCGCTGTTGGATCTGCTCCCTTGCTTCAGAGGCCGTTTGGCCGTCCACGTGAATGGAACCGAGGATGGGGAGCGCCAGGTCGCCCCGCTGGTCGACCCGAAAATCCCCATCGAAGTCCGGATCGTCGAGGACATCCAGGGTGACAAGAAATCCCGGCGCAAGCTTGAGGTCGGCAAAATCCGGCGGTACGGCCGTAAGTTCGGGGTGCAACGCATTTGAAACGCCGGGCGGAACGCGATTGTTGCTTGGCAAGTTCGACGGAGGCTGATTCAAGTTTTGAGATGCAGGAGGCATTTGCTGGGCAAAGCTCCGCCCGGGGAAGGCGGCCGCAAGGACCAACATGACCAGCAAAAAATGAGTCGACTTATGCGCCATGTGCATTCTTCTTCTCTCCCTTTTCCTTGTCCGTGTAGTAAGAGCCATAGCCATAGCCGGCTTCGCCGCTACTTACTCCGTTGACCACGAAACCGATAACTGGCATTTGATGGCGGTCAATCATTCCGTTCGCGCGGTTGAGATAGGGTCTGGTAACAACGCCGGCGCGCGAAATCCATACTACGGCATCAACCAGGGACGCTATGGAGATGGGATCTGCAACCAGCAATGCCGGAGGACTGTCGAGCAAAACGAGATCGTATTGTGCACGGAGCCTTTGAAGCAGCTCCGCGAAGGCCGAAGATCCTAGTAACTCCGACGGATTTGGCGGCTGCGGGCCCGCGGGCAGAATATCCAGCGTGGGCAATTGGATCCCGCGAACAATGGCGTCCTCTATTGACGCCGTCGCGGTAAGTACGTTGCTCAGACCGACCTCGCTCGAAACATCCATCACGTGCGTCATTCGCGGCCTGCGCATATCGGCTTCCACGATAAGAACCTTTTTGTTGTGCTGCGCGAAGGCTGCGGCGAGGTTGGAAGTCACCGTTGTCTTGCCCTCGCCGGGAACGCAGCTGGTAATCAAGAGTGTTTTGGCGCCTCCGCCGGCGCGAGAAAGCATGATGGAAGTGCGCAGCGACCGGAAAGCCTCCGCGGCCACGGAGTCGGGATGAGCCAGCATCCAGACCTGCAATGTTCCCGGCGCCTCCTCCTCGGCAGATTTAGACAAGGGCCTTCGAAGATAGGCGCCATAGGATTTTCCCGATTTCATAAGGTCGGGAATGATACCAATTACTGGCCTGCCCGTGATCTCTTCCACCTCCTCCGGAGTGCTTACGGTGCGGTCGAGGCTGTCGACGGTGTATGCGGCGGCGAGCCCGGCGAAGATGCCAATCAGGACACCAAGTGCGAGATACATCACCGGCTTTGGCCGTATAGGCTCGGACTCGGTGCGTGCAGGAGATACAACGGTAATATTGGTTGCCTTGATCCCGGCGGAGATATTGGCTTCTTGTAGCTTGGTGTAAAGGTCCTCGTAGAGAAGCTTATGCGACATTGCTTCATCGCTCAACACCGCGAACTGGATGGCAACGTCGTTCAGTTTGCTCGCTGCGGCTTGCTGTTGGTCAAACCGGCGCCGGATCTCATCTTCGGTCTGCTTGGCCAGTTGGAAATCGGCCCGCGCACGTTTGGTGATTAGCTGCAATTCTTGTGTAATCTGATCGTTAACCGATCCAATCTGGACTTCCAGATCTTTGAGGTGACGGTTATTCGGGCCGAAAGCATTCGATTCCTGCGCCAACTGGACTTTCAACAGGCCAAGTTGCGAGCGCAGATTCTGCAGATTCGAGAGCCCTCCACCCTCCGTGAGTACCATGGATTGTTCGGCCAGCGCGTTGCTTTGCAGGCCGAGAACCACGTCGGCATCGCCGCTCTGCGTGAGATGGTAGATTGCTTCTTTGCCGATGCGGTCTGCTTCCGCCTGGGTCAACTCATGGTTGAGTTCATCGAGCTTTTGGATGATCGGGCTATGAATCTCGGGGTTCCCGTTTCCAACTCCGCTGCTAAGTGGCTCATTGCCGAAGGTGCTGGCCGGCGCCGCCATATTGAAGCTGAGAATTCCGTTCGCCTTTTCGAAATCGGTCAGCTTCTTCTCGGCTTGTTCGACATTCGTCTTCAGGTCCGTCAACTGCGTTGTTAGCCAGCCCGAAGTTTCAGTTATGGCATCGTAATGGGTTTGGCGGTAATTGCTTTTGTAGGCTTCGACCAATTGGTTTGCAACTTCGGCGGCTAAGTTCAGGTCATGGCTTGAAAAGCTAACTTGGATCAAGCGGGTGCCGCGCTCCGGTACCACTCTCAAATGACGACTGAATACCTTTAAAAGGCGGGTTCGGGTAACGGGCGCTTGTTCAAGGGGAAATCCTGCCTCGGCCTTTTCTTCTTTGCTAACGCTGCCAGTTAAAGCAAAAGGTGGTTTGGTAGCGAGATTAAGCTGCTCGATTACCGCGAGGGCCAGTGAATCGCCCTCCAGGATTGCCGTTTCCGTCTGCAAATCGGTGAGCAGAGCCTCGTTGCCTCCGCCCAATGTCGAACTCAACTCCTCGCCGAGACCCAGATCCATGCCGGAGCCCTGCTTGTTCAGCTCAATCGTGGCGGTCGATTCATAAGTGGGCTTCATCAAAAGCGTAATGGCCAAGGCAAGCGACTCACAGACTACGATCGCGGCAATGATCCACTTGCGCCGCTTGCTAATCACGCGTATTAGCCCGTGCAGGGCATCTGAAGTTTGAAATTGTTGACCGGTCGCTGGCAAAGGCACGGCAGGCGCTTCAACTCGAGCGTTAGCAGGTTGGTGATTGCTCAATGGGCGTCCTCTGATTTACGTCTCCCGTCGCATGACAGAAGCCGTGTATTCGATCCGACAGTTGGGATTGTCTTCCCCAAAATGAAGCCACACTTGGGGAGCGACTTGCCCAGCCACCCAACCCTCAAGCTTCGATTCTGCGATTCGCGATCGTTGGGCGGCGAAACGCTTCGCCGCCGGAAGGCTGAATTTTACGGCGTTTATTACATGACGTGAATTATTCGAAATCGCGATGGGTCGGCGCGATCCCCGCAGTGCCGGAGCCGGGTGCGGTCCATCAGCCGCGCACTCAATTCATGCGGGTTGCCGAAACCAGCTTCTTCACCGGCACAGGGCCTTCAGTTTGTCCGGCAGGGATCTGCATCTTGGTAGGACCGGATTTATGGGTCGGCTCAGTGGATAAGGCAATCTTGAGCAGCTCCGAGCCAGGATTGTAATCGGGAATCAGCTCCTTCAGCAGCAGGACCAAAGCGGGAACGTCGTGAGCATTGACGATCTGCTGCAATTCCTGCATATATGCCTTGATCCGCCTGACATCCGGATCGTACGGCGATACATAGCTCCTGATCTGGGCGTGCGAAGTGGGAACGAGATGCTCGTCATGCAAATTCAGCTCTTCGAAAAGCTTTTCCCCCGGCCGCGGTCCGGTGAATTCGATTTTTATGTCGCGGTCCGGCTGGAGACCTGAAAGCAGGATAAGATCCCTTGCTAAGTCCACGATCTTGACCGACTCGCCCATCTCGAGAACAAAAACTTCTCCACCTTTGCCAATGGCGAAAGCCTGCAGTACAAGTTGCGCTGCCTCGGGAATGGTCATAAAGAAGCGGCGCATTTCAGGGTGCGTGACCGTGACCGGCCCCCCGGCGGCAATCTGCTCTTTGAAGATCGGAACCACGCTGCCATTGCTTCCCAAAACATTACCGAAACGGACGGCAACGAACTTGGTGCCGCTCTCCATTTGCAAAGCGCGAATCACCAGCTCTGCTACCCGCTTTGTCGCGCCCATCACGCTGGTTGGGCGAACCGCCTTATCGGTCGAGATCATTACAAAGTCCTCGACCCCCTGGTTGGCCGCGGCGAGGGCCACGTGCCAGGTGCCGAAGATGTTATTCTCGACCGCGGCGAATACATGCCTTTCCATCATGGAAACGTGCTTATAGGCGGCGGCATGATAGACAATCGACGGCTCATAGCGCTGCATCACGCGGCGCAGAGTATCGGGGCGCGAGATACTGCCAATCTCGGCATGAAATGCCAGATCCGGAAAGTTCTTTGCCAGCTCGCGCTCGATCTGGAAGAGAGGAGTTTCCGCATCGTCGAAGCCAACCACGGCCAGGGGATGGAATGGCGCGATTTGGCGGCATATCTCGGAACCGATCGAGCCTCCGGCGCCGGTCACCATCACGACCTTGCCTTGGATGCGCTCGCGGATCAGGTGCTGATCGAGCTGCACCGGCTTTCTGCCCAGCAGATCCTCGACAGCGACGTCGCGAATTTGCTTGCCCAGATCGGTCCCCTGAATGAGCTCGCCGAGGCTGGGCACCATCTTGTAGTCCACTCCCGCGTCGATGGCGAACTTTAGAATGCGCACCATCTGCGGCCCCGTGGCAGAGGGAATGGCGATCAACACGCGTTTCACGCCGTGTTTGCGCGTCAACTCCCCGAGTTCCTCTCCCGTGCCAAGCACCGGCTTGCCGTCGAAGATCAAGCCCAGAGTCTGCGGGTTGTCGTCGATCAGGCCCACGACGTCGAACATCAGCGATGGATTTTGCCGCAACTCCCACAGCAGCGCCAGCCCGGCCGCTCCGGCGCCGTAAATCAGGGTTCTGGTGCGTGTGCCTTCGGCTTGCCGCTTCCTCCTGGCGGTGGCGAGCACGCGTGCGCCGAGCCGTCCTCCGAGGATGAGAAAGCAGGAGAGGATCCACTCCAAAACATATACCGAGCGCGGAACCGCCCACTCGCCGAGCAGGAAGAAGATCGCAAGTCCGCCCACGATCGATCCCGCCGTGTTGGCAAGAATGATCCGCTGGGCCTCATAGATGGAGGTATGGCGCCATTGTTCCTGGTTCACCGAGCCTACGATGAACGCTGCTGTTTTGACCGTCACCCAAATGCACAGAGCTACCTCCATCGCGTGGAAATACCTGGCCGGCAAGTCGCCGTCGAACCGCAACCCGAATGCGAAAAATGCGGCAAGAGCAAAGAAAAGCAGGTTTTTGAGATATGCAAAGAGCCGGCGCGAGATGCGTCCCGAGCCAAAACGTCGACTCAGCAAACTTGGAGAGCTCATTTGATTCTCCCGGTTTCAGGTGTCAGTGCTGGTGCAGTTCAGTGCGAGATAGGAATCAAGGCCTTCGGAGAATTCCAAGGCGGATCCGGTTGCGGAACGAATCGGTTCAGAAGCTCGCTCTTTTGGTCCTTGTCGCCGGCCGTTGCAATGGCACTGGCCTTGGAGTCAGCACATCCAGCCAGAACTTGGTGTACGCGCTTGCCGCTTCCCGGCTTCCGGGGTAGGATAGCCGATCCCCGTCAATCAGTCTTGAAATCTCCGCATGAGTCATTACCGTGGTCACTAGCGCCGCTGTCACCATGGTCGGGTCCAGGTTGCGCACCCGCTCATTGGCGATGTTCATTTCCACGTAGCGGTTGATCGCGGAGAAGATCGGGGAGAGAAACTCCTGGCAGAAGGCCTCCGTTTTCCAGTGCAGCTCCAGAAACGCGACCGCAATCAGGCGCAGCAACTCGGGCTTGAAGATCACCGTGTCGACCAGCAGATCGATAATCTTCGGCAGAACGACTTCGGGATCGTCGCCCCCGGTGATTCCATCGAGCAGATCGCGGCGCAGTTTCAGCCCCGTCGAGCGCGACCGCAGGGCGGACCAGAACAGGTCCTCCTTGTGGTCGAAATGCCGGAACAGGGTGTTTTCGCTTACGTCGGCAAGGCGGGCGATCTCACGGGTGCTTGTTCCATGATATCCCTGCCGGGCAAACAGTTGTGCCGCAGCCTGCAATATCTTGTCTGTCCGCTCTGAGTTCCTTGGCGCTAAAGGCATTTGCCACTCTCGCTATCGAAGGATGGGAAGGACGGAGTTTGCCGGAGGGAAGGATGTCTCGCCGGGCTTGCAAAGTGAAATGCCCGGATCCCGAATGGATTGTTGGCCAGGAATTACGATGAGATCTCAGCGACCGCGGAGAATTCCGATGGGACCGGCCTGAAGAACACAAGTCTCGGCGGCCAAATCGGTCCTTCGGCAATCCCGGCTCTTTGCCCCGGCGGAGGGGTTTACTCTCTCAACCGGTCACCGGCTCCATGTCTTCCGCGTTCACTTCGATCGCCGCATGCTGATTGATCATTTGAATGGTGAGGACAAAGCGGAGGCGGCTGTTCCTTCTTACCAGCGTGCCTTGCACGCCGCTCATGATTCCGCTTTTGATGCGCACCCTGTCTCCAATGACAAGATCGCGGTAGGGCTCCACCCTGCGCCGGCAAACGCCGGAGCGAAGAAGCTCAACCTCCGCATCGGCGAGCGGAAGCGGCTCCCTGTGATTGCCCACAATGTGGAGCACGCCCGGACACCGCAGAACCTTTCCGCGTTCGGCGCGATTGATGCGAACGAAGACGTAAGTCGGAAAGAGCGGCAGCGTGACCTTTTTCCGTTGCCGGTTCTTCCAGACGCGAACCGTTTCATAGGTGGGAAGAAACGATTCCACGCTCCGAATGTCCAGTTGCTTCAGGACCGACTTCTCGTTCTGAGGCAGGGTGAACGTGGCGAACCATTTGCGTTCAGCCGCGGGGTCGGCTGCTTGCGGCAGGTCTGCGCCGGTTTCGCCGGATGCTCGATCGACACTTTGCAAGTTCACTCGATAGCCCCTCGATCGGAAAACGCGCATGGCTTCGCCAAGCTGACTTAGCATGGCTAAGCCCGATCAGCCCGGGATTCGAGAGCTCAACAGCGCACGACTCCACGAATCACGACGCGACCAACGCGATCAACTCCAAGGCATGTAGGCTGAGAGCGAAAATCGAGCCACCGGAACACGGGGGAACCCGGCGGCTTGGATTGTTTTGTTTACTACTGAAAAGAGAGTAAGCCGATGCTCATTTTTTGTGAAGTGCTAAGTTACGACAAAACATGTCAAAACTTGCCAATAACGCAATCTTAACAGGAAACGTATGACGATTCGGTGACCAAAACACCATTACTTTGGTACCTGGTATTGTTAGGAGCAAGCACGTGCTGTCGCCGATCGGCCTGTGGTGCGGCATTTGCCATTCGGGTTGTCCGCAGTCTCGAGACCACCCCGCGCACGTCCTGCGGGGCGAAGACTCCCGCTTTGAGAAGGACGCCCACAACGGCTAGTGAGCTCGTGAAAGAGAGGACTCCGCTGAGTGGTACCCTTTGACGAGATCGCGATGACTGCCGGGAAGGACAAATTCGTCGCCATGGTATCGGCGAAGGCCGATGTGGACCTGCGCCTGAGCGACTTCCATCCCCGATCCGAATTGATCGTTCCGGATCGCACCCCGTTGAAGGCCCGATTTCCAGTGATCGACTACCACAATCACCTGGATTCGATGGACCCGGAAACAGTGCTGCGCATAATGGATGATTGCGGTGTGGAGCGCGTGGTCAACATCACGATGCAGACGGGTGATGCGGCGCTCGAAATGC
This sequence comes from Occallatibacter sp., assembly GCA_049676965.1. Classification (GTDB taxonomy): domain Bacteria; phylum Acidobacteriota; class Terriglobia; order Terriglobales; family Acidobacteriaceae; genus Telmatobacter. The sequence continues at coordinate 54,210 of JBAUBR010000097.1, forward strand.
TGCGCCGGTTCCAAAACGCCTCGCGCCAGCGGTTCGCCACCATTGCCTGGATGGATTGGGCCGGAGTGGAGCGCGAGGATTTCGTGCGGCTCTCCTGCGACCGGCTGGAGCGGATGGTCGAGCTCGGCGCCTGCGGCATCAAGTTCTGGAAGGACCTCGGCCTCTCCGTGCGCGATGAGCGAGGCAGGCTGTTGCGGGTCGACGACGAACGCTTTGCGCCAATATTCGATAAGGCCGCGGAGCTGAATATCCCGGTGATGTTCCACACTGCCGATCCCAGCGCCTTTTTCCGCCCAATCGATGCCGCCAACGAGCGCTACGAGGAGTTGGCGGCACACCCGGATTGGAGCTTTAACGGCGCACAGCATTCGAAAGACGAGTTGCTCGCGCAGCGCGACGAAGTCATCCGCAGGCATCCGCACACGACCTTCGTTTGCGCGCACATGGGCGAGAGCGGTGAAGACCTGACTCGCGTAGCGCGCCTGCTCGAATCGAACCCGAATCTATACATCGACATCAGCGCGCGCGCGGCGGAGTTGGGCCGGCAGCCCTACACCGCGCGCCGGTTCTTTCTCCGCTTTGCCGATCGCATTCTGTTCGGCACCGACCTTCTGCCCGAGACGCAGATGTATCGCCTCTACTTCCGCTTCCTGGAAACAGACGACGAGTACTTCGAATACCCATCCCATGCTTCGCGCCAAGGCCGCTGGAATATCTATGGGCTGTACCTTCCAGACGACGTTCTGGAGAAGTTATATCGCCTCAACGCCCTGAAATTGCTCGCGCATTGACCGAGCCAACGCTTCGACAGTCGATGATCTAGGAAACCTCCAAATAAGTCGATATGAATCCTCTAAATAAGTCGATAGGAAGTATCGGAATAAGCCGATGACAAACATCTGAATAAGTCCATGTTTCGAAGGGTACGGGCTTCAGCCCGTACATAAAACCCAGCAGAATCGACGCGGCTTTAGCCGCTGAGGGAATGCAGGCTCCGAAACAGAGACCGATGCAAAGATCCCTCAAGTCTCTTGCAGCGAGGATCGCCGCGGATTGAGACTGTCGATCAGCTCGCCCACCGTCCCGATGAGCCGCGGCAGCGCAGCTTCGAGAGTGTCAGTGAGCGCATCGCCGTGTTCAAAGGATTTCCCCGCGATCGAAATCGTAAACGCGCGTGGGGAAACGCCATAAAGCTGCCGGCAGAGAGCGATGACTTGTTGCGGAGTGAGATGGTGCGAAGATTTCGCCGGCTGCCCGGAGGAGCCGATTTCAGCGACAACGATTTGGCCCGGTTCGCCGTCGCAGGCTGCATCGATAAAAATCAGATCGTCCGCACGGCTCGCATCTTCGGCAACCTCCGGCGTGAGCTGGTGAACGCAGAAAATCTCAGTTGAAGGAGCAGGGAACTCGCGCCGGAGCAGCTCGGCCGCATGCCACGCGATCCCATCGTCCGAGCGCAGCGGATTCCCGTAAGCGACGATCAGGATGCGAGGCGCCATCGGACTTCGGGCATCAATGCCGCAGATGCGCGCCATGAGCGAGGGCATCTCCGCGAACGGCCGCCCCTCGCAGAACTTTTCGAAGCCCCGGAACTGTGTCACATGGAAGCGGGCATCCTCGACCTTGCCCTCGTCGTTCAGGTGCAGCGTGATCTTGGAGTGGCCTTCGATGCGGGTCACCGGATCGATGACGATGGTTCTGCGCTCTGCCATTTTTCACGCTCCAAAACGGGTTCGCGAACTCAACTCCGGCTGGCGCCCGGCGAGCAGTTCAGTCAGCGTGTAATGGATCACGTCGGCGGAAGGCGGACAACCTGGAATGAAGAGATCGACGGTCACCACTTCGTGAACCGGTCGCGCATATGGCAATAGACGAGGCACGATCTTGTCCGGAGTGCCCGGCGCAAGGGTGACATTTTCTCGATACGCGCGATCGTAGATCGCCTGCACCGGAAAGGGATTGCGCATCGCTGGAACATTCGCCGTCACAGCGCAATCGCCCAGCGAAACCAGCAGCTTGGTCCGGCCGCGAATCGCCTTGATCTTGTGCAGATCCTCGTCGCTGCTCACCGCTCCTTCGACCAGGGTGATATCCACATCGGGAGGAAATTCCTTGGCATCCACCAGCGGGCTATAGACCAGTTCGACCAGCGCGGCAAGATCGATGAGGCGCTCGTCCATATCGAGGAACGACATGTGGCAGCCCGAGCAGCCGTCGAGCCAGACCGTGGCCAGCTTCTTCCTGCTCATTCGTGCTCCTTGCGCATGATCGTCAAGTATGGGAGGAATTGACGCCGCTTCTCCATCTCCGCCACCGAGCGGCCTTTCTCAACCAATGCCCCCGTCGGGCACACCTGCACACATTTTCCGCAGCTGGTGCACGACTCCGACTCGCCCCAGGGTTGATTCAAGTCCGTGATCACCTTTGCCTCGATGCCGCGCCCCATCACGTCCCATGTGTGCGCGCCCTCGATCTCGTCGCACACGCGCACGCAACGCGTGCACAGAATGCATCGATTGTGATCGAGGATGAAGCGGTCGTGCGAGGCATCCACCGTCTTCTTCGGGTATCGGTAAGGAAGATGAATGTGTGTCACGCCTAGCGTCTGCGCCATGGTTTGCAGTTCGCAATGGTTGTTGGAGACGCAGACCGAACAAATATGGTTTCCCTCGCTGAACAAAAGCTCCACGATCATTTTGCGATAGTTTTGCAGGCGATCGGAACTGGTGGTGACCTCCATTCCTTCTTCAACAGCGGTCACGCAGGCGGGGAGCAGTTTGTTCGAGCCCTTCACTTCCACCAGGCACAGGCGGCACGCGCCCACGGTCGAAAGCCCTTCGAGCGCGCACAAGCGCGGGATGAAAACGCCGTTCTCTCGAGCGACATGGAGAATCGTCTCATCGGGCCGTGCGCTGCAGTCGCGGCCATCGATCTTGAGCGTCTTTACGCTGGTCGTCACACTCATGCGCTTGCCTCTTCCAGGACTCTCGCGCGACACACGCCTGCAGGGCATCTCTGCTCATGAACGTGCGCCTTGTATTCCGCAATGAAATACTTCAGCGTGCTCAACACCGGGTTTGGCGCCGATTGGCCCAGGCCGCACAGGCTGGTGTGTTTCACCAGGTCGCAAAGCTCTTCCAGCAGCTTCAGATCCTGCTCCGTCGCGGACATATCCGTAATCGCGCTCAGGATTCTGTGCATCTGATACGTGCCCACGCGGCAGGGGACACACTTGCCGCAGGACTCGGTCATGCAGAAATCCATGAAATACTTCGCCACGTCCACCATGCAGGAGCTCTCGTCCATCACGATCATTCCGCCGGAGCCCATGATCGAGCCAGCCCTCGCCAGCGACTCATACTCCACCGGCATGTCGAGAGTTTCGGCCGGCAGGCACCCTCCCGAAGGCCCGCCGGTCTGCACGGCCTTGAACTCCTTGCCCTCGGGAATGCCGCCGCCAATGTCGAACACCATCTCGCGCAACGTGATTCCCATTGGCACTTCGACCAGGCCGGTATTACGCACGCGCCCGGCCAGCGCAAACACCTTCGTACCTTTGCTCTTCTCGGTGCCGATCCGCGCGTACCACGCGCCTCCGTTACGAACGATGGGCGGCACGTTGGCGTAGGTTTCCACGTTGTTGATCAGAGTCGGCTGACCGAGCAGCCCCTCCATCGCGGGATACGGAGGCCGCGGACGCGGCGTGCCGCGTTTGCCTTCGATCGACGCAATCAATGCCGTCTCTTCTCCGCAGACAAAGGCGCCCGCGCCAATGCGTATCTCGATGTGTAAGCTGAAGCCCGTTCCACAAATGTTTGCACCCAGCAGCCCGAGCCGCTCCGCCTGTCGGATCGCGGTCTTAAGCCGCTTGATCGCCAGCGGATACTCCGCGCGGACATAGATGAAGCCTTCCGACGCGCCCACGGCGTGAGCTGCGACGAGCATTCCTTCCAGCACGCGATGCGGATCGCTCTCGAGCACGCTGCGATCCATGAACGCTCCGGGATCGCCCTCATCCGCATTGCAAATGACGAATTTCTGTTTCCCCACGGCCTTTGCGACCGTGCTCCACTTCAGCCCCGTCGGGTAACCCGCGCCGCCGCGCCCGCGCAGTCCGCTGGTAGTGATCTCGGCGATCACTTCCTGTGGCGTCATCTCGGTCAAAACCTTCATCAGCGCGAGATACCCGTCGCGCGCAATGTACTCCTCGATCCGCTCCGGATCGATAACGCCGGAGTTTTCCAGTACGATCTTTCGCTGGCGCTGGAAGAACGGTGTGTCGGTGGGACAATGCAGGCGCGCGATCGGCTTCGCCTCCAGGCTGTCGAGCAGTTCGCCCGCATCGGCCGCGGACACATGCTGGTAAAGATGGCCGGTGCTGGTTGAGACCAGCGGTCCTTCGGAGCACAGTCCCATGCAGCCGACGCCTTTAATCTGGCACCGCTCGCCGGTCCCGCGACGCGCGACCTCGCCGGCGAGTGCGCTCTGAACCCCATCGCTCTGGCATGAGAGGCATCCCGCGGCGACGCACACACTCACGCGCCGCGGAAACCTCTGCTGCGCTTCGCGTTCTTTTTCTGCAATCTCGTCGAGTTCGTCAGGAGTCATGGTGAGCCCACTTCTCGAGATGTCTGTGCAATGACCCGGTGTCGACTTTACCCGCGACTTCCTGGTCGTAGACCACCGCCGGCGCCAGTCCGCACGAGCCCAGGCAGCGGGCCGTCAGCAGCGAAATTTCGCCGTCCGCGGTGGTTTCGCCGGGAGCGATGTGCAAGCTTTCCCGCACCGCGTCGAAAAGATGCCGGGCTCCCTTGATGTAGCACGCGGTGCCAAGGCAAATCACACAGGTGTGCCTGCCGCCCGGCTTCAGCGTGAAGAAATGATAAAAAGTGGCGACGCCGTAGGCGCGGCTGAGCGGCACATGCAGGCACAACGCCACGTAGCGCAAGGCTTCCTCATCGAGAAACCCAAAGGCCTCCTGCACGGTATGAAGCGTCTCAATCAGGCCATGCGAACTCCCGCCCGTCTTGCGCATGGTGGCGTCGACGAGTTTCCATCGCTTGTCGGTGTTGGGCGGCGCCGGCCTCGCCCCATAGATCGCCATGATGGCCTCGTGAGAGGTGGTGACAGAGTGTACCGCAACACTTCAAGTTAGGACGTTAACCCTTCTGCAACCGTGATGGCAATCACCTCCGCTCGTGCAAAAGGGGACAGGCGTTCACATTGGGAATGCAGGCCCCAATCCCTCTGCGCCGAATCCGCACGCGCCCAACCCCCTGCGTAAGATCCAAAGGTCGCGAGAGGCCCGGTGTGGAAGCCTGACCGCCCAACACACTGGTCAAATAAATTCCTCGCCCACGATTGTAAACCGTGTCGAGCTTGCTGCAATCGGCGCTTTTCCCTGTTAATTCGTGGATTGTGGTCGTACTGTTCAAGAGCGAAGCGCGCCGGGATCGGTTAAACTACGGTCAGCGACCAGTGTTGCGCCCCAAAGGGTCGCCCCATAAATGGTGTCATCCTGCGCGACCCTGAGCGAATCGAACAGGGAGTCGAGGGACCTCCATTTGAAACGCTCGACTGGCCGAATCGGCTCGGAAGGTTTGCAATGAACTGTGGGACACCATACTAGCGCGGAGAGGTGGCAGAGCCCAGTTGAATGCACCTGACTCGAAAAGTGATTTTGGCCCCGCCGCACCGAACCGCATCTTTCCGCATAGAGCCGCCTATCCGCAATAAATAGATTGAGTTATACTGATCGCAAGCGAAGCAGAGTGCCGCATGCGACCGCATCTTTTCCGAAACCGAACGGACACCAGAACGGACACCAGAGCAATTATCCGCCACCTCGCCCACAAATACCCAAACAAGCAGGAATTGGGTCATTGTCCGCAATTTTCATCCCCTCCTCCGCCACTTGCGCTGATTCACTTGATCGCCAACCCACCCAAACATGCCCAAACACTTTGGAGCTTCGCATGAAGATTGTCAGCCAGTCGGATCTCATGGAACGGGTCACCAAGGCCCGTTCCGGGTGCTGGATCTGGGAAGGCGCCAAGAGCAAAGAAGGTTACGGAGTGCTCCGTCTCGACAATGGCCAGCGCCAGGCGCCGCGTCTGTTTTGGGAGACTTTCGTAGGGCCGGTTCCTGAGGGATACACCGTACGCTCCCGGAAGCTTCCCGTCTGCGTCGGTAAAGCCTGTTGCAATCCTGCTCACCACCGGCTGCAGGGGCCGGTTGTCTGGACCGAATTCCCGGCCTGCAAAGAGGGCCATCTGTTGACTGCTGACAATGTCGTGATCGAAAACCGCAATGGCCGGCTCTTCAAACGCTGCCGCATCTGTCGCCGGGAGGCATGGAAGGGCTGGCAGAAACAACACTCTTCCCCTGCCGGAGGTGGGAGGAAGAAATCAGAATGATTCCACTTTTGCGATATTTCTCTTGTTGAATGCCTCCCACACGACCGATGCTCTACAGGACCAGGAATGCGGCGACATCAAACTAGCTTGCCAATCGTGGGGCGGACTGATGATGTGAACTCGGCTGTTCGCCAAGACAGCTGTTCTATGAAGGTTGATCGGCGTGCTCAATTTGATTGAAAGACTCCTCGGAGAAGAGCCATTTCTGGTCAAGTGGTTCTTTGCGAGAACCAGGCGGGGAGTACTTGAGATAGCCGTGGTCAAACGCATACTTCTTTCCGCGGCCGTGTGCATTGCCGTGACATCCGTTGCATGTACAGGCCCGCGAGAGCCCATGCTTGTCGTTCGCATAGCAGCGAGGCGAGCAAAATGCTGCGTGCGGGATCGGACCGGCTGGTCCCGTTGCGGAGAGAATCGGATTCTTTGTTTCCAAGGTGCTGTTCGCCAACCGCACAAGCGTGTCATCCGCTCTTCCGTTCCGTCCTTGTCTCTGTTGCTGCTTAAAGATATCCATTCCGCCCTTTTGTGTTTGCACGATTCGATCCAACGCTAGGAGTCCAGGACGATCTCCGACTCGCCTTGACCACAATAGAGCGACATAAACAAGCCAACTGGAAATCGTTCGGTCCCCGCGATCAGCAAAATGAAGCCATTCAGATGATGCTTCGAATCTCTGACCGCGTGACGGATACTTCGAATGTCAGACGCGGATGGCCGAGGGTGCGGTTCCGGGTGAGTGTGCCAATCGCCAATAAAGTGCAGCCCGCGTCCATGCAACGCGTCAATTTCTTCCTGTTCATGCCTACGATCCGGTACATAGCCGTACCGGGATCGACGATCGGATATCCTAGGTCCCGTTGCGTGTTCGACACGAATCTCTTCATCAGTAAAGCGAGCAAATAATTGTCCGCCTGCCTCCGCTGAGAAGGACTCGATCTGTTGGAACATTGCTATATGGTTGAGAACAGTTGGTGTGAAGACGAGGCGCTGTCCGGAGTTTCCGATCCTGAAGCGAAGGCTGCGCCAGTAGCGCTTCCACCGCAGACCGGGCAGAGTTCGTCCTTCCGCCATTCGAGCTCCTCTTGGAATCCGCCACACTCTCGTTCTGGGTGCCCAACTAACCATGTCTGAGACCACTTGCCTCCTGACTCGACCAAAAGTGCGTGCGGGCCAGCCCAGACCCGATGAACAGTTCGATGAACCTTTCCTAACAGAGAATCTAACGCCAAAGATGCGGATAACGATAGAGCCGCTTGCAATTCCACCGGACCATACGGTTGGAAAATCGCGCCGCACGCAGGCTCGTGACGCGTTTCATCGCCTTCCGGCCATTCCGTGACGTTGGCGCGCGCTTTGCCTCCCAGTGTCATACCGCATTGAAGGCAGGGGCTCGACGAAAAAAGTAAGACTGCATGTCCCGCACAGGCGTGCGCCTCGGTCCAGGTGTAGAGAACAGGTCCAGTAAACTCCCCTTGAACATGCTGAAGATTTAAGAGACTTTCTGCTTCCCATTCTGCCGTAGCCGAGATAATCAAATCAGCGTCCCGCATGGCGGGGAAATCCCTCAATGCCAACTCTTCATAAGAGGCATTGAATCCTCGAATTGAGGCATGCGGATAGCTTCGCTGTAGCTTTTCAGCAAGCGCCTCTGCCTTGTTTCGTCCGACGTATTCTGCACCAAGCGGATGTCGCCCAATGTTTGCCCAATCGAGAGTTCCCGGATCAACGAGATCCAAGTGCCCGATCCCTGACATCACTAAATGCTGCGCTATCGGCGCTCCAACCGAACCGCAGCCGATAACAATTACCCTCTTCTTCGATAACCTCGCGTGATGTAGATCGTACCCACGACCATGAATCCACGCGGAATCCACGCGCACTACCTTTAAACGCGATGCTGAACTGGCGTCCGAAAATAACCGCGAAGTCACGATGGATTCCGGAACCTTGCCCGGCCGAAAGCCGTTCAACGTGCCGTTTCGTCTTTTTCCTCGGACGTCCACGCTTGACGATGTGCGTGTCACGACGCCTGCCAGACACGGGCCGTTTCCACTGTCTGCTCCCAGAATGAAATAGAAGCGATTCTTTCCCTTGCGGCTGAACTGTTCCAAGAGAAGTTTGCCACCTGACGTCATTTGGGCCAGACGGTAGATGTCACCCGCGGTACGCGGATACTGTTTCGGAAGCAGCGCCTTAGGGAGCCAAAGAAAGCAAGCCAAATCGGTCGAGTCGAACTGGGGCTGCTTGCCATAGGAGTGCTGTAACCAGGAGAGTACCTTTTCTTCAGACTCCCCAACCACCGACCAGGCTTCCCCTCGCCATATCCGAACAAGTCTGCAAGGGCCGTCTGAGGCCAGCAAGCTGTAGATCCAGCCGGGTGATTCTTCTAAGTCGCGATTCCAATAGGAGTAAAACTCAGTTCGAAAATCGTCCTCGTTGGAGCCTGCTTCACACGCGCAGATTAAATCCACCGCTTGGCCCAGCAGAATTCCCGCGGCTTCCGCTGGATGATCGGGTTTCGCTACTTTATTCTCAGCCTGGAGGCACAGACGGCCATCCTCTTCGATATGCGGCCACGTGAGGAACTCCGGGCGGTCCATCAGGAAGAAATGGGGCAAAGAGAAGGGGAACCGATGATCCAGCAAGACCTGGAGGCGCCTCGTCATCAGGACGGTCTCGATGTGAAACTCCCAACCAGCGGTCAATGATCCAATCCGATATGCTCCGACTTCCTCCGGAGTCAGTCGGCGCGCGTTGCACACTTGTGTCAGGAAGGAATCGAGTTTGCAAATTCCTTCCTGACACAAGCGGACCGCGACGCTGGCCGTTTCAGGCATACCGACTATTACCGCCCTTCTGAACTGCCTCAGCTTCGGCAGCCTTGCGGCGGATGTCGTCGACGAGCGGCCTCGTCAGCACATACGGGGCCCCGATGGATGCCTGCTTTACAGACCTCCGGAGTGCTTGATCGGAAAGTGTGAACTCCATGGGTGTCGGACTAGCCTCGGTCGGATTCTCTCCCGTACAGAGAAATTCTCCCTTGGCACCTTTGACGATGAATTCATACTCCTTTTTCGCCGCCTGGCTCGGCGGGTCGCAGTCGTCGTCCTTGATCGCACGGCTGCTTGAGACGACGCGGCCGCCATCGCGAATCTGTGACAGCGCCGACTTGGCATCAGGTGAAACCTTCGCCTTATCTCCGAGATCGGAACGACTGTCGTACGACAAGGAATGCCAGGAGCAATGGTGCGGAGTTTGAAGAAGATCGTACTTGAGCACAGCCGGGGCCTGCTTGTGCTTGGCCCACAGTTTCTCCCAAATAATTACTTCGGCATCGCCACCGCTGAGGAAGTTCTTGACGGTCTTGCGGCCTTCATCGTCTGCAAGCTCCATGTTCAAAATGACGCTGGAGTGGTTCTTGCGGTACTCTTCTTCTTCCTCATCACTCTCGGACTTCGGCATGGGGGCGAGCAGCCGCCCCTTGAAGACCTTGCTCTCTGAGCCATTCACCTTTGTGATGTCCTGATCGACTTTCACAACGATTGCCAGAATGTCATCCGTCTTCCCCATCCAACACTCTCAAACGATCAACGCAAGATTGTCGAAGCCGACTACTGCATGGAGGCCGGACAGTTAAACCTTCGTGTCCAAGAAGCACTTCTTCTCTATCATTTGGATCATCTCGGTCTTCTTGAGCTGCCAGAGAATCCGAGGAAACACCTTAGTCTCAAGAATCGTGATGCTCTCCGGCCGTTTTTTCAAAAACACGGCATCAAGCAAGGATGAGGAAAGATGGCAAAGTCTCTCAAACAAAAGAACCAACCACAACTGATCACCTTCGTCGTCTCGAATGCGATCGGCTTAGGTTTGATTGCTTTGGGCCCGTCCCGGCTTCTCGCCGTTCTTCAGGAGCTTTCGAAAGGCGACTGGACGATACTCGGTAAGCTAATCGCCATTCCAGCCTTCCTGTCGCTGATCACCGGAACTCTAGGCTGGGTGATGCCTCGTGCCGGAAAAGAATTCCTGGTCTTTTGGAAGTTTCGCAATTGTTTGTCCTCAAGCAGGGCTTTTACTCTCATTGGGCCTCGTGATCCACGTGTCGATATGCAAAGGCTCATCCGCAAATATGGCTCCCCTCCTGTGGAGCCGGCGCAACAGACGGCGTTATGGTATCGAATCTATCGTGCTCATACGGAGGAAGCCTCCGTGGAGGATGCGCATGGCGCATTCTTACGATTTCGTGAGATGACAACACTCTGCGTCACATTAATTATCGTCAGTGCTGTCTCTGCTATGTACTTCGCAATTGGAGGAAGGCAGCTCATCTTCGGTTTATTGCTTTTGGCTCTCGAATACTTGACAGTAATGATCGCCACAAGGAACGCAGCCGCGCGATTGGTCGCAAATGTTCTTGCCATTGAGAGCGCCACGATAAGTGTTGACTCATCGGAACGACCGCCTTTGTGACATCCACGAGCTGCAATATTGAAAAACAGAGTCGCACGTATTGTCTGGAAAGATTCGCCGCACGTTGGAGAAGGTCCGCATGAACGAGGGTCCGGCGTTTGAACGCTACATTGGCGTTGATTATTCCGGGGCGGAAACGCCGGCCTCAAGCCTGCGAGGACTGAGGGCATATAGCGCCAGTCACACGATGCCGGCAACGGAGGTTGCGCCGCCCCCCGGTCCTCGAAGGTACTGGACCCGTCGCGGACTCGCAGAGTGGTTGGCAAATTTGCTGTCAGATGAAACACCGACCCTTGTTGGCATTGATCATGGCTTCTCCTTCCCGCTCCGGTATTTTGAGAAATACGGGCTGTCGCTAAACTGGTCGGCATTCCTGGACGACTTTCAGCAGCACTGGCCCACCGATGAGGATATCTACGTGGACTTTGTTCGCGAGGGCGTCTGCGGCAATGGAAGCGCGAGAGTTGGAAAGACCACTTGGCGGAGAGTGACGGAGATACGAGCCCGCGGCGCAAAGTCAGTCTTTCACTTTGATGTGCAAGGATCAGTCGCGAAATCGACGCATAGCGGACTTCCCTGGCTGCGGTACATCCGCTTCCGGACTACCGGTCGCGTTCATTTCTGGCCTTTCGACGGGTGGCAAATTCACCCAGGCCAGTCTGCCGTCGTGGAAGTTTATCCAGCTCTCTGGAGCCGGACGTTCCCACAAGAAAATCGAGACGGGCACCAGCATGACGCTTATTCCATCGCCGAATGGCTGCGCCGCGCGGACCAAGATGGTTCGCTTTCTTCGTACCTAAATCTTCAATTGGAGGAACGCGACCGGAAAGCAGCGGAAATCGAAGGTTGGATTTTAGGCGTCAGATGAACAAACGAGATTCAACCTTGCAATCCTGCCAAGCGATTTCATAATTGCAAGGTTTAGTTTTGCCTTCGATAAAGCCGAATCAGGTAGGGCGTCTCGCGTCGGCGATCGGCGTTCACACGGAAGCTGGCATCGGAGTCGGCATTAGGTGGAGCGCGCTCCAGCGCCGCAATGATTTTCTCGATCGAGTGCAATTGCGAATTGGCTTGGCTTCCTGAACTTCAGTTGCCCGAAAGGCGCTCCTTCCTATGGAAGTAGTTGATGAACGATACAGCCATCTCATTACACAGCAAAGCATCTTCGCGACTTATCTCCCCAAACTTGGGCGCTCCGTGGCCGACGTTCTCAGTTCGATTGCGGTAGATATAGAACTGCTCCAACGCTGCGATGATATGCAAAGGACAGAGGGCTAGCTTCTTCAGCGTCTTTATTGCATCGCCCAAGGTGGGTGCCTTTTGTCCCTTTGCATCTAGCCAACCACGCAGGTAAGCCTCTACAGCCGCAACCGAGAGTGACACTGACGTTTCAACATCAATTTTCTTGGGATCGATCAGCGCTTCCTTAGCCGCGGTAATCGCTTCAACTGCTGGCGCGAACGGAACGCCCGCCGAAAGAATCCTTTCGTTATCTTTGATCAACGCGGTGTACTTCACCACTACTCGTGCTGCACGATCTGACTGTTTTTCGACTTCATATCCAATGTTGTGATAGGTAAGCAGCTTGTTTACTTCGCTCTTCGACAATGGCCCATCATTCACAAAGTATTCGATGATCGATAGGACTTCGTGCCATTCAGACTTCTGAAGGAGGTCGATGAATAGATCCGATGTGTAGTACTCCATGATGTCGTCTTCGCCATACAGGCGGTGATAGTCGCTGTTGACGGCAATTGATGCCCCGCGATACAGGACATACTCCCGAATGGTGCTGTTTCCTTCCTCTCGAAGGTGTTCCATCGCGATCTTGAAGAGATCGTAACGAAGAGCGGGCGGCACATCTTCATATTGGAGGTCACTCTCAAAATGATCCAGATGATGTCGTCTTGTGAAGTTTTCGAACATTCCACTTCCTCTCTGCTTACGAGTGTAATCTTCGCCTGCAGTTTTCATTCACTCTGAGGTCTAGCAGCCTGTGGTGTAACCGGCCGTTTTCAGCCCGGTCGGCAGTTAACTGCCTGAACGAGAAATCCATTGGTCAGAACGAAAACTCGGCCCGTACAGCTTTGAATCGGGCTTGCTGGCCGGTATA
>JBAUBR010000098.1:0-11247 GCA_049676965.1 Occallatibacter sp.
GGCCAGCACCTCATAAGCGCGGGTCTGCAGCGCGTCGCCGGCGAGAATGGCGATCGCCTCGCCGAAGGCCACATGGCAGGTGGGCTTGCCGCGGCGCAGGTCGTCATTATCGAGCGCCGGCAGGTCGTCGTGGATGAGCGAATAGGTGTGCAGCATCTCGATGGCCGCGCCGAGGCGCTCGATGCCTTTGGGCAGCGCGCCGGCAATGGTTACGGCCGCCTGCATGGCCAGCACCGGGCGCAGACGCTTGCCCCCGGCAAACGTGGAGTGGCGCATGGCGCCATGAATCGACGCGGGCACGGTATCGGCGCTGGGAAGCAGTTGCTCCAGCGCGTGGTCGGTGAGTTCGGCGCCTTCCTGGATGAGAGATTTTACGTCGGCCAGCATTAACTACATGATAAACGAGGGCGTGATTTGCGCCGGAGCTTCCGTTCCCACAAACACACAAGTGTGACCAACACCACGGCGCCGCCGCTCAGCCATCGGCCGGCGATTGCGTCGCGGGTGGTCGTCCAGCGGACATCTACATTCGTTGCGCCCGGTGCAGCGGGCACGACGATCAGGCCGTCTTCGCGCTCCGGCAGGTTTGTGGCGAGGCCGCCATTGACCGTCACGCGCCAGGCGGGATAGCTGCGCAGGCGCAAAATGAGATATCCGGCGTGGTTCGTCGAGGCCGAAAGATGCAGATGTTCGGGCGCCGTCCAGGCGGCCGGAAAAGTTGCCTCGCAACTGTGCTGCGAGGGATCCCAGACTGGATTGTCGCTGTCCTCTGAGGGCGCGCCCAATTTTTGCCGCGGGTTCGCGACGAGGCATGCGCCGGGCAGGCCGCTGGCGAGCTGCGAGTTGTCCGCTTCGGGCGGTGCGTATTCGTTGTATCCTTCAAAGCCCGCGCCGGTACGATAGACGCTCGACATGCCGGCGATCGAGTCGTCGGCGTCACAGAGCTGCCAGAACAAGCCCGGGATGAGCAGCGCCACTCCTACAAAAACCGCGGTGCAGACGACCGCGAAACTGACTTGCCGCCACAGCTTTGCCGGCCACAGCGCCGCGGCAATGAAGATGCCCATCGGCGCTTCCAGCACCACCAGCCAGCGCCAGGGAAACTGCAGGAGCTGAAGCTCGGGTAGGCCGTTCCAGACCGGAAGCGAAACAGGGAACTGGAGAAAGAGGATGACCGCCGGAATCAGCGCCAGCATGATCCACCAGTCGCGCCGCGCCTTCAGCCGGCCGCGCAGACCCCCCACCAGCAGTCCCGTAAACGCCACCAGAAGCATGGACGACGCGATGATCGAGGCTTTGAGCAGCACGGCATCGTGCAACTCCATCGCCGGGTCGGAGTGGCGGGCGAACATCCAATTGGCTTCAATTCGGGTGCCGGGGTCGTCGGTGGCCTGTGCCACGTCGACCCATCGCTGCTCCCAGGTCGCGGGAACGAGGTAAATGGACGCAAGGCCGATGCCGAGCACAGCTCCCGCCGCCGCGCGCACTACGGGTGCCCACGACTTGCGGAGCGCCGCGGTAACCAGGGCCGCTGCAGCCAGCAGATAGCAACCCATCACCCCCAGCGGCACGTCGCTGAGCCAGATTCCGCCCACCGCGACGGCCAGCAGAGCCGTCGAACCGTCGAATGCTCGTTTCATCAGGCTGCCGGCCTGGTTGCGTTCGCACAGAGCAAAAAGCAGCAGCAGCGGAATCCAGAATCCGCCGGTGAGTTCGCCAAACGCCGTGCGCTCGTACGATGTAAACAGCGAATACCCGGAGAAAATCGCCACACAGCCGGCGAGCGTAGCGGGGCCATCGCCGAGCACCTTGAGCGCAAGCGCGCGCGTGCCCAATCCGGCGCCGGCCAGCATCAGAAACGTCAGCACAACCGGCACCATCGCCCATGGCATAACGAGCCGCAGAGCCGCGCCCAGCATCCAGGTCAGGGGTGGGTAAAAGATAAATCGCGGCTCGCCGGCGCCGTAGTTGGGGCTTACGGTCCAGTGAGGATAAAAGAGCCCGCGATGCCAACTGGCGAGCGCGTCAAACCAGTTCACGAGATGAAAATCGAAATCGTGGCCGCAGGAGTAGCCGTGAATCAGCAGCGGCGCAGAGGCGACAGCGGCGGCCAGCAGAACGATGGCAGGACCGGGGATGCGTCTCGCCATCCGCCGCTTCCAGTCAATTCGATTCATGGCTTGAGCAGGAGCGTGTGCCGCGTTTGCGCTGCGACGGCCGCGGGCGTGAAGGGAAGTGCGAACGTCGTTCCTTTGTAGTAGTCGTTCCACTGGTCGCGGAAGTACGGGCTGAACGGGTTGCCGCTCTCGCCCAGGACGATGTCCTCGGTCGAGCCGTCGATGTTGCTCCAATCCATTGTGAACCGCTGCGATGGGCCGAATGCGCGGCCCACCTGCTTCACGGTGATTGTGTCCCCGCTCAGCGGCTGCGCCCCGGTTCCGGCGATGTGGCCGATGAACGGCAGGAACGCCGATAGCGGATGCTCGAGATCGATCACGTGCCAACTGCCGTAGCGCCATTGGCTCACGTCAGCGGGCGCTTTGCCATCCGTCATCCCCTTGCGTACCGCGTCGGTCAACAGAGCGTCCCAGTTTTTGTAGCTTTTGGGCAGCCAGTCGGTCTTGGCGCGCATGATCATCTCTTCTTCGGCAAAGTTCGACTCGGCCCAGGAGTAATCTCTCCAATCCTCCCCCAGTTTGGCATCGAGAACAATCTGCCCGAAGGCACGGCGGGCCTGGGTGACGAGCGACGCGGCGGCGGAGTCGACGCTCAGCCGGCCGTCCCAACTGCGCATCAGGTCGGCGGCCTTGCGCAGCCGGTCGTCCACCCCCGCGGTGTGGTCGATGGCGTAGGCGAACCGGTGCGCTAGTTCCTGATCGACTTCGCTGTAGATGTCGGTCTCGACGGCCAGCATGTCTTTGGGCGCGAGCTGGTCGCGGCCTTGCAGCATTTTGTAGATTCGCTCGATGCGGTAGGGATCGACCCATTCGAGCGTGAGCGGGTAGAGCGACTTGTCGGTGGTCACGCGCGAGTTGGCTGTGGCGAGAAAGCCCGAGGGTGGATCGACGGCGCTGGGCATCGCGTCGAAGGGAATGTAGCCCTGCCACTCGTGCCGATTGTCGGTGATGGGCACGCTGATCAGACCCGCGGGCCGCAGCGGGACCTTGCCCACGGCGTGATAGGCAATGTGTCCCTGGTCGTCGGAGTAGACGACACTCTGCGTGGGCCAGCACCAGTTGCCCAGCGCCGCTGAGAACTCGGCCCAATTCGAGGCCGTGTTCATGGCGTAGACCGGCAGCGTGTTGAACGACGCATCGTAGAGCGACCATTTCAGCGCGACGGGCTGCGCCTCGTGTCTGAGGATCGGATTCATCAGCGGGCCGTGCGCGGTC
Organism: Occallatibacter sp.; assembly: GCA_049676965.1. GTDB lineage: Bacteria > Acidobacteriota > Terriglobia > Terriglobales > Acidobacteriaceae > Telmatobacter. Next base: position 3,393 of record JBAUBR010000098.1, read on the forward strand.
GATTCGACGTCAAGCGTGACATCCTTGGCGCCGCGCACGCGGATGGTTTCGCGATCGACGCCGAGCGGCTTCCATGTGCCTTCGGCGTCCTGGTAGTTGCCTTTGCCGTCGAGTTTCTCGATGTAAACGTCCTGCACATCGGCGAGGAGCGCCGTGAATCCCCACGCCACGTGCTCGTTGTGGCCGGCGATCACAAACGGAAATCCGGGCAGCGTGACGCCCGCGGCGTGATAGCCCGGCGCGCGCAGATCGGCCATGTACCAGATATTGGGGACGCTCAGGTCGAGGTGCATATCGTTCGAGAGCAGCGTTCGGCCGCTCGCGGTGTGCTTGCCTGAGATCACCCAGTTGTTCGAGCCGGGTGAGCAACCCGCGCAGGCCGGCAGGCCGAGAAGGGTGCGCAATTTGGCGATGTCTTCGCTCTTCGCCGATTCAGTGGACTGAATGGCTAAGGCTTTCGGCTGTCCCTCCGGGGCTAAAGCCCCTCTGGCTATGTGGGGTTTGACGTACGGGCTGAAGCCCGTACCCTTCACCGTGCTCAAGCCCGTACCATTCATGGGGACGGCGCTTGCCTGCGTCTTCTCGTCTTCATCGTCGTCGCTGGCCGGCGGAGGCGGCGGCTGGGGCTGGGTCAAGTCCACTTGAATGCCGGTCGGCGGGCGGTCGCGCCACGAGCCGACGGGATAGAGATCGCTCTCCAGTTTCGCATTGTGCAGATCGGCAGAAACCCGCTCCCGGCCGAGCTTCACGTCCCAATGCGTATCCAATGTCTGCACCATCATCAGGCCGACGCTCATTGAATCCGCGCCGCTCCACGGCTGCGGCCGGTAGAAGAGCAGCTTGAACTCCGGCGGCAGCGTGTCCTGGTGCTGCGCGATGAAGAGATTCACGCCGCGCGCATAGTCGTCCAGCCGAGTGCGCTCGTCGGCGGGCAGATTGGCATAGATGCGGCGCGCGGTGTTACGAATTTCGAGAACGCGCTGCGCTCTATCGTGCGGTACAAGCGAGGGGCCGAGGATCTCTGCCAGCTCGCCGTTGGCGTTGCGGCGCAAGATGTCCATCTGCCAGAGCCGGTCCTGGGCGGTCACGTAGCCCTGCGCCATGAACAGGTCGTCCTGCGTCGCCGCGGAGATGTGCGGCACGCCATGCGCATCCCTGGCCACAGTCACCGGCGCGGAGAGCCCGCCAACCTCAACTTCGCCATCAAGCTGCGGCAACGCGGACCGCGCCGCCGCACGCAGCCGCAGAACGAACAGTCCCGCGGCCACGACGAGCAGCACCACGAGGACACCCACGGTCCACGCGACGATGCGCAGCCAGCGGTGCTTCTTTTTGCGCGGCGAGCGCTTGGCAGCGGGAGCGGGGAATGAATCGACGAGATTGGGATCGGCCATCGGTCATCAACAGGATACCGCCGCGAAGCCGCAGGAGCATTGCCGATGAAGAACGGGCCAGGCTCGCAGTCTTTCAACTCGCCGCTCGCCGCAAATCCTGCGCAACCAGCCCGGCCCGCTCGCGCCGGCCATACAGGGCAAGAAGCGCCGCGAGCAAAAGCAGAACGATCGCTAACGAAAGCACGCTGCCTTCGGGGCCGGCCGTTCCTCCGCTGCCCAGCGCCGTGCCCCTGGGCCAGGTCGTCAGAAAGTGGCCTTTCGCACTCAGCCCGCTGTCGGCAGTGCCATAGAAGTAGGTTTCCGCCCAGTCCCATGCGGCGTGGCAGCCGATGGCCCACCAGGCCGAGCCCGTGAGCCGCACGCTCACGCAGAACACAAAGCCGATTGCGCCAGCGGCAAGAATTCCAATCCAATTCTCGCCCGGATTGGAGAGATGGCCGAAGGCGAAGTACGTCGAAGTTACCCACGCGGCTTGCCAGAACCCCGCACCTGGAGTCTTCCTCAAATAAAGAGCTAGGCAGGGGATCAAACCCAAGAGCGCCAGGGCATAAACGCCCCAGACGTTTTCGCCTCTCGCCGTCAGCAACAGATCACCGCACATCGCGCTCTCAATGCCCACAGCCCACCAGAAGTTGATGCCGCGGGTGAGCGTGAAGAGGAGGTAGCAGCGCATGGTGCCTTCTTCCACGCAGCCCACGAGCAGAAACATGCAGCCCCAGAGCGCCGCATAGAAGAAGATCTGCCGCCCGGTGAGCGCTATCGGTCCAAAACGCAGCCATCCTGCCCACGCCAGCGCGCCCACCAGCATGGAGAGCGCTGCAAATCCGGCCAGCAGCCCGCTTGCGAAGTGCGGAAGTGGCTGGGGATCGCGCAAGTTGTAATCCGGAATTCGCCTTTCCTCAATGAGCGACAGAATTGCCGCCGCGGCGAGGAGCGCAATGGCACTGACGATCTCTCCGGCCAGCGCCGATCCCGGCGTGAAGCCGTCGTCGGGGCGGATCAAGCCCAAGGCCACACATACCGTGCCTAAAAACTGGAGGAAAAGCTGGATGAGAAGGAGAAAGATCAGCACCGACCAGCCGGCGCGCAAGCCCTGGGGGCCCATAAAAACCCAGCGGAGATCGCGGCTTTGCGGCGAATCTGGACGGCGCCCTGAGAATTCGAAGTTGGGGCCAGGTTGAGCGTCAGGCTCGGGGCGATGCGGCTTCGGCGAGGATGGCTCTATCTCCGGCTCCATCGGGGCTCCAGAATAAAGAAGAGTGCTGCAACGAGTTCTACTAACGGAAGGATATTATGCCTGTTCGGCCGCGGGAGATCTGCGACAGCAGGGGCCGGAGCAGGTTACGCAAGTATCTACTCGTCGCGCAGCGCCACAATGGGATCGACCGATGCCGCGCGCCGCGCCGGAATCCAGCTTGAGAGAAGGGCAATGGCGGCGATGGCAGCCGAGATCGATCCGAAAACCGCGGGATCGTTGGGACTCACGCCGTAGAAGAGATTCGCAACGCCGTTGGCCAGCGCGAAAGCCAAAAGCAGCCCGATCGCCAGGCCCGTTCCGGTCAGGATGGTCGCGCGGCGAAGAATCATGCGCAGCACGTCCTGGCGGCGCGCTCCCATCGCCAGCCGCACGCCGATCTCGCGGGTGCGCTCGCCGACAAGAGTCGCCATCACGCCGAAGATGCCGATGGCCGCCAGCACCAGCGCGATGACTGCATTCACCCCCAACAGCACGGCCACGTACACAATGCCGACGAGCTTCTCGTGCATGAACTTCGCGTAGGTTTCTACCGTGTCCAACGGCAGCACGGGGTCGATCGCGGCGAGCGATTTGCGAACCGACGGAGCCAAGGCCAGCGGATCGCCATCGGTAATGATGGAGTAGTACGCATCGAGCACGGGATTCTGCGCGGCGTTCATGTACACAACGGCCGGCCGTCCTTTTCTGAACTGGAAATAATCCGGTTCATCGACCACGCCCACAATCGTCAGCCACGCTGTCTGGTCCTTGGGGTCGGCGCCCATGCGAATCCGTCGCCCGATGGGACTTTCGCCGCGAAAATAATCGGAGACAAACTTGCGGCTTACTACCGCAACCGGCTGCGCGCCCAGGTTGTCGCCCTGTGCGAACCCGCGGCCGGAGACAATGGGAATGTGGAAGCCCGAGAAGTATCCGGCACTCACCGGCAGCCGCAGAGCGCCCTGGAACTGGCCCGGCGCAACCGGCCGGTTCTCAATCTGGAAATCGTCCAGCCAGCCGTCGTCGCTGTAGGGGAGGGCTCCCACTTCGGCGCTTTTCACGCCGGGCAACGCCTGCAGCCTCTCGACGCTCTGCCGATACCACGCCGCCTGCTTCTGCGCCGTATCGTAGCGCGTCCGCGGCAGGTGAACACCGAAAACGAGGGTTTTTGCGGGCTCGTAGGGGTCGGCGGAGTGCAGCAGCGCGGTCATGCCCTTGGCCATGAGGGCTGCGCCCACCACCAGCGCTACGGCGAGCGAAATCTGCGCCACGGCAAATGCGTTTCTCAGCCAGCGGCTGCGTCCGCCCGCAACCGAGCGCGATCCCGACTTCAATTGGTCGACGAGATTTACGCGCAGTGCTTCGAGCGCCGGCGAGAAACCGGCGATCACGCCCGCGCCTACTGCTAGCAAAACGGAGAGGGCGACCGAGCGCCCGTTCAGCGAGATATTCGACCAACCGGCCATGTAGCGGGCTACTTTTTCCGGCATGGAAATCACGGTGAGGTGGAGATAGACGCGCGCGAACGCGAGACCGCAGGCCGCACCGATCAACCCCAGCAGCACGCTTTCCGTAATCAATTGGCGCATCAGGCGGGCGCGGCTGGCGCCGAGCGCCGTGCGCATGGCGATCTCAGGCCGGCGGGCAATGCCGCGGGCGAATTGCAGATTAGCCACATTGGCGCACACCACCAAGAGAACGAAGAGAGTCGCGGTCTGGATGAGGTTCATGTAGAGCGGTGTCAGGTCGCCGTTGATATCGGCCAGCAGCGGCCGCACCCGTACCGTCCAGCCCTTGTTGGTCGCCGGATATTGCCGGGCTAGCCGATTGGAAATCACACCCAGCTCACTCTGGGCGTCGTCTGCCGTCACGCCGCGCCGCAGGCGGCCAACAACTAAATAGTCGTGGGCGCTGCGATCGGCAAGCTCGGCATCGCTGGGCGCAAAGGGCACAAAAAGGTCGACCGTGGAAGGGTACTGCATCGTCTTCGGCAGTACTCCGATCACGGTGTAGTTGTGCTGATCGAGCTCAACCTTGCGGCCCACAATGCTGCTGTCGCTGCTGAAATGATCGCGCCAGAAACCGTAGCTCAGCACGGCGACAGTGTTCCGGCCCGGCTGCGTTTCGCTCTGGTCGAAGACACGGCCGAGGAACGCATTGGTCCGCATTACGCTGAAGAACGAAGGAGTGGTGAGGTCGGCCGAGACGTGGGCCGCGTCGCCTGCACCGGTGAGGCTCATGTCCGCGGGTTTGCGGATGGCCAGTTCCTCGAACGAGCGGCTCTGCCGCTGCCAATCCGTGAAGTTGGCGAGGGCCACTTCGTTGTCGTCTTGCTGGTTCTGCTGCTCGTAGACGGTCACCACGTGGTTCAGGTCGGGCACGGCCAGCGGCCGCAGCACCACGGCGTCCATCACGCTGAAGATGCCGGTATTGGCGCCGATGCCCACAGCCAGCGTAAGTATCGCGGTGATCGCAAATCCCGGCGACTTGCGCAACTGCCGCAGCGCGTAGCGCAGATCCTGAAGAAAATTGCTCATGGGCACCTTCCGAAGCGCAGGAGTCCCGAGGGTGAGATGGACTGCACATTCCCGCACTTGGCAAACCACTCACGCCACCGCGCGACCAGCTGAATCTAAATAGCTTAAATCGCGTTTAGACCGGCCTCCGGCTGCTCGCCTGTCCACATTTGCAATGATCTGTCCGAAAACGAACAGTGCGTCGGCGCAAGTACCGGCATTCGTAAGCCTTGACACATCGGCCAATCCCCTTGATGCTAAACAGTTCAGGTCACACGATTTTTGAGCTCCGGAGGGTGGGGTTTGCGGGTTCGCGTCTTCTACCACGACAAATGCTTCGACGGCGCCTGCTCAGCCTCGCTGTTCACGCGCTTCCACCGTGAATGCATCGCCAGCGGCGCCGCCTACGACTACCACGGCCTGGTTCACCGCGCCGGCGCGCTCTTCGACGAGAGCGAATTCACCGGCGACGAGAATGCGATCGTCGACTTCAAATATTCCGCTTCGCCGCGCATCACGTGGTGGTTCGACCATCACCTCTCGGCGTTTCTCACGCCGGAGGATCAGCAGCACTTCCAGCGCTGCCAGCAGGACCCGGACTGCGCCGCGCACAAATTCTTCGACCCCAGCTACGTCTCGTGCACCAGCTTTCTGGCCCACATCGCGTCTACGCACTACGGCTTCGACACCGCGCCGGTCAAAGACCTGATCCACTGGGCCGATGTTGTCGACGGCGCGCAATACGAGAGCCCACAGGCCGCCGTGGAGATGGCCCAGCCGGCCATGAAGCTTACACTCATCATCGAGTCAACGCAGGATCCCGAGTTCATCCCGCGCCTTATTCCGCTGCTGACCGAGATGCCGCTCGACGAGGTGCTGAGCCAGCCCTTTGTCGCCGAACTGCTGCCGCCGTTGCTCGAGCGCCATCGGCACGCCCTCGAACTCATCCGCGAGCGCAGCGACGAGCGCGACGGCACCATCTTCTTCGACATCACCGACGTTCCGCTCGAGGGCTACAACAAGTTCATTCCCTATTACCTCTACCCGCAGGCCACTTACTCGATCGGCCTGTCGAAATCGAGCTTCCGCACCAAGGTGTCTGTCGGTTCGAATCCGTGGACCCCGGCGAAGCCCGAGCGCATGGTCAACCTGGCGCAGATTTGCGAGCGCTACGGCGGCGGAGGCCACGCGCGTGTGGGCGCCATCAGCTTCCCGCCCGACCAGGCAGATCGGGCTCGTGAAGCCGCTGCCGAGATTGTGGCTGAACTGCGCGCGAAGAACCCGTTAGGGAATTTCTGAATCAGCCCTCGGTTCGGAGCCGGTATTCCCTCGGGGCTAAAGTTCTTCCGATTTTGTCGGGCTTTACGTAGGGCTGAAGCTCGTACCCTTTGATCGATCGAGTTATTCAGAGGCTTCTTAGCGTAATTACGGATGCCGTTCGATCTGGATGGCTGCGCTGCCTGCGTTGCCCGTCGCGGCCAGGCCAACCAGCTTGGTGGGCACACCGGCGAGCGTTGCCGGCGTAAATGTAACGGTTCCATCCAACGCTGAGATTGCGTTCGCGCTCTGTTTTGCAAGCAGCTCGGGCTGGGCGCAGCGGCCGTGCGGCGGGCACGGCGGAGCTCATGCATAGAGCGATTCATTCAGCGTGACCGTTCCCGCGGCCATGGGGTTGCCATCCATGTCCAGGACTCGCAGCACGATGGGGTTGGGTGTTGCATTCACTGAAATGCTTTGCTCAGTTCCGCTGACGGGCACAAGCGTGGCGTATTCCGGCCGCGATCCGAGCGCGGAGAAAGTGGCGCACTGGCTGGTCGCTGTGACGCAGGCCGTGATGGTCACAAGCTGGCCTTCGGCGAGCGGCCCGACGGTGAGATTCTGCGCAGCAACGCCGTTCGCATTGGTGATTACCGCGCCCGCGACGGTGATCCTGAACCCCGCGGCCGCCTGCCAGGTTACGGATTGCCCCGCCTGCGGTGCGCCATTGGCGAGCACCAGCGCCTGCACCGGCCACGTGACCGTGGCGCCGGCGGCAACCGAAAGCCGAGGCGTGAGAGCTGCGATGGTGGGCGGAGTTCCTCCCGTGAACTGCGCTTCGACCATGGAGCCGTTGGTGAGCGAGGCGGTAACGATGGAGAGCGCCGCGCTTGCCGCGGTCACATTGATGGTTGCGTGGCCGTCGCCTGTGGTCGTCACCGCGCAGGTCTTCTGCCCGCAGGCCAGCGTGGCCGGTCCGCTGGTGACTGCGTAGGTGACGGTAACACCGGCGGCGGGGCTCAGGTTCGCGCCCAGCGCAGTGACGGAAAAGGGCTGCGCAACGCCGATGGGCACGGTGTTCGACGGCGCCGCGTTGATGGTGAGCGCGTCGCCTGAGCCGGAATCGTAGCTGACGCCGCCGGAGATGATCGCGGCGGCGTGGTAGATCGGCAGATCGTCGACCTCGACATCGACCGAGCCGGTAAGGCCGCTCGCGGCCGGCGGCGCGACGGCCGTGATCTCGTTCGGCGTGACGCTCAAGACCGCGGCAGGCTGGCCGCCGACGAGAACGGTGTCCGAAGCGTGAAAGCCAACGCCCTGAATCACGATCTGCCCGCCCGAGGCCGGCAGCCGCGGCGGAGAAACGGTATCGGCATAGAGCAGCCAGCCGCTGTAGGCGTAGTCGGGCCGGCCGTCGCCGCGCTGGTCGGCGATGCCGAGGCGCACCACAT
>JBAUBR010000099.1:0-3800 GCA_049676965.1 Occallatibacter sp.
CCCATCCGCTGGTGCACCCGCACCAACTCTCCCTTCCAACCTCGGATCGCCTTCTCCATCGTCCCCGCGGAGAGCCTGCCTGAGCGTCTTTAGCTTATCACTTAGTTACAACTGTAGTACTAGTGCAGCTTCTCGTATTCGGCTTTGGCTTCTTTCAGTATGGGGATGGCGGGGTCAGCGTCTTTCCAAAGAGTGAGGAAGTCCTTGTAGGCGGCCAGTGCCCGGGCGCGGGCGGCATTGGCGTCCACTCCTTTCGATGTTCTTGCCTGCAACGCGTTGGCGCGAGCGATTCCTAGATGTGCCAGCGCTCCTGTCCAGCAGTTCTCGACGATGCCGGTATGGTCGAGGATCTTTCGGAACTCGGCCGACGCGGCCGACGCCTGCCCGCCGGCAAGATAAGCCTGGCCGTGCACGTACACAGGATAGAGGCAGGACTGATTATTGACGAAAGAGATGTTGGCCAACTCCAGCGGGAATGCGGCTTGCTGGACGTCCAGCGCAAGAGTCGGATTGTGCCTGTCCAACGCCAATTGACTGCGAATTGACGGCAGCCAGAGCGATTGAATCTGTGTGTCCAGCGGGAATCGTCTACCGAGCTGTTCCGCCGCGGACTCGGCGCGCGCTGAATTACCTGCGATCGCAAACGCGAGCGCCGCTTCGGTTTCGACACCCCGGTTGGCGGCAGCCAGTCTTTGCGCCTCGGCCGCGGTCTTTCGGGCTGCAGCGCTTTCACCAAAGACGGCGAGCCATATTGCCGCGTTTGCCTCCCATTGCGCAGCCGTCTCTGGACTGTCGTTGCGGATGGCTGAGTCGGCCGCCCTTCTCGTCAGCGCAAGCGCCCTGTCAATGTGCCCGCCGAACGCTTCGGTGTCGGACTCGGCGGCCAGTCCGAAGCTTTCTTCGGGTTTGCCGGGAAACCAGTTTGCCTGCTCGGCCATGGCCGCCGTGTTCCCGTCCAGAAACGCGAACGAGTAAAGTCGAATATGCAGGACGTAGTCATCCAGTTTTCGGGCCTGCGCTTCGCTCAGGACTGCGAACGCTTCCTTCAAACGCTGCTGGGCCTGGATGTCGGCCGACAGATTGTCATAGAGAACAATGCGATCGGGGGCGAGCCGCAAGCCTTGCCGCGTGACCTCCTCGGCCTTCTCATACAGTCCCAACTGGCTATAGAGTGAGCCCAGATTTCCGTACGATTCCGCATCGCGCGGGAAGCTCTCGATCCTGTCCTCTGCAACCTCGACCGCCTTTTCCAGTTCTCCCGTGACGTGGCGATCGTAGAAGGTCGTAATGGCCAGCCTTTCCCGCTCGCTGGCGTGCTCCCGCAGTTCGTAGGCCTTCCTGAAGTACTCATTGCCACGCTCCGGTTGGCCCAGGTCATAGTAGTCGTAACCGAGTGCACGGTAGGCCATGGCGAAGTTAGGATCGAGCTGAACAGCGCGCTGGTGGCCGAGCAGGGCCGCGGCAGGTCCTTTCTCGTAGTTCGCCCTCGTGCCGAGGGTGTAAGCCTGCAACGCTTCGAGCGACGACGTAGTGGCATTTTCCAGCGGTGTATCGAACTTCTTCACCGATGCCAGCGATTCGCCCAGTTTGCCGCGCAGGCGGGAGGCGGCTTCTCCCAACGCGTCGAGCAGCTTCTCCTTGGCACCGGTGCTGATCTGCTCCTCTCCCAGAGTGTCACCGGTCTCGCAATTCATAGCCTTCAGGCCAAGCACATATTGGCTGCCAAGGTTGGCAATCGATCCGGCAATGTAGGCTCGGCTACTGGACCGACGGCACAGTTCGCGGGCGATCTCCGGTGTGAGGCGCGTGCCGTTCGGCCGGGTCATCAGGCGCAACGTTTCCGCGATCTTGTCGTCGGGGAGCACTCGCAGAAACGGCGACTGATCGAGAGCAACGCTCAGCGCGGTCTTCAGCGTGTTGTCAAAGACGGCATCGCCGGTGCTGTTGTCAAAATCTGCGAGTACGATGGTCTCTTTGTCCGTGAGAGGTTTGCTGCGATGGGAACCATAGTAAAGACCGCCGGCCAGCAGCGCGATCAACAGCCCGGTGGTCAGAACGGCAGCCGTAACATTCCGGAGCCTCGCAGAGCGGGTCGCTGCCAGTGCAGACCCAGGCGCGATGAGCGCGTCAGCGGTTGCCGGCGCCGACGTGACCAATGCGGAGGCGGAACGAAGCTGGCCTTCGGAGTTCCGCTTCAGCCGCTTCAGATCGGCACGCAACTCCTCCGCGCTTTGATAGCGCAGTCCGCGATCCTTCTCCAACGCCTTGTCGACGATCCGCTGCAACTCCGGCGGCGCTTCAGGATTGAGCCGGCAGAGTGACGCTGGGGCTGCGCTGAGAATCGCCATGAAGATGTCGGCGGTGCTCTCGCCTGAGAACGGCAATTGGCCGGTCGCCATTTCGTAGAGGACCACGCCAAACGAGAAAAGGTCGCTGCGGGCATCCAGTTCCTGTGCCCGCACCTGCTCCGGCGACATGTAAGATAGGGTCCCAAAGATAGCGCCGGGGCTCGTGAGCTGCTCATCGATCGTGACCGAGTTCCCCGAGGCGAGCCGGCTGGAGGAGCTGGCTGCGGGAGCCACCTTGGCCAGGCCGAAGTCGAGAATCTTGGCGTGGCCACGGCTGGTGACGAGGATATTGGCAGGCTTGATGTCGCGGTGGACGATCCCTCCGGCGTGCGCGGCATCAAGCGCATCGGCAATCTCCGAGCCCAGAGTGAGCAGTAGGCCGGTCTCCACAGGACACCCGGCAATGTAATGCTTGAGCGTGACCCCGTCCAGACATTCCATGGCGATAAACGCCTGTCCATCCTGCTGGCCAACGTCGTAAATGGTGCAGATATTGGGGTGGTTCAGCGCCGAGGCGGCTTTGGCTTCGCGGATGAAGCGCTTCAGCGCTTGCGCATCCCCGGACAGTTCGTTGGGAAGGAATTTCAGCGCTACGAATCGATCCAGGCGCAGGTCCTGCGCCTTATATACCACCCCCATGCCACCGCCACCGAGCTTCTCGACGATGCTGTAATGCGAGATGGTCTGTCCGATCATGAAGAGCTCGCTCGCCCGGAGGAGGATTCATCTTACGGAAGCCACTTTGTCGAGTCAACGAATCGCTCACGAGCTTGCGTCGCATCACTCCCGGTTTGTCGCCTACTGATGCCAGTGGTTCAGTCAGTTCGCTGTTGGCCTGTCTATGGAGTCAATGACAAGCGTTTCAATTAATGCCCTCTGAGACTCAAGCTTCAGGCCAAGCTGCTCCCGTAGTGCGGTGAATAAACTCGGAGCTGAATCGTTGGAAGCGAGCGGAGGAGATGCGCCGTTGTTGGCCCCGCCAGGGTCCTGTGTGGCCGTCTCGGGCGTCCATCTGAGGTTCCAATTGTAATTGCCGGTGAGCCCTGTCTTGTTGACCACAACACGATCGCCGACCTCGGGCATCAGGCCAGAAGCTCCCGCGGCAAATTCATCCAGAGAAGAATTGATACCTTCAACTTCACCACTTTTGGTCTCAATGATCCCACTCCGGGTCCCGCCACCCGCTAGTTCTAGTGGCCCACTTGATTTCGTTAATTTCGGTCCTCCGTTCGCGATCACAAGGGCGTAGACGGGGATCTCCTTTGCTTGATAGCTCACCCTAAGGAACCTCTGCGCAGGTGCGTGATTTTGTAGCGATAAAACGGCCGACGTTGGCTTTCTTGATTGTGGCGCGGTTTATCGGCGAAAACGTGGGGTTTTGCTTATCTTTTTGATCTCTTGAGGCCGTTTTCCGGCCCCAAGAGACACTACGCCCTTTGCGGGGCCAGCCGG
>JBAUBR010000100.1:0-14249 GCA_049676965.1 Occallatibacter sp.
CAGCGAATGGGCCGAGGCGGCGGCGCGCGCCAACATCGACGAGTGCGTGGTGGGCGTGGGCGGGCCGCATATTCGCGGGCTGAACACCAATGGTGGATTCGAGCTGAGCAACCGCATGCGCGAGATCACGCGCGAAGACGTGCGCACGGCAGTGGAGCGGGCGCGTGCCGTCGAACGGCCGCCGGACCGTGAGATTCTGCATCTGCTGCCGCGGCAGTTCATCCTCGACGAGCAGCCCGGCATCTTCGATCCCGTAGGCATGGTGGGCAGGCGGCTCGAGGTCGATCTGCATATCGCCACCTGCTCGGGCAGCGCGCTGCAAAGCACGGTGACATGCGCCAACCGCACGGGACTTGAAGTTACCGAGACGGTGCTCGAATCGATTGCCGCGGCCGAGGCGACGCTTTCCGCCGATGAGCGCGAGTTGGGCGTTTGCCTGCTCGATATCGGCGCGCATTCGAGCGACCTGGTGGTGTTTTTCGAGGGCGCCGTGGCGCACACCGGTTCGGTTCCCATCGGCGGCAATCACTTCACCAACGACCTTGCCGTGGGCCTGCAGATGCCGGTTGCGCAGGCCGAAGAACTGAAGCGCCAATATGGAAATGCCGTGGTGACCTCGGTTCCGCAGCTTGCGGAAGTGGAGATCGCCAACCCCAACCCGCAGATGATGCGCCTGCGCACCATCGCCGAAATTCTGGAGCCGCGCGCCAGCGAGCTGCTGCGCTTTGTGCGCGACAGCCTGCGCCAGGGAGGCGTGCTGGATGCGCTGGGCGCGGGCTGCGTGCTCACCGGCGGCGGATCCATGCTGCCCGGCCTGCTCGACGTGACCGAGAGCCAGTTGCGCGTTCCGGCGCGAACGGGGATGCCGGTGCGGTTGTCGAACATGCCCGCCGAGCTGGTGCACCCCGGGTTTTCGGTGGCCGTGGGAATGCTTTTGTATGCGCACCGCACGCGCGTGACGCGCGCCGCGGAGGGCAACAGCCTGCGCGCCAAGCTGCGCGCCATTTTTGCAGCGAGTTTTTGAGATCGATAACGCCTGAGGAGGCCGAAACCATGATCGAAATGAAGAGCGAAACGGCAGAGATGCGGATCCAGTATCACGACGAAGAGCTGCGCGGCGCGCGCATCAAGGTGATCGGCGTGGGCGGCGGCGGCGGCAACGCCGTGAATCGCATGATTGTGGCGCGCCTTGAGGGCGTGGAGTTTATCGCCGCCAACACCGACGTGCAGGCGCTCAAGCTGTCGCAGGCGCCGGTCAAGCTGCAGCTCGGCGTGCGGCTCACGTCCGGCCTGGGCGCGGGCGCCAATCCCGATGTGGGCCGGCGCGCCGCGCTTGAAGATTCGGAAAAAATCATTGAGGCGCTCGAAGGCGCGGACATGGTATTCGTCACCGCTGGTCTCGGCGGCGGCACCGGCACCGGGGCCGCGCCGGTGATTGCTTCGCTGGCCAGCGAGATGGGCATTCTCACGGTCGCGGTTGTCACCTGCCCCTTTTCGTTTGAAGGCAAGCGCCGCCAGCAACAGGCCGAGCGCGGGCTGAAGGAGCTGCTCGAGAGCGTCGACACCATGATCGTCATCCCCAACGAGAAACTGCTCGCCGTGGCGCGCGACGCCGGCTTCTTCGAGAGCTTCCGCGTGGCCGACGATGTGCTGCGCCAGGGCGTGCAGGGCATCTCCGACATCATCACGATCCCCGGCATCATCAACCGCGACTTTGCCGACGTGAAGACGACGATGGCGGGAATGGGCCACGCGGTGATGGGCACTGCGGTGTGTTCCGGCTCGCGTCGCGCGGTCGAAGCGGCGCAGGCGGCCATGGCTTCGCCGCTGCTTGAAACCGGGGCCATCGACGGGGCGCGCGGCATCCTCATCAACATCACCGGCTCCAGTTCGCTCAAGCTCTCCGAGGTCAATGAGGCTTCGTCGCTCATCCAGTCGGCGGCGCACGAAGACGCCAACATCATCTTCGGCGCGGTGCTGGACGAAAAGATGGGCGAAGAGGTCAAGATCACGGTGATTGCCACCGGCTTCCGCGACCAGATGCCGGACCGGCGCGCGCGCATGTTGAACGTGGCCGAAATGCCGGTGGTTTCCGTGCCGGTTGTAACCGCGGGAAACTGGATGCGGGAGACGGCGCCGGTTCTCGCATCCGCGCCGCCGCGCTTCCAAAGCGAAGACGAGGAGCCTGAGCAGGAACGGATCGCAGCCGGTGAGCCGGCCTTTTTCGCGGTGTCGGCCGCGGCAGCACCGCAGAACGGCAACTCCTCTGCGACGGCAAAGGCTGCCAGGGAGTCGAAGCGCAAGGCGGACTCGGATCCCGAAGCGGAATCGGCCCGTCCGCGCTTCGCGGAATTGGCCGAGGAGCCTGTCTACACGCCGCTGCCGCGGGATTACGCTTCGGACTTCACCTCCGCTGCGCGCGGCCCGGCAACACCGGCGGAAGAGGAGCAGCGCACCCCCTCAGCAGCGGCGCTGTTTTCGAAAGCCGAGGAAGAATCGGAACACGATCTCGACGTTCCGGCATTCATGCGCCGGGGCCAGTTTTAGTCGGCCGCACCGGTCCTGTTTCTGCAGCCGACGGCCGGCTCTGTTGCGTTACCATTGGTGTTATGGGGCTACCACTTTCGTACCGGTGGGCGGTTTTTTCCGTTTCAAAATGGGAAGGGTGCGCGGTATAGTGCAAATAAGCATCTTAGAAGCCAGTTGCTGGTTCGCTCCTTCCGCATTTTCTGCCCGATTGACATTGTATAAGGAATCAACAGGCTGAATTCTACGGTGCCGTAAATCACACGTGGTAACCGAAATGTCTGGCAGTCTATAGACATCAGGAATCGAGAGCCATCGGCGCGCTTTATGGAGTCCGCGGAATGGCCGATATGTACGGCAACCGTTGCGCGGCCACTTAGGTGCACGGCTAGTAAATGCTTTGAGAGGAAATTGGCTGAATGAAGTTTTCTTCCGTTGTGGCTCTGGGATTGATCTTGGTTGGCACTGGCGGCGCGTGGAGCCTTGACGCTCCGCGATCGTTGCATCACGCCAAAACTTCTGAAGCCGGCTTGAAGGCGAGCCACCATGCCGCACGGCATACCGTGGCTCACGCATCCAAATCGGCAACGACATCCGCAAGCGTCCACGCCAAAGCCGCGGCAGTTCCCGTCCGGCACACGGCGGTGAGACGCACGGCAAGAGCCGGCGTTCGCAGAGCTTCTCTTTCGATCACCCACCACCGCTATTACGAGCGCTTCACAGCCAGTTCTTTCGCCACCGGTGACATCTTTGCCGGCGACATTACTACCGGCGAGGATCCGGTCGTCCGCCAGGCCGCCATCGACGCGCTAGGCGACATGAACGGCACGGCCGTGGTCATCAACCCTTCCAACGGGCGCATTCTGGCCATGGTCAACCAGAAGCTGGCGCTCTCCGGCGGCGCCGAGCCCTGTTCCACCATCAAGCTCTCCGTGGCGCTTGCGGCGCTCTCTGAGGACCTGGTCACCCGCGACACGCCGGTCAACCTGGGCGGCTGGCGCATGAACATGACCGAGGCCATTGCCAAGAGCAACAATCTTTACTTCGAAGAACTGGGCCGCGAGCTCGGCTTCGAACGCGTGCGGCACTATGCCACGCAGTTCGGCCTGGGCGAGTTGGCCGGCTACAACATCGAAGGCGAGCAGCTTGGCACGTATCCCGAAGAAGAGATACCTGCGTCAGATGGCGGCGTGGGCCGCATGTGCAGCTTTGGGCAGGGCGTCAACATGACCCCGCTGCAACTGGGCGCGTTTGTTGCCGCCATCGCCAACGGCGGAACACTCTATTATCTCCAGCACCCAACCACTCCCGAAGAAGTTGCCAGCTTCGAGCCCAGGATCAAGCGGACGCTCGACATCGCGCGGTTCATTCCCGACCTGCAGGACGGGATGGCCGGCGCGGTCGAGTACGGTACCGCGCGCCGGCTGCGCGCCAACTTCCAGGAGTTGCCGGTCTTCGGCAAAACCGGCACCTGCTCCAACGACGGAACCCGCTACGGCTGGTTTGTCTCCTACTCCCAGTCGGCCCAGGGGAGTCTGGTCACGGTCTTTTTCCTCGAAGGCGGCCGGCCTACCTTCGGCCCCCGCGCGGCGGAGCTGACCGGCGAGTTTTACAAAAACCTGTGGGACCGCAACTACTTCGCCGACAAGGCCGTGGCAGCGATTTCCGCCGCACCGGCGAGCCGCTAGCGGCGCAACGAAATCCGACCCAGCGAAAAAGCCGCCCGCGGGCGGCTTTTTCGTTGGGTCCCGATTTGACAGAATCGCCGAACTGGAAGAGCATGGATTCTGAGTGTACGGCGAATTCCCGTACAATCGCAAAGGCGGATGACATGACGCTTGCCCTTCGCACCGAACGGACAGAGGCCCGTCTTCTTCCGGAACAGAAAGAGCGCATTGAGCGCGCAGCCAGTATCAAGGGACTTTCCCTCTCCGACTTCATTGTTCAACACGCAGATGCGGCTGCAATTAAGACAATTCAATTGCACACCAGTTGGACACTGGAAGACCGGGACCGCGACGTATTTGTCCAGGCTCTGCTTAATCCGCCGAAGCCCGGCGGACGAATGAAGGCCGCAGTGAAGCGCTACAAGCAGCGCGCAGGCAAATAGTGGCAGGATGGACGTTTGCGGACGAATACCGAATAGAACCGCTCGGGCAGAATCATGATCGTGCAGCATTTGCCTGCGGGGCCCCCGAACTCGATCGATATCTGCGCCAGCAGGCGAGTCAGGATATGAAGCGCAAACTCGCTGCCGTTTTCGTCCTTACCGGGGATGGCAAAACAATCGCCGGTTTCTACACACTTTCTGCGCATTCAATTCTGGCAGCGGAGCTACCACCGGACCCGGGAAAAAATCTGCCGAGGTTTCCTCTTCCGGCTACGCTACTCGGACGAATGGCTGTCGCACAAACGCTCCACAGACAGGGGTTGGGCGAATTCCTGCTGCTTCATGCTCTTGAGCGGGCGTGGGTTGGCTCGAAGCAGGTGGCCTCCTGGGCGGTTGTCGTGGACGCCAAGGCGGGTGCACGGGACTTCTATCTCAGGCACGACTTCACCACCTTCCCGGAACAACCCGACAGGCTATTCCTGCCGATGAAGACGATTGAGCGCCTTTTTGAGCGATGAGCCTGACGAAATGAAAATTCGCCGTCGACCATTTGCAACGAATAGGCTGCAGGTACATCCGATACTATTAAGTGCCACTCCCGAACCGAGCTTGCCGTCTCCTGTGAACTGGGGTGGGAACGCAATTCAAACGAACTCCGGACTTCCCCTATGACTTTGCCCACAGACATTCTGATCACTTACGGATACTTGCTGCTCTTCATCTGGGTTTTTGTGGAGCAGTGCGGCTTGCCTGTGCCGGCAATGCCGGTGCTGCTGGCGGCGGGGGCGCTCTCTGCAGAGCACCGGCTCAGCCTGCCGCTGGCGCTGGCTGTCAGTCTGACGGCCACGCTGATAGCCGACAGCAGTTGGTTCCTGGTGGGCCGGCGGTACGGACACCTGGTGCTGCGGCTTCTCTGCAAACTATCGCTCGAACCGACGACCTGCGTTCGCCGTACACAGAACTCGTTTGGCCGCCGCCGCGAGGTGATGCTGCTGACTTCTAAATTCGTGCCCGGCCTGGCCTTGCTCACGCCGCCGGTGGCTGGCGAAAACGGCATGTCCTACGGAAAGTTCATACTTTTCGACGGCATGGGCGCCGCGCTCTGGCTGACGGCGATCCTGACAGTGGGCAGACTCTTCGGCGATATCCTCAAGCGCGATCCCAGCCTGCTGAACTGGGTGGGCCGGTTCTCAGGGGCGCTGCTGATTGTGGCGATTATCGCTTTCTTCGTCGCCAGGCTGTTGCGCCGCCGGATGGTTCTTCGCCAACTCGTCGCCTCGCGGCTGGAACCTGAACAGCTGAAGAAACAGCTCGATGCCGGCGAGCCCGTCTACATCGTCGACCTGCGTCATCCGCTGGAATTGTTGCCCGATCCCTTTACCCTGCCCGGTGCGCTGCACATTTCGCCTGAAGCGCTCGCGGCAAAGTCCGGTGAAATCCCGCGCGACCGCGACATCATCCTCTACTGCACGTGCCCCAGCGAGGCCACTGCCGCCAAGACCGCCATGACGCTGCACAAGCTGGGCATCGAGCGCGTGCGGCCGTTGCGCGGCGGATTCGACGAATGGAAGCGGCTGGGATTTCCACTGGACGCGATTCAGCCGGTGAATCCGCCCACGGCCGCCGTCGAGTTCGCGCAGTGAGAATCTACGCCCCCTGGACGAACAGCGCGGCAATGCTGGTCCCGATAGGCGACCCGATGCCGCTGCACGGATCGGGACCGACGGCCGCGCTGTAAAAGCCGTTGCTGCCGACGGTGATGTCGTTGAAGGCCGTTTGATTTTCCCAAAGCGTGGGCGTGACAAACCCAAGCTTGGTCCCGAACGAGGCAAAAAGTCCCGCGTAGAGCGGTGCCACAGCGCTGGTGCCGCCGACCACGGTGGTTGAGCCGTGGACGAAGATCTCGTAGCCGGTATCGGGATCGGCGTCCGCGCAGACGTCGGGAACCATGCGTCCAGTGCCGTATTTGGTGCCCGCCGGCGCCGGCGGCGCGCCAATTTGAAACGACTGCACCGGGAAGATCGTCGAATAACCTCCACCCGTTCCCTCACCATCGGTTTCGCCGGGGTTGTCGTTCCACACCGTCTCCGACGTTGAACTCTTGTAGGTTCCACCGCAGCCCACAACGTGCGGGCAGGAAGACGGGCAATCCACGTTCGCGGGAGTTGAACCGCCATCGCTCGAGTCGTTGTCGCCGGAAGCGGCAAACACGATCATTCCCGCGGCGGTCGCGGCCTGGGCGTCCGACTCCATCTGCTCGGCGGCGGTGTTGCCCCAGTTGGCCTCGTCCGAGCCCCAGGAGATGCTGCAGACATCGCAGCCATCTGAAGTTGCCTTTTGCACCGCTTCGCCGATGTCCTGCGACCAATAGACGCGAATGGTTGCGGCCTTCCCGGTTGCCGCGTAATAGGACGCACCGGCAACTTGGATATCGAGCGCGACCTCATAGTCGGGATCGTCCGCGGACCCGATGCTCTGATCGGGGTCGTTCTCGGTGCCGTCTACCGAGACATCGGTGATCGACGGCGTGGGCTGATCGATGGACTGGAAGAACGAATCCATGTCCGACTGCACCCAGCCGCCGCCCAGCTCGACGATGGCGATTACGCCGCCGCCGGCGAGCCCGGTGGGCCAGTTGTAAGCCGCGCACAGGTCGGGCAGATTCCACGGGCCTGCATCGGCGGCTGGAGTGGCTGCGGCAGCTCGTTGGGAAGGCTTGCGCAGTTTGAAATAAGGAAAACATTCGTATTTGCGGGAAGATCGCATGGAGGAGGTCCTTTCAATCGAGCTTCGTCGTGGCGGCGAGTATGCCACATAGCTATTGTGGTTGGCAAAGACGCCGGCGTTTCAATCCAGCCGCGGAAGAAGGGGAAATTTGCCGCGGGCCTCCGCGGCCGCAGCATCTTCAAGCCTTAGTATGAGTGGGGGACGGACGAATTGTCCCGGAGCTGAACGCCTTGGCCTACGACGATTTACGCGATTGGATTGCGGCGCTGGAAAAGCATGGCGAGTTGAAGCGCATCCGCGAAGAGGTTTCGCCGGAGCTCGAGATTACGGAGATTACAAATCGCGTTTCGAAGATCGGCGCGCGTGCCCACCCTTCGAGCAAAGAACGCTCGAAGGATGGGGCACCCGAAGGTTACGCGCCGGGCGGACCGGCGCTGCTGTTTGAGAACGTCAAGGGCCATCCCGGCCACTCGGTTCTGATCAATCAATTCGGCAGCGAGCGCCGCATGGCGCTGGCGCTCGGTGTGCAGCGCATCGAAGAGATCGCCGAGCGCATCACGGGCTTGATGAATCTCAAGGCGCCCGAAGGATTTCTCGACAAGCTCAAGATGCTGCCGCAACTGGGTGCGCTGAGCAGCGCATTTCCGAAGACCGTGAGCGCGAAAGACGCGCGATGCAAGGAAGTCATCCTTAATGGTGAAGACAACAACGGGAAAGGGAAAGACAACAACGGGCGCGACAACTTCGATCTCGGCGAGTTTCCCATTCTCAAATGCTGGCCGCACGACGGAGGTCGATTCATCACGCTGCCCTGCGTGCACACGCGCGACCCGCGCACCGGCAAGCGCAACATCGGCATGTATCGCATGCAGGTGTACGACGGCCGCACCACGGGAATGCACTGGCAGCGGCAGAAAGTGGCTGCGGAACACTATCGCGAGGCCATGCGCAGAGCAGCGGCGGCCGGTGTGGAGGGTTCAGCCGCGATGAGCAACGCGAGCGCGCGTGTCGCAGCGATGGCCGAGTCGGCCGGCGGCGCGGTTGCGATACCCGAAGGCCCGATCGGCGGCCTGCCGCAGGTGACGCTAGGCAATGTAAGCGGCTCGCGGCTCGAGGTCGCCGTGTCTGTCGGAACCGATCCGGCAACCACATTTGCCGCCATCGTTCCCGCGCCGCCGGAGATCGAAGAATTCCTGATCGCCGGCTTCCTGCGCGGCAAGCCTGTCGAGATCGTCAAATGCGAGACTGTCGATCTCGAAGTGCCCGCTCACGCGGAGATTGTGCTCGAAGGCTACGTTGAGTTGGGCGAGCTGCGCGGGGAAGGTCCGTTCGGCGATCACACCGGTTTCTACACGCTCACCGATCAATACCCGGTCTTCCATCTCACCTGCATCACGCATCGCAAGAACCCCATCTACGCGGCGACCATCGTCGGCAAGCCGCCCATGGAAGATGCCTGGATGGGCAAGGCTGTGGAACGCATATTCCTGCCGGCAATGAAGATGACGATTCCCGAACTCGTGGACATTCATCTTCCGGTCGAGGCTGTCTTCCACAACCTGATGATCGCTTCGATCCGCAAGAGTTATCCGGGCCAGGCGCGCAAGGTGATGAACGCCATCTGGTCGCTCGGCCAGGCGATGTTTACGAAATGCATTGTCGTGGTGGATGAAGACTGCGATGTGCAGGACATCGGCGAAGTGGTGCTGCGCGTGGCCAACAACATCGATCCCGAACGCGATATCCAGTTCACACTGGGGCCGATCGACTCGCTCGATCACGCTTCGCGCCTGTCCAATTACGGGTCCAAGATGGGCATCGACGCTACGCGCAAGTGGAGAGCCGAAGGCTTCGAGCGCCCCTGGCCGGCGATGATCGAGATGGATCGCGCCACCAAGGCCAAGGTGGATGCGATGTGGGCGAAGCTGGGAATCTAGCACGGCGCTTAATTGTGCGGTATGCTGTCCGAAAGAAAACCCAATAATGATCGCGCGCGATTGGTTCGATTGGTCGAATGCCGGAGTGGGTGTGGCGGGGTTGGCTTTGACCCTATGGGCGGTTCGACAGGCGACCGGAGCCAAACAGGCCGCTACACAGGCACGCGAAGCCATTCTCCACCGGAATGCGGCAGACTCTTTCGCCGAGATTGTTCGTCTTGCCGAGCAGTTCGCAACATGGGTCGAGTGCGAGAGGCGCGCAGAAGCGATCGTTCAGGTTCGGGAGATCGTTCTTCGCATCGCGCGCGACCGACGAGAATTTGATCGCTTCCTTGCCCATGATGCGGATAAACTTAGAAATGTGGAGTCAAGCTGCCAGCGTCTTGCCGACTTCCTCGCCAGGAGGAATTTCCGCTAAGTGTCTCGGCGAAGAGAGACTTGTTCTGCGACACACTGGCGATCATGCAGGAATTGGGCGCAGTATTGGGTCGAATCCGGGCAAAAGGCGATCGGGAGGTACCATGAGCGAGAAACTTGACCAGTTCGCACGAGATCTCTTGGAAAAAACGCTAGCTAATAAGCTTGATTGGCGAATCATGGCCAATCCTATGGGCAGGGAAGAGTTTTCCGTCGATCTGGATAAAGGGTATAGATTTCATGTTTGGCTGATTGTTTCAGGGGAAAACCGCGCGATTACGCTCCAGCTTTGGAAAGATCAACGTCCAGTCCTTGAGTCCGTCGCGAATAACTGGCCAGGCGTCTCGAACGGGGAGATCGTGCAGGAGCGGGTGAAGAGGTTCCGAGCATACAGCGATCTGTTCGATGCAGTTCGCGAGAGCGTCTACGGCGGGGAAGAGACAATCGGTGAAGTTGAGCAGCTTCTCAGAAAAATCGGCTAAGAGGCGATGTTTCGAATTGCGTTTGCGTTTTTCTTAGTGCCCGCTTGCATCGTCCGAGCCCTTGCAGGAGCACCGCCCGATTTTGGCTTCGGCCTTAATGGCAGTCCTATCCGCGATCTCGCCGGTCCCGGCGTTCGCGTCGTTATCCTCATCTTCGCCGCCAGCGATTGCCCGATCTCCAACCGATACGTTCCTGACATTGCGCGATTGAGCAAAGAGTTTTCTCCAAACGCGCGCATCTGGTGGGTTTTTCCCAATCCCGGAGACACCGCAACCGTGGTTGCGCAGCACAACCGGGACTTCGCGATTCACGAAGACACAGCTCTCGATCCGCGCCAGGAGCTCGTGGAGCGCGCTCATGCGTCGACGACCCCCGAGGCTGCCGTCTTTGTCGTTCACGGCACGGATCTCGACGAGGTTTACCGCGGCCGCATCGACGACCGCTATATTTCTCTGGGCCAGGAGCGGCCTCAGCCCCAGCACCACGATCTGGAAGCGGCCATCCGCGCGGCACTGGCCGGCAAGCCGGCGCCGCAACCGGGAGGGCCGCCGGTGGGCTGCTCCATCGTCTTTTTGCAGAAATGAAGATCCTGAGCATCACGGCGGCAATTCCGGCTCTGGCGGCTTTGGCTTGCTTGCTGTCGAGAGCGCCGAACAACATCGAGGCAGCAGAAAATCCGCAAGCGAGCCAGGCGCCAAGCACGTCATCGGCTTCCGCAAGTCAACAGAAACCTGCTCGTGCCGCCGTAACGCCGACTTGGAGCCGCGATCTTGCGCCAGTGCTCTACAAGAACTGCACCACCTGTCATCATCCCGGCGGCGCGGGGCCGTTCAGCCTGCTCACCTTCGAGGACGCAAAGCGCTGGGGGCCGCAGATTCTCCTCGTCACGCAGTCGCGCTTCATGCCGCCGTGGCTGCCCGAGCCGGGCTTCGGAGATTTTGCCGATGTGCGCCGACTCAGCGATGTTGACCGCGCGCTCATCCAACGCTGGGCGAGCGATGGAATGCCGCAGGGCGACGCCGCGGAGGCTCCCGCACCGCCGCACTACGACGCAACGTGGCAGCTCGGCAAGCCCGACCTCATTCTCAAAGCGGAGCGTCCTTTCACACTGCCTGCCGGAGGCACTGACGTTTTCCGCAATCTGATTCTTCCTTACCCTCTGAAAGAGACGCATTACATCCGCGCGCTGGAGATTCGCCCTTCCGCGCCGAAGGTTGTCCATCACGCCAACATCCTCATCGATCGGACAGAGAGCCTGCGCCGCCAGCACCCGGCGGACTGGCAGGATGGCATTCCCGGCATGGAACTGCTGATGGATGCGGGCAATCGCTTCGATCCCGACAGCCATTTTCTCTTCTGGAAGCCTGACACGCCCGCTCTAGTCGAACCCGATGGAATGCCCCTCCGACTCGACCCCGGCAACGATCTGGTCCTCAACATTCACCTCAAGCCATCGGGCAAGCCGGAGACGATCGACGCAGAGATCGGACTTTACTTCACCGACGAGCGGCCGAGGCACTTTCCCATGCTGTTGCAATTGGACCGCGACGATGCGCTCGACATTCCCGCGGGCGACAGCCACTTTGTTGTTGAAGACTCGCTGACGCTGCCGGTGGATGTCGACGTCCTCGGCGTCTATCCGCACGCGCATTATCTCGGGCACGATCTCGAAGGCTGGGCGATATTGCCCGATGGGCAGAAGAAGTGGCTGGTGTGGATTCGCAACTGGGACATCGACCGGCAGTCGGTGTATCGCTACAAGGAGCCGCTTCTGCTGCCCAAAGGCTCGGTGTTGCACATGCGCTATGCCTACGACAACTCGGCGGCCAATGTGCACAATCCGAATTCCCCGCCCATCCGCGTGCGCGCCGGCAACCGTTCAGTGGATGAGATGTCGCACCTGTGGCTGCAGGTGCTGCCGGTCAACACTCCGCCCGGTTCGCCGGACCCGCGCTTGCTGCTCGAAGAAGCCTGGATGCGCAACCGCCTGCATAAAATGCCCACGGACCGAGTGAGCCTTTACAACCTGGCCGCGGCGCTCGCCGGGCAGAGCAAGTTTGCGGAGGCCGAGGCGGTTTACGAGCAGGAGCTCAAGCTCGCTCCCAACGATGCGCGGACCCTGACTGCGCTGGGCGCGGCGTTGGATGGCGCCGGGCAATGGCAACAGGCTTCAATGCGTTACCGCGGCGCGATTGATGCAGCGGGCGAAGATCGTTCAGGCGGCTGCGACGCCCGATTCGACCTGGCGAACCTGGAGCTGCGCCACCAGCAGTTGAAAGATGCGGAAGCCGATTTTCGCGCGCAGATCGACGCATGTCCTGAGGACGCGGAAGTTCATGCCGGCCTGGCAGCCGCTCTGTCGAACGAAGGCCAGACCGATGCGGCGGAGGCCGAGTTCCGCCGTAGCCTCGCTATTGATGCGCAAAATGTACCCGCGCTGGAAGGGCTGGGCGCAATCGAAATAGAATCCGGGCAGAACGAGGAAGCCATCGAGCATCTGACCGCCGCGGTTCGACTTGACTCATCGTCGGCCGACGCGCATGAGCAGCTTGCCCGCGTTTACGCGCAAGCCGGCCGGCAGCAGGATGCGCTCGCCGAGCTGCGCAAAGCCGCGCAGTTGAAGCCCGGCGATCCGTTGTTGCATTCGGCGTTGTCGCAGGAATTGGCCGCTACCGGCTCATTTCAGGAAGCGATTGAAGAGCAGCGCGCCGCTCTCAAGCTGCTCGAAGACGATGCCGACGGTTGGAACAATCTCGGCGTTCTGGAGGCGCGCACCGGACAGATCGCCGCAGCCCGCGCGGACTTTGAACACGCACTGCGCCTCAAGCCGGATCACGCGCAGGCCAAGGCGAACCTGGCGCGGCTGGATGCGAACCGTTGAGGCGCGCCGCGCTCTGATATATCTAAACCCATGCGGTTCGTCTTCCCCCGAATCCCGAGGCCCGGAATCCCGAGGCCCGGAATCCTGAGCGCACTTATTTTTGCCGCCACGCTCGCAGCGCCTTCAACTCAAGCACAGCAGGCGCCCGATAATTTTCGCTGGATCGACTTTCACGCACCGAGCGACCAGGACGTTGTAGTCTGGGTGACGCGCGCCCTGGCAACAGAGGACTGGACCGCGATCCGCGAGATCGGCGTGGAATATGACGCGGCTTTGGTTGTCACTACGCTCCGCTCATCGCCACAAGCCGCACCCAATCGAGATTCATTCTCGATATGGAGCGTTTCGCTCACCAATCATCAGCTCACGCTGCTGCTCAAGGGCATGAACCTGCGCCTGCTGGACTGGATGCTGTTCGCGCAGGGCAGGCCGCGGGAGCTGGCGGTGCTCTACGACAACTGCGTCGACTGCCAGGCGTCTACGTTTTTCACCGCCTTTCGCTACGACATTTTGCAACACGTGTGGGCGGCGCGCTGGATTCGCGACGGCCAGGGAGCGCCCGTGTGGAGCGCGAACACGCCGGCGCAGATCGACCTGACGCAGGTTTATGCGGTGATGGCGGAGGAGAACGGACGAGAGTTTCTCTCCACGCTGCGACACTTCGATTACGGCAAGCTGAAGCCCGCGGACGATTTTGTTTATATCTACGACGTCGACCCGTTCACCAATCTCGATCAGATCCAAGTGCTCGGCGGCAAGCAGGCCGACGATATGAAACAGCGGCTCTGCCGCGGTCAGGACGTGGTCTCGGGGCTGGCGCGCGGGCAGAACTCGGCGCTCTGCCAGCCGGTTGCGAAGACGCGCCCGGGACGCGTGCCCGTGACCGCTCCGCCCGCCAACGGCCGCGGGCAGTCTTTGCCGCCGGGATCGAAACGCGAAAAAACTTCCAATTAGGCCGCGGGAGGCTGAAAATATTCTTCATCGCAACAACGGTACACCGATTATGCGCGGGTCAAAAATTCTCATCGAACCCCACCCAACCCATTGGAGATCAACACATGAAATCCCTCCCTCGAATTGCGCCCCTTACGGCGCTTGCTCTCGCCGTAGTGCTTTACACCGCCGGCTGCCACAGCAATCCGAGCGCGGCCAACGCAGACACACAGAC
>JBAUBR010000101.1:0-3601 GCA_049676965.1 Occallatibacter sp.
CGCTTGCCAACTGCTCGGAAACTAAACCTCGCCATTTTGCCCACAAATCCGCTCCACGTTTTCTCATCCCTCCAAAGTGCCTCATGCCCGCGCTGCGCGCAAGATGGGGTTTAGATATCGCTCACCCAATTCCGGGACAGCGACTTCAGTGTCTGCGGCGAAGTTTCGGCTACAATCGGGTGCGCGAAATGCGATTGGAATGTGATCGTTGATCTTCCACTTCGGCGGGAAAAACAATTTTGGCAAAGCTCCTTTCGGGCGATATGACTGCTTGATTCGGATACGCCCCGAGATTCCGGCAATGTCCGGGTGAGCTATTCGTGCATACTTGTCGACTTCACAGAATAGATTCTGACAGTCAATGAGCTGTAGCCGTCTTCCCCATAGCGTCTTGAAGTCGAGTTCGTGACGATTGAATTGCTCCTCTTGAACTTCGCAAACGGCCTCGATGACTTCAGCCGATTTTGATATCGGCAGTTCAGGAAAGCATTTGCGAATACCGTCGCGTGCCCCGGGACCTGGCACGACGAACTCGTCCTCGCCGAAATCGCAAAGCGTGCTGTAATTGAGATCTGTTACAAACTGATAAGCCAGAAAGTCTCCCAGCATCGGATAGGACCGAAGCAATTTGAAGGCATCTGCCATGCGTCTCATGTTCGAGATTCGTCCAGGAACGTCTTCGCGAATCATCCGTTCCAGCAAGAGCAGGTGGGATTGGTGCTTCCGGTCCAGCCCCGAACGGCCTCCGGACGGCATGATGTAGGCGGCAGAATATATTCTCGATCCCGATTCGAGCGCCTTCGTTAGTACGCGATCATAGATATGATATGAGTAATCAGCGTAAGAAGGTTCTCCGACCTCACTCGTCAGCAATTGCCAAGTCTCAATTTTATTGAACAGTTTGAATAAAATGATGCGGAAGAACAGTTCGTTTACCGACTGGTCTCCTTTGTAAGCCACCTCGCGAATAAGAAACTGACTCACACGATCCGAGGCGCGGTATGGATTGGTGAAGCGGAAGGTGGAGAGAATGGGATCCCGAGTCCACGGCGCTGTGCCTTCTAATCTGCGGAGAAAGATGGCCTGGCGCTCACATGCAAACTTCCAGTAGGTATCGAACACCGTTGTGGCCCGAAGATGCAATCTTCCCAAAGCAATGGAAGTGCCGGAAGGTTCCCGACATCCTGGATCTCCGTCGAAACAGAATTCTCGATTTAGCGCCATACCTTTCTTGAGCATACTCGCATCTCCAGACGTGGCATATTGTTGATCTTGGTGACCGGGAAGCCTCCTTGGCTGCAGAGTGGAACCAAGTCGTCGTGCAAGAGGTAGCAATGGTCTTCTCCCTGGAAAGGATGCTTGACCTGCATGTTGGATGAACACAATTTGTCGTTCACGCGAGTCCGATTCCTTGCACGATGGGCGTCGATTGGCTGACTTGCAGTGCGGATGTCTTGTTGATTTCTACCCCGAGTTGCCGGCCAAGTCTTACCGCGTCGTCCGTGATTATGGTGGCCTCGTGACTGGCGCGCGAGACGGAGACGTAGCCGAAGCGCGAATTGAGCAAGTCGGGATGGACGGCCGTGTCCGCGTGAATGAGAACCCGTTCGGCAGTAAGGCCTTGGGCGCTGTGGCTGGTGAACGCGTAGCCGTGATCAAAGTGACGATGATCCGCCGTGTTGAACTCGATCTGCCGGTTGCCATCGAGCCGGACGGTGAGGCGGCCATCCGACGAGATGGACTCGATGACGGCAAGGTCACGGTTGGCGACGCCGAGCTTTTTGTCCGGTGCAGTGAATTGGATCCGGTCTCCAACTGAGAAATCATGAGCCACTTCGCGGTAGACGCTGATGCCGGTGAGCCGGCGCGGGTCGTAGGTAGCGAGTTCGCCCGATTGCATTTCGATGCTGAGCAGATTTGCTGAAGGATTGATTGCGGCCACAATTCCATAGGAACCCGCCTCGATTCCGATGTTTTTGCTGCCGCGCGCATAGCGAACCACATCGCCGGTTTCGTAGTGATTGGCCCAGGCGCGGTCGGCGCCAGTCATGTCCTGGCGCTGAATGAGGACGCGCCAACTGTGATCTTCCAACGCCACTGTTCCGTTGGCTTTTAATTCCTGTCGAACGGCGACGTTCAATTCGTGGCGGGACGCGTTGTCGGGCGAGACGATCAGGGTCTTTTCAGGAGACTGCACGTAGCTTATGGCGATGGCACGGATGCGCTCTTCCGTGCCGGGAATCTGCATCACGCGGCCCTGCTGCTGAAGCGATTCAAGGGCTGCGGAAACTTGGCCTGTGGCCAGCAATTCCACTGCTGACTTCAGCGCCGGGTCTTTCTGCCGAACGATTTCATCCAGCTTCGCGGTGCGCATCCCGGCGTCCTGCAACTGCTCGAATGGACGGCCTGCTTCAACGCCCTGGTGCTGGCGGGTGTCACCGATCAGCAGCACACGGTCGTTAGGACCGAGACGCGCAAGAAGTTCTCGCATTTGGTTGGTGCTGGCGAGGCTTGATTCATCGACAAAATAGAAGTGTCGTTGCTGTTGAGTGGCCGGGTTGGGGGTACGGGCAAGGAACCCTTGCAGAGTTCCTGATTCAATGCCCGCCTCGCTAAGCTGGCGAGCGGCGCGTGAGGTCGGGGCGAAGCCCTCGACCGCGTAGCCGTTCCATTCGGCGGCGCTGCGAACGACGGAGAGTGTGGTTGTTTTGCCCGCGCCGGCGTAGCCCTGGACACCTTGAACACGGTCGGGAGAGCTGAGCACATCCTCAACCACGCTCTTTTGAGCGCGGTTGAGATGCGTGTGCTGGTCGGTCACTGCGATGGCTTGCTGGCGCGACATAACGGGCTCGACCCTGTTCTGGCCCTCACGTACACAACGGACAATCTCGTGCTCGGCCTCAATAGTCTTGGCCGTGGTGAACTGGCGGGCTGGTTGGCTCTGCGAACGATCGACGATCTGGAATTCCCCTGAAGCGAGGCGGGCATTCAGGTTGCCGCGTAGCCGGTGTGGACGGAGAGACGTGGCGGCACTACGGCGAGGCTCTTGAGGAGAATCTCCAGAACCTTTCCCATAGACTGAAGCGCGGAGCGTACCGGGCCAAACCGGTGCGTAGGGTGTACATTCCGAAGGCGGACGGGCGGCAGCGACCGCTCGGCGTTACGGCGCTCGAAGACAAGCTTGTTCAGAGAGCGACGGTGGAAGTACTCAACAGCATCTACGAGACCGATTTCCTCGGCTTCTCTTATGGGTTCCGGCCAGGACGCAGCCAGCATAAGGCGCTGGACGCCCTGTACTGTGGACTCCACGAGAGACGTGTGAACTGGGTGCTGGACCTGGATGTGCGCAGCTTTTTCGACCGGCTGTCGCACGAGTGGCTGGTCCGGTTTCTCCAGCATCGGATATCGGACCGGCGCGTCGTGCGGCTCATCCAGAAATGGCTGAACGCGGGCGTGCTGGAAAAGGGAGTGCGAACGTTTGCGGAGGCAGGCTCGCCGCAGGGCGGAAGTGCATCGCCGCTGCTCGCGAATATCTACCTCCATTACGTTTTCGATCTCTGGGTTCAGGCATGGCGTAAGAAGCGTGCGCACGGCGATGTAA
>JBAUBR010000102.1:0-13855 GCA_049676965.1 Occallatibacter sp.
GCTGATCGCCGAGCCGGCGCTGCGCGTGCTCACGCTGATGGCGCCGGCAGAGATTCCGCGGCTCGGCGACGTGCATCTGAACACGGACGTGCTGCTGTTTTCCTTCCTGGCGAGCACGGCCACCATGATTGTGACGGCGCTGGTTCCGGCCTGGCGCTCATGGCGGGTAAGTCCGGCCGCTGTGCTCAAGCTGGAGCAGGCGACGAGCAGCGGCAGCGGGCACTCGCAGCGGCTGCGCGATGGGCTCATCGTGGGGCAGGTGGCGCTTACGCTCACGCTCAGCGTGATATCGGTGCTGCTGGTGCGGCAGATGATTGCCGAGGCCAACCAGTATCTTGCCTTCAACGCGGACAACCTCGTTCTGCTCGACACCCACGCGCCTGCTCCGCCGGTTGGGCAGGAACAGACTACGCTGGTGAGACTCCAGTCCATGCTTGATTCCATGGCGCGCGTGCCCGGCGTGAGCCAAGTGGCGGCCGTTGGCGGCGTGCCCATGAGCAGTGGACCCGTCGACGTGGGCTACGCCATTCGCGGACGCACTGAATTCAAGCCTGGTGAAAAGCCGCTGCCTTACGCCGATGTTGAGCCGGTTACTTCCGGATACTTCCGGACGATGGGTATTCCGTTGATCAAGGGCCGTCTACTTGCGGATTCAGACACGCGGGACCGCACACCGGTGCTGCTGATCAGCCAGGAGCTGGCGCGGCAGCAATTTCCCGGAGTGGATCCGATCGGACAGCAGATCATGTGCGGCTACGATTTCGGCCGAGACCCGTATTGGTGGACCATTGTCGGCGTGGTGGGCAGCGTTCGCCAGGACTCGCCGGCTTCAGCGCCGGCGCAGACCCTGTATGTTCCCATCGCACAACATGCGGGCCGCGCTACCGACATGCAGATCGTAGTGCGCACCGGGCGCGAACCGGCGGTGATGGTTCAATCGCTGGAACGACTGCTGGAGCACGATTACCCCATGGTGGCGGTGAGCTCGACCACCATGCGCGACGCGGTGGGCGAGTCGTCGCGCGCGGAGCGTTTCCGCACCTTGCTGCTGAGCTGCTTTGCGGGAATCAGCATTCTGCTGGCTGCGGTGGGAATGTATGGAGTGACCGCGTATACCGTGGCGCAGCGGCGGTTCGAGATCGCGTTGCGGTTTGCCCTGGGCGCGCGGCGTGGGCAGATCGTGGCCATGACGCTGCAGCATGGAGTGGGTGTGGCCGGCCTGGGAATTGCTGTGGGACTGGCGTTGAGCTTTGCGCTGGCGCGCGTCTTCGGCAACCTGCTGGGCAAGCTGCCGGGCTTCGATGCCGCCTCCTATGCGATTGCGGTTCTGGGAGTGCTCGCGATTTCGGCCGCCGCGGTGCTTGTTCCCAGCAGGCGCGCCGCGCAGGTTGAGCCGATGCAGGTTTTGCGGGGGGAGTGAGCGGGCTATGCGTCGGCGCTCGATGAATCAGGCTGCCTTGATCGAGTCAGACAATCGGCGTATTTTGTGGGTGTACGCAAATCCCTGGCGGCACGACCCGAATGCTCCGTGTCCTATCAACAATCCGTGCCCCATCCTTTCGCGATTTTTGCGGAAGGGTGGGATCGCACGAAGGCTCGATGACCGAAGGGAGACTCCGATGAAGCGCGTTTTTGCGATCTCGGTTGCATTGCTTGCTAGCACGGCGATGTTGGCCGCGCAGGCCGTCGATCAGTATCGTTCTCAGAAATTCGATTCCCGTGCGCTGCAATCTCAGTCCAAGCTTGTCCTTGACTGGTCCAACGTTCATGCGAACTCCGGCTGCCCGGTTTCATTCAGCGCGAAGCAGGGCTGGGATGGCGGCCTGGTGGCTACGCGCAAAGCTGAACCCTCCGAGCCGGGATTCTCCCAGCGCATCTTCCTTTCGCTGGCCGACAAAGAAAGCTCGTCAGTTGCCGGCGCTCGCGTGACGGTTCATGGCCTGACGCCTAAGTCGCGCGTTCTCCCTGTGGAACTGGGTGCAGATGGCCCGGCGCAGATCAGCCGCTCTCTCAACGTGAGCTTTACCAGGGATGCGATGGGTGAAACCGGCGCCGGGCTGGTGCTGCGCGGGTATTCAGCTGTGTATTCCATCGACGTCGACTCGATCACGTATGCCGACGGTACGACCTGGAAGTCCGGCGAAGGCCTGTGCCGCGTTGTCCCCGATCCGATGATGCTCGTCAGCGCCCGCTGACGCCTTGATGGTGCGCCGCGCCCGCTGACGTTCCGCACGCGCGAGCCAGTGCTTGCGTTCGAATGATAGGCATTGTTGCGATCAGGGTTAAAGAGATCTCTGAAATCTCCGAGCAGGTTCTCGTTTTGTGAGCCGGCATTCCCGCAGGGGATAAAGCCCTGACGATTTTGCCGGGTCTTACGTACGGGCTAAAGCCCGTACCCTTCGATCAATCGAGCTATTCAGAGGCTTCTCAGTGAGCTTTGCCGGCGGTGCCGAAGTTGATATAGAAGCCGAACATCGGCTCCGCAATCTGCGTGTACTTGCCGGTGGGAACATAGACGGGAAGCAGATTGGGAGCCTTGAAGAAGCTGTCGCGGTATTGCAAGCGCAGGCCGTATCGCCGCTGGATGGCAATGTCCGCGCCACCGCCGCCGACGTAAGCCACTCTTGGCGTGGTGTTGGTGTCGAGAGCGCCATTGCTGGGAATGGAAACAACAACGCCCAGGCCGCCGAGGACGAACGGCCGCAGGACGCTGACCTTGGCCGAAAGGATCCAATCACCCGCGAATTCGAGGTCCTTGGAGGTGAGATCGGTGGGCTTGTTTTCGCAAACGAATCCGCAGGCGCCGGTTTTTGGGGTGAACGACTGATTGTCGGGAGCAAGCGCGAAGCCGAACTCGTAGCCGACAAAGGGGCTGCGAATCTTTCGCGCCTCGAGCATTCCGCCGTAGGAATCGGTCGGAGTCTGCACGGTGCCGTTGCCGGTCGAGGACTGGGTGAAGGTCCTATAGAAGCTTGCCCCAAGATTGAACTGCCCGTGCGCCGCGGCGCCGCTCAACGACACGATCCCAGTCAAAATGGCAGTCGGCATCCACTTCTTGCGCATCATAAGTCTCCGTAATCCGGTTCGCCCGGGAAATTTGCGTTCGTGTGTCAGACAGATTGTACCGAGCCGGAGCGGAGTTTTGGCCGATTCCGGACGGCAATGATCGCAAAGCGAACCGCTTGATGCATCAGACGATCGAATTCTATTCCGCATTCCGTTTTCTTATTGGCCGGATTGGACCGCTCCAGGATTTGACGTGGACGCGGCGTGTTTGGTGACCTGAGGTTGCAATGATGCGTCGAAGAGGCTCTTCGATCTCCGCTGATTTTCTGCGAGAATCGCTGCACAGGACCTATTCTTGAAACCATGACGAGACCTCTGGCTCTGGCTTCGCTGTTCGCATTGCTGCTTCCCTGCTTGGCCTCCCTGTTCGCGCAGGAGCGTCCGAACAACGTCATTCCGTATCTCGAAGAACAGCCTGTGCGCGCGCAGCACGGCATGGTGGTGAGCGTGCATCATCTTTCGTCGGATGCGGGTCTCGAGATACTGCGCGA
Source organism: Occallatibacter sp. (assembly GCA_049676965.1). Taxonomy (GTDB): domain Bacteria; phylum Acidobacteriota; class Terriglobia; order Terriglobales; family Acidobacteriaceae; genus Telmatobacter. Next base: position 3,558 of record JBAUBR010000102.1, read on the forward strand.
GGGCGGCAACGCGGTGGACGCGGCTGTGGCCACAGGGTTCGCGCTGGCGGTGGTGCATCCGGCGGCGGGCAACCTGGGCGGCGGAGGCTTTCTACTGCTGCGCATGCACGATGGCAAGTCGACCTTCATCGACTACCGCGAAAAGGCGCCGCTGGCCGCTACCGAGACGATGTACCAGGACGCGAAGGGCAACGTGATTCCCGATGACAGCGTGATCGGCTATCGCTCGATTGCCACGCCGGGCTCGGTCGCGGGGCTGGTTTATGCGGAGCGCAAATACGGCAAGCTGGGATTGAAGCGCGTGATGGCGCCGGCGATTGCGCTGGCCGCCAAGGGCTTCGTGCTGAGCGATGAAGAAGCCAGGGAGTTGGCCGATCCCGATCTGGCCAAGTTCGCCGACTCGAAGCGGATTTTTCAGCGCGATGGCAATCTCTACAAGGAAGGCGAGACCTTCGCGCAGCCGCAACTGGCGCGGACTCTGGAGCGCATCTCCGCGGACCCCGAAGATTTTTATCGCGGCCAGATGGCGCACGAGCTGGTGGACGAACTGAAGAAGGGCGGAGCGCTGATCACACTCGACGACCTGGCGCAATACACGGTGGTGGAGCGCAAGCCGGTGATGGGCGCGTTCCACAATTACACCGTCATCAGCGCGCCGCCGCCTTCGTCGGGTGGCATTGTGTTGCTGAGTGCGCTGAATATTCTGGAGGGCTACGACCTTGCGCATCTCGGCGACCGCTCGCCGGAATCGCTGCACCTGATTGTCGAAGCTTATCGCCGCGCGTACATGGACCGTTCCGATTATCTGGGCGATCCGGACTACAATCGCATTCCCGTCGACGAACTGATCTCGAAAAAGTATGCCGCTGCGTGGCGCGCGGGGATCGATGCGCACAAGGCCACGCCGAGCGCCGATCTGCGCCGGCCCGAGGGATTTCTGCCGCCGGCGCCGACGACGGCTGGACAGCGCCGCGCGGAATCGCCGGACACCACGCACTATTCCGTGGTTGACTCCGAAGGCAACGCCGTAGCTGTCACGACTACACTCAACGACACCTTCGGCTCGCACGTGACAGCGGGTTCGCTCGGATTCCTGCTCAACGACGAGATGGACGACTTCGCATCGAAGATGGGCGTGCCCAACATGTTCGGGCTGATCCAGGGGCCGGCCAATGCGATTGCGCCCGGCAAGCGGCCGCTGAGCTCGATGACTCCGACAATTGTGCTCGAGGACGGAAAGCTGCGCTATGTGCTGGGTTCGCCCGGCGGCGCGAGGATCATCACAACGGTGGGCAATATCTTTCTCTCCGCGGCGGAGTGGGGCCTGAATATTCAGCAGGCCGTGGATGCGCCGCGATTTCATCATCAATATCTGCCCGACAAGCTTTATCTTGAGCCGGGATTTTCCGATGCGACGATCACCGCGTTGCGCGCGCAGGGCTACGATGTGAGCGTGCGCGGGCACTGGTCGAATGGCGAGTGCATCGCTGTCGACCCCAAGACGGGCGAACTGCTGGGCGGGCAGGACCACCGGAGCCATTATGGCAAGGCGGCGGGGTATTGAGGTTAGGACCAGGGAGAGCTCCGCGGGCGATTTTCTCGTTAATTTCTTCAAATGTTGGTCAATATTGACCGGACGATCACCTTCGTTCATGGCAACGTCCTAATTACGCGGTCGCAAACGTGCTCGCTCGATGAGCGCGATGTGAAAAATGTGGAGCTTGCGTTCCGCACCGCGCATGGGCCCCTACACTGGCCGGCCTCTTCGGGACGTTCGCCTTTGGTTCTCCCCCGGAAGTTGCGGCTCCCTCTACTTATCGTTCCCTGGTAACGCGTTGCCGGAATGCAAGCCTGCGAACTCCCCCGGAGTCCGCGGGCTTGCCTACCGGAAACTCGACCCATTGCTCGACCCGCAGTTTTCGATCCGCGCCCCGCACCAATACCTGCAACCCTGTTTCCGCGTAAGTCATTCTAAAGATGCGACAATGGGCATAGCGCAATGTTGGTTGCGCGGTGTGATCGGTCGCGGGGGTCCGCATCACCATGCTGCGAGTGTTGTCCACTCACCTTTACCTCAACCAGCGCCTGCATCCGGGCCTGCTGGAGCAGGCCGGCCGCGCGGGCGCGCAGGCTGTGGAGATTTTTGCCGCGCGCCAGCACTTCGACTACACGAATCCGGAAGAGGTTCGCGATCTTGGCGCGTGGTTCCGGTCGAATGCCGTCGAGGCGTGGTCGATGCATGCGCCGCTCTATCCGGACCGGGAGATGGGCCGCGCCGGGGCTCCCGCGGTCAACGTGATTCATCCCGAGAAGGCGCGCCGCATCGATGCGATGGATGAGATTCGGCGGGCGCTGGAGACGGCCGAACATATTCCTTACAAGAACCTGGTTCTCCACCTGGGCGAGCGCGACGATACGTGGTCGCTGCGCACCATCGAATTCTCCATTACGGCGCTGGAACACCTGGGCGCGTTTGCGCGGCCGCTGGGCGTGCGCCTGTTGGTGGAGAACCTGACCAGCGAGGCTGCTACGCCCGAGCACCTGGTGACCATTCTCGATATGGGCCATTTGAGTAACGTCGGCGTTTGCCTGGACCTGGGCCATGCGCACATGACGGTGGGCATCGCACAGGCTATTGCCACGCTGGGCGCGCACACCGTCTCTGTGCATGTGCACGACAACCATGGATTCAAGGACGAGCATCTGTGGCCGGGTGATGGCACCATCGACTGGCCTGCGGCCGTTGCTGCGCTCAAAGAGCTGACTGCGCCGCCGGCCGCTGTGCTCGAGATCGGTCAGTCGCTGGGCGATGCGCCGGCGGTCGTCCCAGCGCGGATTGAGCAGTCGTTTCAGCGGGTGGAGTGAGCGCGCCGGTTCACAACAAGCCAGCCTATTTTTGTTCGCGGCCATCCATCGATTCGCCGGCCTCTTCGCGGTTGTCGACGATGTAGACCCAGCCACTGAGCGGGGCGCGCGTGGGAGCAGGTCCCGAGCCGCGGAACGAGTAATCGAAGCGCAGGTCGGTGAATTCGACGGTGGTCCAGGTCTGGCCGGGTGGGAGACGCGGAGGATCGATGCCCGGCGCAGGCTCCTGGCCGACGTCGCGAATCACGGCCCATGTGCCCCAGTCCTGATACACGCGGCCCAGCAGGGTGCGCTTGGCGGCTTCGACGGCGGTGGTATCGGCGGGCTTGTAGAGCACGTCGGTTTGCGGATCGCTGTCGATCTCGCCGGTGTGGGTGTTGATTTCGGCGGTCTGGTAGAACTGCGGCGTCTCGAGAATGGCGTGCCAGCGAAAGGGATTCATGGGATAGGGCTCGAGCGCCATGCGTGTGACGGGAGCCGTTGTGATTTGCGTGTTGGCCAGCAGCGACAGGCCGCGCGCGTGCTCGCTCCAGCGCCAGCACCCGAGAACGACCATCGACGACAGGGCGAAGATCGCCCATCCGCGGCCGCGGAACTTGACCCGCCGCGCCCCGATCTCGTGGTCGGTGAGCGCCAGCAGGCCGGGGACGATGAGGGCGAGCAGCATGACGGCCCATAGCTCCGGCTCGGCAATGAACATGAAGCTGCCCGCATACCAGCGCGGATTGAAGGGGAAGAACGGGCGCAGGCCGTAGTTGTTGGTCCAGTCGAGCAGCAGATGGCTGAGCGCGGCGATGAGCGCGGTGAGATAGAGCCAGCCCCAATGCACCGCAAAAAGAGGCGATTTCAGGTCCTGGCCCAGAGCCTTCGATCTTCGGCGCATCCAGGCTTCGCTCCCGCGATACAGCAGCCACACCGCGCCCACCACAACCAATGCAACGAAAGGCGCGCCGAGGAAGGTGTGCGTGATGCCGCGATGGTGCTTGAGCGCTTCGACCGGGCCGTCGAATCCCCACAGAACGTCGAGGTCGGCGGCCTCGGCGGCCAGCGTCGCGGCCAGCGTGGCGAAGGCGGTTTTGCGGTTGAGGCCGGCGCGGCCGATGCAGGCTCCGGTGAGGAAGTGAGTGATGGGCTCCATGAATCGCGCTGTCCTCATTAGAGGATGACACATGGTTGCGCAGGCGCTGCCGAATCGGCCCGCCGGAGGGAGAAAAACTGCGCCACCGGATGCCGCACCTCGCCTACAATCTTCGTTGGAGCAACAGGGCGATTGGAAAGGTGGACTGGCATGAGCCGAGAGCGTACGAACCCGAAGCCAAAGAAGCGGTCGAGCAGCGATGTGGTGATTGTGTTGTGCGCGATTGCGCTAGGGGCCTGCTCGGCGCATGCGCAGCCAAACGGCGCGAGCTTCGGGCCGGGCAATCCCTTCTACTCGCCGAGCACGCTGCCGTTCCACGTGCCTCCCTTTGACAAAATCAAGGATGGCGATTATCAGCCCGCGCTCGACGAGGGGATGGCGCAGCAACTCGCCGAAGTTGGGAAGATCGCCGATAATCCCGCGCCTCCGACGTTCGAGAATACGCTGGTGGCCCTGGAAAAGACGGGCCGATTGCTCGACCGCGTCAATCAGGCTTTCAACTGCGTGACAGGCGCGAACACCGATCCGGAGTTGCAGAAAGTGGAGGAGTACGAGGCCCCGCGGCTGTCTGCGGAGCAGGATGAGATTTACCTGAATGCGCGCCTCTTCGCGCGCGTGAAGGCAATCTACGATGAGCGCGCCTCGCTCCATCTCGACGCTGAGTTGCTGCGGCTGGTCGAATACGATTACAAGCTGTTCGTGCATGAAGGCGCCAATCTCTCGGATGCTGACAAGGCGCGTCTGAGGAAAATCAACGAAGAGGACTCGAGCCTGTCGAACGCTTTCATGACGAAATTGCTGGCGGCAACCAAGGCGGGCGCCTACTCGACCACCGACGCAGCGGCTCTGGCCGGGCTGAGCGAAGCTCCGATGTCCGCAGCCGCCGAGGCCGCGCACGAGCGCAAGCAGCAGGGCTGGGTGGTCACTCTTCAGAACACCACGCAGCAGCCCGATTTGACCTTCCTGACCAATCGCGCCACGCGGCAGGCGCTCTTTGAAGACTCATGGAATCGCGCCGAGCATGGCGACGCCAACGACACACGCGATACCATCGCGCGGCTGGCGCAGCTTCGCGCGCAAAAGGCCGCGCTGCTGGGATTCCCGAACTATGCGGCGTGGGTTCTAACCGACCAGATGGCCAAAACGCCCGAGGCCGCGCTGCATTTTGTGGACGCGCTGGTGCCGGCTTCTACCGCCAAGGCAGCGAGCGAAGCGCAGGATATCCAGGCGTTGATCGATGCGCAGCATGGCGGGTTCGCGCTCGCACCGTGGGATTGGAACTTTTACGCCGAGCAGGTGAGGAAGGCGAAGTACGACCTGGACGAGGACCAGGTAAAGCCTTACTTCGAGCTCGACAACGTGCTCCAAAACGGCGTGTTCTACGCAGCGCACCAGCTTTATGGCCTGACTTTCAAGGAGCGGCACGACATTCCGGTCTATCAGCCCGATGTTCGCGTCTTCGATGTCTTCGACGCCGATGGCAAGCCGCTGGCGCTGTTCTACTGCGACTACTTCAAACGCGACAACAAGAACGGCGGAGCGTGGATGGATAGCCTGGTCACGCAGTCGAAACTGCTGGGAATGCTGCCGGTGGTTTATAACGTAGCCAACTTCGAAAAACCGGCGCCGGGTCAGCCCGCGCTCATTACGTTCGACGACGTGACGACCATGTTCCACGAGTTCGGTCATGGGCTGCACGGCATGTTCGCCGCGACCGAGTATCCAAGCCTCTCGGGCACGCAAGTGGCCCGCGACTTTGTCGAGTTTCCCTCGCAGTTCAACGAGCATTGGGCGAGCTACGCGGAAGTGTTCGACCACTATGCCCGCAACTATAAGACCGGTGCGCCCATGCCGGCGGAGTTGTCGGCCAAGATCAAAAAAGCGGCGACGTTCAACCAGGGCTACCGGCTCACAGAACTACTGGCGGCTGCCGAACTCGACTTGCAGTGGCACACGCTTCCCGCCAGCGCGCCACTCGAGAATCCCGACACATTCGAAAAAGACGCGCTGAGCAGGACACATCTCTGGCTGAGCGCGGTGCCACCGCGCTACCGGTCGAGCTACTTCCTGCACATCTGGGAGAACGGCTACGCGGCCGGCTATTACGCGTACCTGTGGACGGAGATGCTGGACGACGACGCGTTCCAGTGGTTTGAGGATCACGGCGGACTCACGCGCGCCAACGGCGACCGCTTCCGCAGCATGGTGCTCTCGCGGGGCAACACCGAGGACCTTGCCAGGATGTACTCCGCGTGGCTCGGCGCAGAGCCGAGCATCGAGCCGATGCTGAAGTTCCGCGGGCTCTCGGAGGCAAAGGATACGAAATAGCCGCCCCAAATCTCCGGTGGCGCGCCGGTCCGCCTCAATCGCGGCTTACTATAATCCATTTCTATGACCAAGCCGAGCGCCGCGCAGCGAATCGACGAGTTGCGGAGGGAACTTCGCCGCCACGAGCACCTTTACTACGTTCTCGACGCGCCGGAGGTTTCGGACGCCGAGTACGACGCGCTGATGAATGAGCTGAAGCGGCTGGAGGCCGCGCATCCCGAGCTGCTTACGCCCGACTCGCCGACGCAGCGGGTGGGCGGCAAGCCGGCCGAGGGCTTTGCGAAGGTGCGCCACTCGCGGCCCATGTTGAGCCTGGATAATGCGTATTCGCGCGAGGAGCTGGCGGACTGGGACCGGCGCGTGCGCGAGCTTGCAGGCAGGCTGTCGGTGGAGTATACGGCGGAGCTCAAGCTCGATGGGCTGAGCGTGGCGCTGCACTATGTGCCGGCGGAAGACGGCGGCGCGCGGCTGGCGCACGGCGTGACCCGCGGCGACGGGCAGATTGGCGAAGATGTGACGACCAACATCCGCACCATTCGCAGCGTGCCGCTCTCGATTCCCGCCAACGCGCTGAAGAAGCTCGGCCTGCCGCAAGCCTTTGAAGTGCGCGGCGAGACGGTGATGCCGGAGAAGGCCTTCGTGCGCACCAATGAAGAGCGCGAGCGTGAAGGGCTGGCGGCGTTTGTGAATCCGCGCAACTCCGCGGCGGGAACGGTGCGCACGCTGGATCCGGGCATTGTTGCCACTCGGGGGCTGGTGTTCTTCGCGTATTTTCTGCTCGTTGAGGGCGAATATCTGGCGCAGGGGCAGGTGGCTACACTGGACGCTTTAACTGCGCTGGGGTTTCGCGTGAATCCGCACCGCGGGCGCGTGGATTCGGTGGACAGGATGGTGCACTTCATCGAGGGCACCGAAGCCAGGCGCGACACGCTGGGGTACGAGATCGACGGCGTGGTGTTCAAAGTGGACGCGCATGCCACGCAGCAGCGGCTGGGCTACACGGGGCGAGCGCCACGCTGGGCCATCGCTTACAAATTCACGGCGGAGTCGGCGATCACGCAGATGCGCGACATCCTGATCACGGTGGGGCGCAGCGGCAAGCTGACGCCGACGGCGATGCTGGCGCCGGTGTTTGTGGGCGGCGTTACGGTGAGCCGCGCCACGCTGCACAACTCCGATTTCATCGAGCGCATGGGGCTGCTCGTCGGCGACTGGGTGAAGGTGGAGCGGGGCGGCGATGTGATTCCGAAAGTAGTAGAAGTGGTCGAAGATGGCGAGCATCCACGCGGGACGCATCGATTCGTGTGGCCGACGCACTGCCCCGAGTGCGGAAGCGAGGTAGTTCGCGCGGAGGGCGAGGCGGATTACCGCTGCGTGAATGCGGCGTGCCCGGCGAAGCTGCGTGAAAGCCTGCTGCATTTCGGAAGCCGCGGCGTGATGAACATCGAGGGGCTGGGCGAGGCGGTGGTGCAGCAGTTGATGGAGCGCGGGCTGGTGCACAGCGTGGCCGATCTGTATTCGCTGACAGAAGAGCAGTTGGTGGCGCTGGAGCGATTTGCGGAGAAGTCGGCGCGGGCGCTGCTGGGCGAGATTGAGAACTCGAAGCGCGCGGGGCTGGCGCGGGTGCTCATGGGGCTTAGCATCCGCTTTGTGGGCGAGCGCACGGCGGAGCTGCTGGCGCAGGAGTTTGGCTCGATGGACGCGATCAGGTCGGCGAGCGCGGAAGAATTGTCGCTTGTCGAAGAGGTAGGGCCGCGCGTCTCCGAGGCCATTGTCGAATTCTTTGCGCAGCCGGCCAATTGCGAGCTGGTGCAACGGCTGAAAGATGCCGGCGTGGAGATGACCGCGGAAAAGAGGCAGAGATCGACGCAGTTTGCGGGGCTGACATTTGTGCTCACGGGTACGCTGCCCACGCTCACGCGGGACGAGGCGAAAAAGCGGATCGAAGATGCGGGCGGCAAGGTTGCGGGTTCGGTGAGCAAAAAGACGAGTTATGTCGTGGCCGGCGAAGATGCCGGATCGAAGCTGGACAAGGCGGTGGAACTGAAGGTGACGGTGATCGATGAGGGGGGGCTGCTCGACATGCTCTCCGGTTCGGTGTGATCCGGCTCAGGAGAAGCGAGGCAGATCGTTTTAGGTGATGCGCGCTGTTATGAACCGGAGCCGCGGCGCGTGGGGGCTTCGGAACGGCGCTCGGCGGAACGATGCTCGCGCTCGCGTTCGCGCTCCCAGGCTTCGGCGCGCCAGTTGCGCGAGGAGTAGCCGGGCGGATCATCGGCCAACACGGTTACCGCCGTCTCCATTTGCAGTTGCGCGGGAACGGGAAGGGGCGGAGACGCAATGCGCGCGGGCGGGCGCCTGGCTACGACCGGCGTTGCCGGCGTAACCAGCCGCGCCGACGATTCCTCGGGGACGTGAGCCGCGTCCGCTGTCAGGCTGGTGTCGTTGATCGGCTGGGGTTGAGTTGCGTCGGCGCGCTCCGCCGTAGCGGGCTGCACGCGAGACGCCAGCGACCGCGCCATGAATTCATCGACCAGCTTGTGCAGGCAGGTTTGCCCGCACAGGTGCTTGGAGCCGGCGCGCGAGCGGTTGCGCGAGCTCCAACCACTCAGGCGCAGCTCGCCTGCGTGCTCATGCGCCACAAACCAGTGGTTGGTCTGCCTCTTCTCGGTTCCGCAGATGTCGCACGATACTGACTGCCGGATCAATGCAGTGCTCCTGCCCGCGAGGCTTTCCCGCGGTTTCGGTACAATCCGGCGGGCTGTTCAGACTGCCGGGGCGATGGATGGGTCGATCCACAAGGTGCGCCGACAACCGGATCGGAGGGCAACTGAAATTGCACTCCTCCATTTCATCGTCACGACGAACGTAATCGAGAGATGGGGAGAATAAGTATTTCCGAGTGGAGCAAATTCGGACAATTTGCGGGATTGATTCCTGAAATGGGACGGGGAGGGTTTGTGGGTTCCCACCCTTTCCGCGATAAGACTGCGGAGAGGATGGGGCACGGAGGTTTGGTTTGCTCCGAAGTTTGGTTTGCGCGGGGGGTTGGTTTGCTGCGACGGAACGGGAATTATTGCCGCGGCGCGAAGTAGCCTTTTTTGGCGCGCACCTGATAACGGCGGTCGTTGCAATAGAGATAGATGGGCCGGAAGGCGCCATTGTTCTTAAAGTCGGCGGGGGTATAGATGAGCGCGTATTGGCTGCGCAGTTCTTCTTCAATGTTCTTGAAACTGCCTGACATCTCCTCGACCGAGGGCGGGAAAAAGGCCTGGCCCCCGGTGGCCTCGGCCAGCTTTTGCAACACCTGGTCGCCTTTGCCGCGGCTGGGGGTCCAGTTGGTGCTGATGGCGTAAACGATGGTCTCGGCGCGCTCGCACATCTTGATGGCGTCGTCGAGGTAGGCGCGGCTTTGGTTGTCGTCGCCGTCGGAGATGAGCACCATGGCCTTGCGCACCGGCTCAGGGCCGCGCTCGGTGAGCAGCTTGTCGCGGCATGCGGTATAGACGGCATCGAAAAGCGCCGTGCCGCCACCGGGGCGCATGCGGTTGATTCCTTCCTCGAGGCCGTCGAGGTTATCGGTCCAGTCCTGCTCGATGGTGGGCGTTACGTCGAAGCCCATGACGAAGGCGCGGTCGCTTCTGGGCTTGATGACCTGGAGGAGGAATTCGGTGGCGGCCTGCTGCTCGAACTGGAAGCGGGAGCGGATGGAAGTGCTGGCGTCCACTACGATGCCGACGCGCAGGGGGAGGTTGATCTGCTGATGAAAGGAGTTTACGCGGGCGGGCGCCTTCTGGTCGTCGAGCAGCGCAAAGTCGCTTTGCTGCAGGTTGGGAATATAGTGGCCGTGCTTGTCGGTAACGGTGAAGATGAGGCTGACTTCGTTGACGGGGAGCGTGATGGTAGGCGCGTTGACGTCGGCTTGTTCCGCGCCGGGAGCGGATAGCTGCGCCGGCTGGGCCTGCGT
>JBAUBR010000103.1:0-16846 GCA_049676965.1 Occallatibacter sp.
ACGACGCCCGCCAGCCTCTCCTCGGGGGATGTGTGGCCGTTCAATCAACCGATCTTCATCCTCTTGAACGAGGCTATCGGCGGAACCCTCGGTGGATCGATCACCAACCTCACCAACCCTGGGCCGATGACCGTCGATTATGTTCGCTGGTACACGGCGCGATGAAGCGCCTGCACCGTCGAACGGGTTCGAATCTGCCGGCGGTGGAATTCATCTCCACCGCCGGCAGAGATGCTGAAAAGGTACCCGGACCCGTAAGTCGGCCAGCGCCCAGCCATCACACGACTCCCGCACCCCGACTGCTGCGTTCAGGCCAAATCACTCATTGACCCCTGGTTACGTGCAATTTTCGGGACTACTCCCCGCAAACATATTGTCCCTTGTCCCCTAGATCATCGAGGAGACGAGTTCGTGGCTCAGACGAAGCCGGACCGGCTTGTTCTGCACTAAACGCAGGTGATCGAATTTATGGAAAAGCATATTTTCTGAGCTATCAAATGTGCACATTCATAGGACTGCGATCCAGTCCGTTGAAAATACGCCCATTCTATGGGTTTTCATTTTGGCGTTGAAATTGCCCTCAGCCAAGCGGAGCCACCCCCGAAAGTGCAATTCATCCCTCATTTCTTCTGTTCGTCACCTATTAGCAGCGTCTCACCCCACTATGCGTTTTGGTAGAAAGCTACGAACGGCTAGTCATTTCTCTTTCGAGGAACATGATGAAAATGAGAATGTACCGCGAGAAGCTCGTCGTTACCGTCACTGTTGCAGCCTTGATGGCGCTTGGATTCGCATCGAAGTCGCAAGGCCAGGCATCGACATCCTCCATCACGGGCATCGTTACCGATCCCATGGGAGCGGCGATCCCTGGAGCCACCGTCGAGTTGTCGAACCCGGCCACCGGACTGGCCTACAAGGCGGTCACGAACCAGGAAGGCTCCTACACTATCACCGAGGTGGTTCCCGGCCCTGGGTATCGGGAGACTGTCTCACGAGACGGCTTTCGCAAGACGGTCCTCGACGGTCTCTATCTGAACATTGCGTCGACGCGCACGCAGAATGTAAAACTGGCGATCGGCCAGATCGAGGAAACGGTTGCCATATCGGCGAGCAACGAGGACGTAACGCTCGACACGTCCGATGCCACGGTCGGCAACAACTTCCAGGTGCAGTATCTGGACGAGCTTCCGATCTCCTTCCGCGACACTCCTATCGCGCTTCTGACGCAACAGCCAGGTATGACCAATGACGGCTCGGCGACGGGCGCGCGCACCGACCAGGACCGCGTCACGCTGGATGGCCTGGATGTGAACGACGAGTCCTATGGCAGCTTCGGCGCAATCATCGCCGGCGCCCCGGTGGATTCGGTGCAGGAATTCAAGGGAACGACGGCCGGCCAGCTCTCCAGCGCAGGCGCGGGCGGCGGCGGCCAGTTCGACATGGTGACCAAATCCGGCACCAATCACTTCCACGGCGATCTCAACGAATACCACCGCGACACCGATCTCGAAGCCAACGAGTGGTTCAACAACTTCGACGGTGTGCCGCGCTCTCCGCTGGTCCGCAACCAGTACGGAGGCGCCATCGGCGGCCCCATCTGGAAAGACAAGGCCTTCTTCTTCTTCGATTACAACGGCCGCCATGACTCGCTCTCGACCATAGCAACGCGGACCGTGCCGACGGAGAGCTTCCTGAAAGACCAAACCATCACCTACTACACCAACATTACCGCCGGAACGAAGAACGCCGTCGGCGCGTCGCAGGTGCAAGGCTTCGATCCACAAGGCGTCGGTTTCGATCAGGCGATGATGAAGGTTCTTGCCGGCCGGTATCCCTCGCCGAATGACTTTAGTGGTGACGCGGGCGATCTTCTGAACACGGCCGGTTTCCGTTTCAATGCTCCTGAGCCCTACATCGAAAAGAATTACGTGGGCCGGGTCGACCTCACCCCGTTTCCCAACCATCACCTCTTCGGCCGCGTTACCTACAACAACATCAATTCAGTGAACAGCCCGGTTCAGTTCCCGGGCGATCCTGAGACCTTCCCTTATCTGGACACGAGCCACGCATGGGTGGTCGGTTGGGACTGGATGATCGGCACCAACAAGGCCAACAGCTTGATCTGGGGCGCCACCGTCGCCAACATCGGCACGCCCGATACCTATAACCCGCAAGGGGCGAACCAGTACAATTTTGACGGAGATCCGACCGGCGGCTACTTCCTGTCCGGCATTTACGCCAATGCTAACGGCACGGCGCGCTATTTCCCGATTCCCGTGTTGCGCGACGACTTCCATTGGGAAAAGGGGCGTCACAGCCTTACCTTCGGCGGCTCTTTCAAATACCCCAGCCCGCATTACAGCGTCTACCAGAACTACAACGGTCCAATCGTCGGACTGGGCGGCGGCGTCACCGGACTGCCCGTGAATAGCCCGACCTCGACCTGGAACTTCGATCCCGGCGATCTCGACAACAGCCAGACCAGCCTGACGGTCTACCAGTCCGCGCTCGTGCTTGCGTTGGGCCGTTTTGAAGACACGAACGACACCTGGAACTACACCGCATCGGGGAGCGTGGTACCGCAGGGCGCCGGATTGCAGACCGAATTCAAATACTACGAGACGGAGTTCTACATCGGAGATACGTGGAAGCTGTTGCCGTCGCTCGCGATTACCTACGGCCTGCGCTACCAGCAATTCACCACGCCTTATGAGGTCCATGGTATTGAAGCTGTCCAGAACGAGAGCTTCTGGGATTTCATGCGTGCCCGGATTGCGCAGAGCGCGGCCGGCGTGAGCGGTCCGGTGACATTGCCGGGCAGCGGAGCCGACTCGGTCCCATACATCGAATACAATCTGGCCGGCAAAGCCAACCACGCTCCAGGGTACTTTCAACCGGACACCAAGGACTTTGCTCCGCGTGTGGCCTTTGCCTGGACACCTCCTGTTATGAACGGCAAACTCGTGATTAACGGCGGCGGCGGAATCGTCTATGACGAGACCGTCATCAATGCGATTTTGCAGGAGGAAGCATCATATTCCTATCTGTTCGAGAGTTCCGGGACCAGGGATTATGGAGCGCCAGCCACTTCAACCCATAGCGCGGCATATAATTCGCTGCTGGAGAATACGCGCTTTACGGCTCTGAGTAACCCGCCGGCAGGACCCTCCGTGCCGAAAATCACCAAGCCCTTCATTCCATTTGTAGGCCCCGAATCTCCGGAGTGCGGCGGCGTGCCCGGGCCTTGCGGCCTGGCCAATGGCGGCGCATTCAATATTTCCGTCGATCGCGTCCTGCCCACGCCCTACAACATCATGTATAACCTCGGCGCCCAGCAGGAACTGAAGGGCGGGTTCATCTTGAAGCTGGGCTACGTGGGCCGCCTTGGACGTCGTTTGCTGGCCCAGGCCGATGCCGAGCAGCTCATTGACTTCCCGGACAAGGACTCGGGACAGGAGCTGAGCCAGGCGATGGCCGCCCTGACCACGTGGCTGCGGGCCAATCCGAACGCCAGTCCCGCGAATGCTCCGCCGCAGCCTTTTTTTGAGCACGTGCTCTATCCGAACGGGACCGGTATATCCAACACGGCCTTCATTGCGGAAAACATGGCTCCGTATCCGGCGCGCGGCGACGTGGCGGACAGTGTGGATCTGATGTCCTACTACGGGCTGCTGCCTGACAACGTGGGCATGGCCGCGCAACTTTCGGAGAATACCTTTTTCACCGACATGGGTTTCTCCTCGTACAACGGCATGCTGGCTACGGTGCACAAGAACACCAGCCACGGTCTGCAGTTCGACCTGAACTACACCTATTCGCATTCGATCGACAATGTCTCGCAAAAGGCCTACTCCTTTGCCTATGGCGGTTACGGCTTTATCTGCGACGTCCTCCGGCCGCGCCTGTGCCGCGGCAACTCGGACTTCGACGTGACCCAATATCTAAACGGAAACGTCCTCTATCAGCTGCCCTTTGGCCGTGGCCGCGACTATGCTGCAAACCTTCCAATATGGGCAAACGAATTCGTTGGCGGATGGGAGTTGAGCGGTTTGCCCATCTACCACACCGGCACTCCTTACATGGCCAACTCGATTGCCTTCCTAATGAGCTACTCCAATGAAGACCCTGCGATTCTGACGGGCAGCTTGTCCGGGATCCAGAGGTCCCATGTGTCCAAGGCGCCGGGCACCACGGTATCGACCTTCAAGAATCCAGAGCAGGCCTTCAGCCAGTGGAGGGGTCCGACGGGTTTTGAGATGGGTTCGCGCAACAACCTGCGCGGTCCCGGGTTCTTCGACACGGATCTCGGCATGGGCAAGACCTTCCCGATCTACAAAATCGGCGGCGAGGAATGGAACCTGAAGTTCCGCGTCGACGCCTTCAATGCTTTCAACCATCCGAATTTCCAGACACCGAGTTTCCAGAACAATATGGACCTGACAAGTCCACCGAACGAGTTCGGCGCCATTCCGGGCACGGTAACTCCGACCGGCAGCGATCTCTCTGCCCGCGTGCTGCAGGGCTCGCTGCGGCTGGAGTTCTAACGCTCAACGTCGATCCAGAACGATTGCTGCAATTGCTAATGAGAAGCCCTCGATCCTCTCGGGGGCTTTTCCGATCTTGAACGCGCCGGCGGTCCGCTGTGGAGCGAACTCGAGTCTCCGAGTTGGCCGACGACTTGATGCGAGAATACAGGATCAACGGAAAAGCCTCTTTCGGCGACGCTGAAGTTGAGCATTCGTTGCTCCAATTGCATATTGGGGGTTTAGATCATGATCATGGTTGATGACTCACTGCGCGTTTAGTGTGAGAATGAAGAATTGGATTGAACGCCTTACACATCCGGTTGTTTCCGGCGACGAATTCTATTGGGGCAAAATTAGTTCGCCGGTTGCGCCGAACGCTGGTATCGTGGAGAATTCTTAGATATAGATAGATGTATGGGAAATCGAGCGAAAGCCGGCAACCTTCTTAAGACGAAGGCGCTTCGGACGGCAGCTTTGTTACTCTGCCTTCTGACAGCGCCAGCGATCTGCGTTCACGCCTCGGTCGCGCTTCTGATGGAAGAGCCGTATGGGACATTTGGCGCGCTGAATCCCACCGGGCACGCCGAGGTCTATTTCAATCACATCTGCGCCGATTCCCCTACCGTGCTTCGTTCCTGCCACGATGGCGAGTTTGGCAGCGTCATTAGCCGCTACCACAAAATCGACGGCTATGATTGGATCGCCATGCCCCTGATTGGCTATCTGTACGCAGTTGATTCGCAGAGCGATATTCCCCTCACGGTGGATAGAGAGAAGGCTGAAGCTCTGCGGGACGCCTATCGCAGGCAGCACCTTCTCAATCTTGCGCCGGACAACCCGGAGGGCGGAACGCCGAAAGGTGAATGGACGCAGCTTGTCGGCGCCTCCTTCGACCGGACCATCCACGGCTTTCAGATGGACAGCACGCCGGAACAGGACCAGATATTCATAGCCACCTTTAACGATCGCCGCAACGTTGGCCACTTCAACCTCCTCTTTCATAACTGCGCTGACTTCTCCGGTGTGGTACTCGACATCTACCTGCCTCACGCCATCCACCGTAATTTTCTCGCCGATGCAGGTGTGATGACTCCGAAACAGGTCGCCCGCGGTGTGGTCCGTTATGGAAAGAAGAACCCCAGCCTGAACATGAGCGCCTTCGTGATTAAGCAGATACCGGGCAGTATTCCCCGCAGTCACCCGGTCGATGGCATAGCCGAGTCGCTGATTAAGAGCAAGAAATATCTTCTCCCTCTGGTTGTGCTGGCTCCCGAAGTCACGGGAGGAGTGGTAGTCGCTTATCTGGTCGACGGTCGCTTGAAGCTTCCCAAGGGCACACCGATCTTCGAGATCGGCGACGAGGAAACGACCGACGCGCCAGACGCGCCTGCTGAGCAGCGCAACGTGCTGCCCGTCTCTCCGCCGCAAATGCCGCCGCCTTCGGCACAACTCTAGAGAGGTACGGGTTGCAGACGGGCATGGATTTGCTCTGAGCTATACAGGCCAGTGAAAATCCCGAATCTTTGCAGGCCGCATTCGATCCGCGCACGCCAGCTTGGATAATGTCTGTATCGTTGCAACCCGGTCTCGCGGCCTCAATCCAGGCGACCGGTTTGAGGGCCCGGGGCCGCACTCATCTCGCCGCAAGCTCGGCCCATCCCCGAAGGATTGCCCGCACAGGAGCGCGCCACGATCAGAGCTTCGATCTGCTTCCAAACTGCGACATCGTTCTCAATCTCAATGTGCGGCATCATGAAGGCGCGGGCGAACCAGGGAAAGCCGGTACAGGACACGGGCGTTTTCTTGTAGGTCGACTCGTAGCTGCCCAGGATCGTCGTACGCGCGGGATCGATGGCCTGGATCGAGCTCCTGCCGTGCAGCATGCCGTCAGTCTGGTAAAAGTTGATGGCCTCGCGCACGTTGGCCGGGATGCTGCCGTCCTGCTCGCCGTGCTTGCGCACGCTATCCACCTGAATGGTCAGCAGCACCGGGATGCCGCGTCGGTCAAGCTCCTGGGCCAGGTTCACGGCCTCTGAAGCCCCCCAACTATGGCCGAAGAGGACGATGCGGGCCGCACTCTTCTCGTCGTCGCTCAGCCGGCCGTCCTTATCGGTGTCCAGCAGATTGAGAACGGAACGGAGAGCGGCGGCCTGGTCGCGGTTGGCGAAGGTCATGGCCCGCACTGCATTTGGGTAGCGGCGATCAAGATCGCGGGCCAGCCGCGCCTCGCGATGCACCAAATTGTCGGCGCGGACATGTCCACCCATGAAGCCGATCACGATCAGCGGCACGGGCGGGCGGCACGGAGCGTTGGAGCCGGGCATGTCTGATACCGCGCCGCAGCCTCTGGCGAGAGGGGCGGCCGCAGCGAGGCGCAATGCCGGAGCATCCTGCGCGACGATGCTAGCAGGATGGGCCGCGGCAAGCGCGGCGGCCATCCAAAGTGCGACGGATGCCAATACTGCGCTGGATGTCAGGATCCGGCCGCGAAAAGGGTTCGGCCCGCTCCGAGGGCTGGTGCGCCGGGGAGAATCCGCGGAGAGAAACAATCCAGACGACAGGGGCCGGCGATGCTTGCGCGTACCCCTTGCAAAACAGACTCTACTACTCATTCCCAACTTCTCCACCGCGCCAAGGGAACTTGATTGAGGTACCCAGCTTACCACCAGCTCGGGAGAGTTGGATATCTGCCTATCTGCAGGTGGTAGATCGTCAGTTGACGCTAACAGAGCAAAGCGCGTTTCCAGCCCCACCCTCCTCGAAGAGTGCTTCTGCGGTGTCTGAAATCTGCGTTGAAGGCCAAGCCCAACAGATTGCCTTTCATGTGATCCATTCGTATTGTGAATACATGTCGTCCGTAGCGCATGTCCGTGGCTGCCTTGCAGGAGCCGCCATTCTTACGCTTTTTGGCTCCGCGTGGTGCATCATTGCTCTGGCTTCTTGGGCCGCGCGCCCCGGCTGGTCAATTCCTGCAGGGTTCGTGGCAACCATCGCGCTGCTCGGCCTGTGCGTCCTCCGGCTTATCGCATTGAGAAACATCCCGAACATTGATGATCCGGCCGCAGCGGCCAAGGGGAAACGTGCCGGTATACTCTTTGGCATCATATTTGGAGCCGAAGGCGGGTTGATAGCGCTCTGTGCGACGCTGCTAGCGCGCATGGGCCTGGACATCTGGATTCCGATTGCCGTCGCCATCATCGTCGGCCTGCATTTCCTTCCGTTGGCGCGCGTATTTGAGGTGCCGCTTTACTACTGGACCGGAGCACTCTCTGTCCTTGGCATGCTCGGGTGTTCGCTGATCCGCGATGCTGGCACGCGGGTGCTGTGCGCAGGATTGGTGATGGGTGCGGTGCTCTGGCTGACTGCCGCAGTGCTACTTCTACAAGCTCGGCCCATGCAGCCGCAACGAGCCTGAATCGGTGCGCGCCAAATTGATTGGACCGGGCCCGATGGCCCCTGGCCGGGAGCGCGGGCCTCTTTTCAGTATTTGGCCTCGAGACTTGCGCGGGACATCGTGAGGTGTCTGGTGAAGCGTAGATAGAGGAACCAGTCGGCCGGGCTATTGAGCTTCGAAGAGTCGCAGATCAGGATGCCGACTCCATGGTGTGTAGGAAGAAGGCAAAACGGCAGCCGCGTTATTCGCGAGTGGCTGTCCGGTCCTGCGTAGTCGGAGAACCCGCGCACGCTGATAAAACGTGTCCGTCTGAGCAACGCATGTTGTTGTATGGCTTCGTTTAGTGGTGCACTTGATGTATGAGCGAAGCAGGAGTGGTGCGGAGACGGCGCAGTCAAGCCGAGGTCGAGGCGCTGGTTCCTATAACCGAAGACGGCCAGTGCCACACGTACGGAGAAAAGGCGGAACGAGAGTCAAGGTTTGGTCCCGCCATAGACCCAGACCTCTTGCAACCACAATCGTTTGTATCCAAAGGCAAGGAGGATTGCCCTACCGCGCCTGGCGGCGGCACTGGCAGGACCGCTGGCTGCGACTACGAGATTCCGAAGAAGTCGGACAAAACTGCCGCACCTGCTCCTCCGCCACCGAGCTTTGCACCGAATCAATTGTGAGAACAGCGACCGAAGTTTGCCGGGAAACTCACCTGACGGTCTGATCCCGAAGACTATCCTCGTACACACGAGGGTTCAGTTCCTTGGAGCGCTTCATCGGCACACGATGCTTGTCGACGGAATGAGAATTGGTCCTGATAAATCTCTAGTGCCGTATCGACATCGCTCCGCGAGCATGACTTAGTGGTGGGCGATGCTGGTCGTGCGGAGCGGTGTGGATACGGCGATTTGCAGTAAGCCGCTAGCGCGGTGGATGTATGGGGATTGGATGCCGCCTACGGAGAGTTGAGGTGGCCGCCCGGGCACGGGGATAGCTGAAGTGAGGCGTGGCTGACCGGGCTGACGAGGCGGTCGCAAGGCTGAACGGGTGGCTGGATGGTTGTTGTGAGCAGTATGGAGCCGATCCGAGGCGCAGGGGCGCGAGGGCGGGGCAAGAGTCCGTCGCGGCGCGGAGTCGGGATGTCAAACAGGTCAGCATCGTCTTGATCAGGAAGAATCGAAGGCAGCGCAGTGAAGCGCTGTGCCCAGGCCAATCGGTTGGCCAGCGGGATCGCGTGCGATGACGTGCAAGGTACCGCATTTGCACTGGGGACAGGATCGGTTGAGTGCAGACTTCTGTTGTTCTCTTAGCAGCGAGCATGGATCCGCAGCCGTGGCGCGGAGATGAAGCCTGCAAAGAGCTAGTGCTCGTCGGCGGTTGCGGTTGGCGAGCAGTCCGAAGTGGCGGATCTTGACGAAGCCGGAAGGCAGCACGTGAAGTAGGAAACGGCGGATGAACTCAACTGCATCGAGGGTCATGACGCTGCTGCGGTTGCCATGACGGGAGTCCCGCCAGCGGAAGCGCACCTGGCCGTTGTCGAGGCTGAGCAGCCTTCCGTTGGAGATAGCGACCCGATGAGTGTAGCGGGCCAGGTACTTCAGCACATGCTCGGGGCCGCCGAAGGGAGGCTTGGAGTAGACCACCCACTCTCGCCGGCGCAGGGACCCAAGCAGAGAGTGAAAGGCGTGTGGGGTTGAGAGTTCGGCCAGCTTGCCGGGAAAGCATAGTTCGCTGCGCCGGTAGCTCTGCTTGAGGAAGGCGAGCAACTTGCCGCGGAACATGCGGCTAAGCACGCGCACCGGGAGGAAGAACCCGTGGCGCCTGGTTGGGATCCAGCGGGAGTTATTAAAAGCCAGTCCGCCGGCGGGAACCAGGCAGTGCAGGTGTGGATGATGACTCAAGTTCTGCGACCAGGTGTGCAGCACGGCAAGCACACCGATGCGTGCGCCGAGATAGCGGGGATCGGCAGCGATCTTGAGCAAGGTCTCCGATGCTGCCCGAAACAGCAAGGTGTAGAAGAGCCTCTGGTTGCGCAATGCGAGCGGCGCCAGTTGTTCGGCTACGGTGAAGACCACATGGGCGTAGGGCACCGGCAGCAGACTTCGCGCCTGCTTGAGGAGCCAGCGATCGCGTGCTGAAGACTGACACTTGGGGCAGTGCCGGTTGCGGCACGAGTCGTAAGCGACAGTCTCATAGCTGCAGCGATCGCATCGTTCGAGATGAGTGCCCAGTGCGGCCGTGTGGCACAGGCCGATATCGCGCAGCACCTTCCGCTGCTGGTCCGAAAGAGCATGGCCCCAGCGCTGAAGGAACTCTTGTTGATGTGCGTGGAAGACATCGGCCACTTCGAGCCGATGTCCGTTCATGCAGTTCTGTTCCCTCCCTGAGCAGTGCGGATGTCGCGAATGGGCAGGTCGTCGAGCGGGCTCGTCGTGGTGTGCAGCCTGGCTTCGGAGACGTGCAGGTAGCGGGAGGTCGTCTCCAGATCGCGATGGCCGAGCAGAAGCTGGATGCTGCGCAGATCGGTGCCCGCATCGAGAAGATGTGAAGCGAAGCAGTGCCTCAGCACGTGCGGGCTGAGCGGTTTAGAGATGCCCAACTGCTTGCGCAACTCCGCGCAGGCGATGCGCACCCCGCTTGCCACCATGGGCTGATCGGGCCATCGTCCGGGAAAGAGCCAGTCCTTGGGCTTGCGCCAACGCCAATAAAGCCGCAGCAACTCCAGCAGCTTCGGCGACAGCATGACCTGGCGGGGGAACTTGCCCTTGCCCTCGCGGATGTTGATGATCATCCGCTTGCTGTCGATATCGGTGACCTTCAGGTCCAGCGCTTCCTGACAACGAAGCCCTGCGCTGTAGTACAGGGCCAGCAGTGCACGGTGCTTGGTGTTCATCGGCGCATCGAGCAGGGCACAGACTTCCTCGCGGCTCCAGACCGTAGGCAGCTTGCGGCGCACCTTGAGCTTGATGATCTCCTGATCGAACCAGGTCTGCTTCAGTGTCCGCAGGTAAAGGAACTTCAGCGCCGACCGGGCTCCCTGAATGGTCCCCCATGCAAGCTTCCGTTCGTTGAGCAGATACAGCAGGAAAGTGCGAACGTGTTCCGGACCCAGCTGATCGGGAGACTTGTGAAAGTACCTTGCAAACTCGGCAACGATCTCGGTGTAGCGACGAATGGTGCGTTCGGAAAAGTTGCGCAGCCGGAGATCCTCCTGCATGCGCTGGCGTAGATGTGTCATGGACACCTCCTTGGGTGTCCAAAACTCTATCCAAACGCCACAGAAGCATCCCCTCCCGCGCTAGCGGGTTAGTGCAAATCGCCAACTCGCCTTTCCATCTGCCTGATCTGGAAACGCGGTAAGGCCTGGATGCGACAATCCAGGCGTAGGGTCGTTTGGCTCAAATCGGCAAACTGCTCACGGCGAGATCGACGATGTGAGACAGTTGCTTCCGGCTGGCGTCATTCGCCGCTTGAACGCCAAGTCCTGTGAGCAGGGCCGAGACATAGCGAGCAAGATCACCTGGATCGAGGGATCTCTTTAGGTCGCCCTCCTTTTGAGCACGACGGAATCGTTCTTCCAACAAGGTTTCTCCACGTTTGCGCCAGTCGATGAGTGCTTGTTTGACTGTTTCTCCGCCCGTTCCATTGGCTAATGCACCCTGCACGGAGAGGCAACCTCGGGGATTTCGTGGATTGCTCAGCAACTCCAGCGCACCGTGCAGGAGTGACTCGATCACCTCTCTTGCCGTGGATTCCTCAACAGACTTCCTCACGTACACAGCCGGACCGTCTGCATAGCGGTCAATCGCCTTCCGAAACAAAGCCTCTTTATCGCCGAAGATGGTGTACATGCTGGAGCGGTTGATCCCCATAGCCGAAGTCAGATCGCTGAGCGTCGCCCCATCGTAGCCCTTTTCCCAGAAAACGCGCATGGCCGCCTCGACAGCCGCTTCCGCGTCGAACTCGCGGGGGCGGCCCATTTTTCCTGCCGGCTTCGATTGGTCCAGTGCATCGGTTCGCATACGCTTTAGATTACATTCTGAACTTCACGGTCCATATTTGTTGAATCAATGTGCTAGCCTGTACATCTGAATCGTATGGTTCAGAACTGAAGTGAACCGGGAGATAGAGATGGCAGGGAAATTGGAACGTAAGATCGCACTCGTCACGGGCGGTAGCTCCGGAATCGGCCTGGCTACAGCGCAGCGCTTCGCGAAGGAAGGGGCTTTCGTGTTCATCACAGGCCGTCGCGAGACAGAACTCGAAAAAGCGGTGGCGAGTATTGGTGCCGACAAGGCGAAGGCCATCCGTGCCGACGCGTCGAATCTGGCGGACCTGGATCGCCTGTATGAAGAGATCAAGAAGAACAAAGGACGCCTCGATGTGTTATTCGTCAACGCCGGTGGTGGCTCCTTCGCTCCCCTTGGATCGATTACTGAGGAACACTACGACCAGACGTTTAACACGAACGTAAAGGGCGTTCTTTTTACAGTCCAGAAGGCCCTGCCACTGATTCCCAACGGCGGCGCAATCGTGCTGAACGCATCTCAGGTTCTCGAGTGCAGTTTGGCGACCCAGCAGAACGTCACGTGCTACTACGCCAAGCGTGAGCGCGAGAAGCTGATGGCTCTTATCAACAAGGGCGCGGCTTCGCTGTCAGTCAAGCTGCCTGGGGAGCTGCCGCATCGGGTCACGGAGGAGCGACACCTTTTCGCTCCATCCATTGCATCACGAACTGATGTACGATTCGAAGCAGTTCCGCCCCGCACCAAAGAACAGATCACCGTACCTGCTTATACGGCGGTGCTCCTGGCGTGGCGCTAGCCACGGCTCCTGAACCATGGAGCTCTAATTCATTTTCGCCCGGAGATGAATGTTAAGGAAGTTGATGAAAACCTGCCAGTCGTCGGGCAACGTACCGTAACCGCGTCGTGCATGAAATAACCGGCGATGAAGCGATCAAACGCAAGAATCAGACGTTCCGCCAGTTATCCACGCGGTTTCGTTCAGCCCACCTGGAAAAGCTCAATCCCGTATGATCTTCCAAGATTGCGAGAGTATTGCTTGGCCGTCGCATTGTTCCAATGCTCAAAGACACCAAGGCTGCGGCATCGGATGCCGTCGCGCTCCGGATCGTAGACGGTCTTTGAAGGCGGATCGTTTGCCAGAGCTGCCTCGCGCAAATAGTTATCTGCATTCGCGATATCGACGAGATTGGGCCATTCCGAAGTGAGAAAATCGAAACCGACCGAATCGACCGCCACGCCGTCAAGCGACATGAAGATACTGCTCGGCCAGGCATCGTTGAACGGCGCCATCTTCCACTTGTGACTAGGCGGAGGATCCGCATTCTCGTTTCCATACAGCCCGTCGATGAGAAACAGGATGGTTTTCTCGCCGAGATCCTTATGACCCAAAAAATCTACGATTGCGGCGTAACTTGCCGAGCCATCGCGGTTGTGGGGAAAACCATCGTGCGCATTCTTGTGCCAGTCGGGATTGATACTCGTAGCCCCGAAAAGATTCTTCGCGCAGAGCGTCACGCCTGAGCTGACATGTCCCTTCAATAAGGCCGCATCGATCAGATAGGCAGCATCGGTCACGGTGGTATCAAGTCCCGAGGCATTGCGGCTGGTAATCGAGTAGGGGATCGCGTTCGGCTTGAACTCTGCCTTCAATCGTCCATCTCCGCCGATATGGTCAACGAACGAGACGCCTGGAAATTCACCGTGAATCTTGTCGTAGAGATTGCCGGGAATAAACCGGCTGGAATCGAAGACAGTGATCGATGATTGGGGTACTTTCCCCGGACCGGTCAACTGCCTGACGAGCGAAAGAAGTACGTGGGGAGAAGAGTTCAGACGGTCGATCGTGCCATGGTCCGTCGTATTGTTGAGGTTCGCCTTGATCGCGATCTTCTCGCTGGCCTTATACCCCGCGTTGCCGCGGCGATGAGTGCGATTGAAATAATGAAAGATAGCGCTCCATGCTTGGGCATCGCTCTTTTGATTGGTAAGGCCGCGGATGGAGTTGGAGACCATGCGGTCAATCGCAGCCTGGTTGTTGTTGGCGTCCGCCCACCAAGGACCTGTCCCATCCCAGGTCACTGCTGCCGGATCGTGTGCCCAGGTCACCCGGCCGGGAACTACGCCACGGGGAACGCCCAAAGGGGAAAGTGCAGCGCCGAATAAGGAGGAACCCATGCTGCTGGCAGCTGCAATTGACAGGGCGAATTGACGGCGCGTCATTTCCATTTTGCCTTACTCCTCCGCATACCAAAGTTGAGCTAACTCGCGTGGTTGGGTGCGAGCGCTCTATTCGATCAAGGATACGCCTCAATGGCCGCAATTCCTCTTCAATGATCGGCTGATCATGCTCACACCTTTGGCTTTGGGAACTCCTCGATGTGCTGTTCACCTTTCCTGCCGAAGTAGGTCACCCTTTTGCCGGTGAGGAACGCCCAATAGCCAATCACGCCTGCCGCGGTCGAGCGCTTCACAAACTCGGGGTACCGCACCCTATCTGCCTGAGCACCGCGAATGAGCGCTTTTCTGCTCCTTATCGAGAGGCTATTGAGTTTTTTGCGAACTTCGGGGATCGTCGACGCGGTCGACATAGTCGGTCGAGGAGGGGCCGAAGCCCGTGATTTGGACAACTACGGGCTCGTCTCCGGTTTCAGCGAAATGAGTTTGGCCTGGAGGTTCCGTGTAAAAGCTTCCTGGAGGAAGGGCCTTCAGTTTTGCTTCGTCGAAGCTATCTCCATAGGCGATGCGCCATGTGCCGGAGATCACTGTCGCGACGCGATCGTCGCGATGTGAGTGAGCGGCAACGCGGGTATGCGCTGGCACGCGCAGCATAATGGTGTAAACCCCTGCTTGATCTGGATCGCCCTTCAGGACCACTGTTTGAATACCGGCAACTCCGGAACTCCCGGTGCCCGGATTGCCTTGCGCCGGGAATTGATACTCTGCAAGAGTTAAGCGTTCTTCAGGCGATGCATCAAGAAATCCACGGATGAGAGCTACCGTCTCGACAGGACGTTCCTCCATCAGCCAGTGCCCCGACCCCGTGACGACAGCCTCCCGAACGTTGGTTGCCACGTTGCGCATGATGACCGCTTGCAGTGGACCGAAGGACTTCTCTCCACCCACCGCAAGCACAGGCATCGTCAACTTTGTCTGCTCGAAGACTTGGTTATCCTTCGCATCCTGAGAAAACGCAGTAAACTGCGCGAAGCCGGCTCTCATCCCGCCTGGCTGTGCGTAAGTTGCCGTGAAGAAGTTTCTGGTAGCTTCGTCAGGTTTGCTCGGATCGCCCGTGAAGTCGTTCCAGATTCGATCGAAGTAAATGCGCTCGCGGCCCTCGACCAGCCGTTCCGCATCCGACCCATGAAAGCTGAAGTGCCAGACGCCGGGATTTTGAAGGATCTCACTCCATGGCCCGATCCCCGGGATTGGAGCGTCCATTACGACCAGACGCTCGACCTTGTCCGGATAGGTAGCCGCATAAGCGTAAGCAACCATGTTTCCAATATCGTGGGCGACAACAAACGTCTTGTCATATCCCAACGCGGTGACGACGGCGCGAATGTCTTTGGCCTGTGTTTTCTTCTCGTAGCCTCCCGCCGGCTTTGATGAGCGCCCAATACCGCGGAGATCGGGAATGACCACAGTGTGGTCTTTCATCAGATCCTGGGCAAGCGGGGCCCAGGAGTCACTATTCTCCGCGTATCCGTGCAGCAGAACCACCACGGGGCCGCTTCCGCCGTAGCGTACGAATAATTCGGCATTTTCCGGACTGTGAACTGTCAATGCATGAAAGCTGGCAGGAAGGGATGGCTGTGCAGGGCTGGAAATCGCTCCAGCGACGAAAAGGGCCGCGACGAGAAAGCGTCGTATCATAATTCCTCCTTGCAGAGAAGCACCGGTTCTGGATCCGGTGAATGCCGCGCACGATCAGGCTGCGTGATCGAGTCATAATAGACCGTATAGTCTATTATTTGTCAACAGAGTCTGGGGGAGATTGAAGACAATGCGCTTGCGGGAGATTTAATCCAATGTGGCGAGGGCCACGGCGGAGACATGCGCCAGTTCCGCGCGATCATGGTTCAGACGTGCCAGCGCGCGCATTCCCTGGATTGTCGCCACGAAGAACTTTGCCATCGCAGCCGCATCCTTATCCCGCCCGATCTCGCCCCGGTCCTTTGCTTGGGCGAAGGCCGCCTTGAAAATCCCCTCGACCTCTCTCTGGTTGGCGCGCAGGAACTTCTTGAGCTCTACGTCGTCGACGCGGCGGCTCAGATTGGCATTCATCAACAGACAGCCGCGCTCATGCTGTGCCTTGGTTTCCCGGATCATCGACTGGAACAGCTTCGCAAAGCCCTTCTTGACCGACTTCTCCCTCTCGAATAGATCGCGCAGGGCGGCGTTGGTCCTTTTGCGATAATGGCTCATCGCTCGAAAGTAGATCGTGCGTTTGTCTCCGAATGTGTCATATAAGCTCTGTTTTGAGATCCTCATCTCCCGCATCAGTGTGTCCAACGAAGTGTGCTCGTAGCCGAGGCGCCAGAAAACCTCCACAGCGATGCTGAGTGCCACGTCCGGATCGAATTCCTTGGTGCGAGCCATGAATACACGTTAAATATGAAGAGCGTAAAAGTCGATTCAGCGCAATCCGATATTCGTGGAGGCATTTCCTGTGCGCAGGGAGCCCGAAGATCTGGATTCGGCGTCTCCTCGCTCGTACGGGGTTCGCCTCCGAACACCAGGGCGGCTGGCTCGGCTTCGCCACATGGCCGCTGGCGAGTAGGGCGTTTGGACTAAGTCGCTGGCGCGACGGACGCTGCCGCATGGGCTATCGGCAGGCATTGTTGGCTGTGTAAGCCTCGGGTCACAGGAGGTTTACCGTGACCCATCTTCGTCAGAAGATGCTGGAT
>JBAUBR010000104.1:0-38595 GCA_049676965.1 Occallatibacter sp.
CCGCCGGCCTGGTCGCCTTCGCCATCGGCAGCGAGACTGAGGGCAGCATCGTCAGCCCTTCCATGCGCTGCGGCGTCACCGGTCTGCGCCCCACCTTTGGCCGCGTCCCCCGCACCGGCGCCATGACCCTCTGCTGGTCGCTCGACAAGCTCGGCCCCATGGCGCGCAGCGTTGAAGATACTCTGCTGGTTCTTGAGGCCATCTCCGGCCCCGACGCCGGCGATCTAGCCAGCGAACTCGCCGGCGTCCAGGGCAAGCTCGCCTTTGACGCCGGCAAAAGCGTCTCCGGCCTGCGCGTCGGCTATCTGCCCGCATGGATGAAGCAGAGCCCCGCCACCGACGTCGATCGCGGCGCCCTCGAAGCCATCCGCACCCTCGACATGGAGCTAGTCGTCGTCGAGCTGCCCGACTGGCCCTACGACTCGCTCAACGTGATCCTCTTCGCCGAATCCGCCGCCGCATTCGAAGAGCTGGCCCTCGACCACAAGCTCGCCGAGCTGCGCGCGCAGGTGCCCGACGCCTGGCCCAACAGCTTCCGCCAGTCGCGCTTCCTCTCCGCGGTCGACTTCGTGCAGGCCGACCGCTTCCGCCGCAAAGTCGCCCAGCACATGGCGCACATCTTCACGCAAGTCGACTTGCTGCTCGTCCCCTCGCTGCGCGACGAAGGCCTGGTCATCGGCAACTTCACCGGCTACCCCTCGCTCACCCTCCGCGCCGGCTTCGTGGAAGTCTCCGAGGCCCGCAGCGACTGGGCGCCCGACCCGCAGCACCCGCTGCCGCGCTTCAATCCCCCGCGCCGCGTCCCCCACGGCATCACCCTGATCGGGCGCCTCTTCGACGAAGGCACCCTGGCCCAGGCCGGCATGGCATTAGAGAAAGCCTTCGCCGTGGCCGGCGAGCGGCCGCCGGGCTTCTGAATTCTTCTAATCATTTGCCTTTCAAACCAGTTCTTACTGGTACAAAGGCGCCGGGCACTCCAGGTGTATGCTGACCTAAATCCGAAGATGGTTTGCCAATGGCTCAATCCGCGATTCAAAAGGAGCCCTTTTGCGTTCACGGCGCTGCTCCTGCTCGGCTTTTCCCCTACATTGGTCTGCTCGCCGAGTCAAAGCCTTTATCGAAGTGTCGCCGTGGCTGCCCCGGCTCCGGCACAAAGCAGCCCGGGCACCGTCAGCACGGCTCCGGGCGCCAACGTAACCGGCAATCTGTCGGCGCCAGATACCCCCGCCTTTCCGTTTCTCAGGGTAGTTCTGGTCCTGGTTTCGGGCCTGCTCATCCACGCTGCCCGGCTGGCGACCAAATTCCGCCGTTACCTGGGCATTGGACTGTTTGCAAACCCCTATGCCATTTTGTTCATGGTTTTCGGTGCGAGCGTTTGCGGAATTCCCATGACTTCGGAGAACGTCCTGAGATCCCTGCCCAAGTTTGGAAATCTGGGCCCGTGGGTTGCCGATCTCTCGGGAATTCTCACCGTCCTGATTCTTCCTGCAATTCATTTCCGGCGCCGAACTCCTTCCGACAATGAGCGGAACGCGCCCGACTTGCCGGGTCTCTCCGGTTCCAGCACGATCTTCGGTTTCTTTGAGGATGAAATCAGCCTTCGCCTTCAAATCCGCATGCAGGACCGGATTTTGTGGGCCTGCAAGGAATACACCTGGAAGACGATCAAGCTGGCCGCCCGACGCGCACTCGCGGACGAAGCCGCTATACGGCCGATCAGGCCCGCCGATGAGGAGGCGGCGAAACGGTCGATCGCGGACATCCCGGACGACGGGGATGCGGGCCAGACTCGCGGCGACAAGTACCAGACGCTGATGGCCCTGATGCGCTGCATCTCCTACAGGCTGCTTTTCCGCAGTTTGGTATTGGCGAAGAGGGAGGCTCAAGCATGAGACTCTCGCGGCTGTTGGGAGTCAGCCCGGCTCATGCGGAAAGTCTGGAACAGGCAGGTCTTCGCACGGTTCAGGACCTTGCGCTGATCGGCGATCTTGGGACACTGAGCGAGCGGTCCGGGATAGCGCTCGATTTCCTGGAAAAATCGCAAGCATCGGCCAAAGCGCAGATGGCAGGCTCTGGCCGGCGGCGCCTGGGGCTCGCGCTTTTTGGTGGGGTCAGCGTCTTGTTGCTCGCTGCGATTGGTGCCTGGATGATCAGGAACGGGCTTTCACTCAGGCATGACCGGGCGATCTCGCACTACAATCCCGCCAATTCCCTGTACCACAAGGGCGAATACGACGCTGCCATCGTCGAGTACAAGCAGGCGATCGCACTGAACCCCGGCTTCGCCGGCGCCTACAACAACCTCGGCAACGCCCTGTGCGGCAAGGGCGAATACGATGCCGGCATCGTCGAGTACAAGAAAGCGCTGGCACTGAAGCCCGACTATGCGAACGCCTATAACAACCTCGGCAACGCCCTGGACGGGAAGGGCGAATACGAGGCTGCCATCGTCGGGTACAAGAAGGCGCTGGCACTGAAACCCGACGATGCCAATCCGCACAACGGCCTCTGCAAGACCCTGGACGACAAGGGCGATTACGACGCTGCCATCGTCGAGTGTCAGAAAGCGCTGGCTTTGGATCCCGACAATGTCCTTGCGCACAATAACCTCGGCAACGCCCTTGACGACAAGGACGATCACGACGCCGCAATCGTCGAATTTAAGAAGGCGCTGGCACTGAAACCGGACTATGCCCCCGCCCACTACAACCTCGGCAACGCCCTGTCCGGCAAGGGTGAATACCGTGCCGCCATCCGGGAATACGATCGGTTCATCCGGCTCACGCCCGATAACCCGGATGCCTGGAATAATCGATGCTTCAGTCGAGCAGTGGTCGGCCAGTTGCAGTCAGCCTTGGCCGACTGCAACGAATCCCTTCGCCTTGCGGGCAATAACGAAGATGCGCTGGACAACCGCGGTTTGGTTCACCTGAAGATGAACAATCTCCAAGCTGCGATCGCCGATTATAGCGCCGCCCTGGCGATCAATCCGAAGGAGGCATCTTCGCTTTACGGGCGTGGTGTAGCAGAGCGCTTGGTTGGCGACCGGAAGGCGTCGCGGGCGGATATCGCTGCCGCGAAGGCCATCGATCCCGACATCGCCGAGGAGTTTGAGAAGTGGGGTGTCACCTCTCCAAAGCACTAGCCGGGATCGAGACCCTCGCCGTCTCTATTCACATCCCTGCGCCACCATCGGATCCTCCCGCATCGCTTGCTGGCTTGGAATGGACGTCACCTCGGATATGGGAGCGGCACAATTCGTCAAGTCGCAAAGTTGAATCCCTGCAGAAAACAAGCCAAAACTGTTGCGAGTCGGCGAGGGATTGGTTCAGGACCTTAGCTGAAGCGGAACACGACGCCGTTCACCGGGATATCGATCTCGAACAACAGATCCCGCGAACCGATATTCAGCTTCGCTCCCTTCGGCTTCCTGAAATACACAAACCCCTCGGCGAAGCTTCCCTGGCGCAGAGTGCTCCGGCGCAGGTAAAGCTCGTCCGGCGTCACAGTTGAGCCGGGCAACGATTGGCTCTGCTTCGCCTCGCGCGCCTCTTCCTGCTCTCTCGTTGGCCCGTTCAGATCCTCGTTTGTCATCCGCTGCAACCTCGCCTGCCGGTCTATGTCGTCCACCGGGCCCGGCGTGGGAACCGCTCCTTGCAACCCGGTCGTTCCCTGCGAACTTGCTGCGGCGATCCCCGATTCCTGTGTTTCCGGGCGCACCTTGCGCTGATCCGCCTCCGCCGCCTTGTCGTAAAACCAGAACCGCGTGTGCGCCGGATCGGAATACAACGCGGAGAAATCCTTCGGCTTCACTTGCGCCTGGCCGGGGCCGGTCTGACGTACAACAACGAATACGCGAAAGTCCTGGTCGCCGGTGCTGACGGGCAATCCGACGGCAACGCTCGTCCCGCCATACACCGTCTGCAGCATCGGTCTGCCTTCGATGGTCACAACTCGGCAATGTTCCGCATCGGCACGGTCAAAAGCGATCGCCTTAGCCTTGTCGGAGACCTGTCCAGCCACGGAAATAGAAGTCAAAAGCAGGAATACGAGACCCCTCATCTCCTTCGACCTCGCACACGAGCTTATGCGCCCACATTGTACGGCCAAACGTGGCGCATGGGCTGAGCCATGCGACGCGGACCGTGAATCCGGCACCATTCGGGCGCATGATTGCCAACCGGGAAGATCAATGGCCGGTCATCCGCTCAATGTGTTCCGGATACCGTTCCCCGTGCACCGTGATCTTCGCGGCGGCGCTGTCTATCTCGCGGAGATCGTGACCTGTGAGTTCGATTGCTACCGCGCCGATGTTCTCTTCAAGGCGATGGAGCTTGGTTGTGCCGGGGATGGGGACGATCCACGGCTTCTGCGCAAGCAGCCACGCCAGCGCAATCTGCGCCGGCGTTGCGTTCTTGCGTTTTCCGATTTCACCGAGCAGATCGACGAGCGCCTGGTTCGCCTTCCGGGCCTCCGGCGTGAAGCGTGGGATGGTGCTGCGGATGTCGGTTGCGTCGAAGGTCCTGCTCTCGTCGATCTTTCCGGTCAGGAAGCCTTTGCCCAGCGGGCTATAGGGAACGAAACCGATGCCGAGCTCTTCGAGCGTGGGAACGATCTCCTCCTCGTGCCTGCGGAACCAGAGCGAGTACTCGCTTTGCAGCGCTGTAACCGGCTGCACGGCGTGGGCGCGGCGGATGGTCTTGGCGCCGGCTTCGGACATGCCGAAATGCTTGACCTTGCCCTCGGCAATCAGCTCCTTGACGGCGCCGGCCACGTCTTCGATGGGAACCTCGGGGTCGACGCGGTGCTGGTAGAGCAGATCGATGACATCGGTCTTCAGGCGCTTCAGCGAGCCTTCCACAGCCTGCCGGATGTGCTCAGGCTGGCTGTTCACCTGCTTGGGTCCGCGGCTTCCGTCGGGATTGATGTCGATTCCGAACTTGGTGGCGATGACCACCTGCCCGCGGAATGGCGCGAGACCCTCGCCCACGAGTTCTTCGTTGGTAAACGGGCCGTAGACCTCGGCAGTATCGAAGAACGTGATGCCGCGCTCGACGGCGGCGCGGAGAAGTGCGATCGACTCCTCCCGGGACGGAAACGGTTTGTAGGAAAAACTCATGCCCATGCAACCGAGCCCGAGGGCCGAGACTTCGAGATTGCTCTTTCCCAATTTGCGCTTCTGCATTTTTTCTCCCGCTTTGTGTTTGAAACCGATTTGGGCCGAGCCGTCCGATATCGAATTGCGTGTGCCGCGTTCAGCCGCTACTCGGATCGGAGCGAGGCCATATCGATCGAGAAGCGGTACTTCACGTCGGACTTTGCCAGCCGCTCGTAGGCTTCGTTGACTTTCTGGATGGGGATGACCTCGACGTCGGAGATGATGTTGTGCCGGCTGCAAAAGTCGAGCATCTCCTGGGTTTCGGCGATTCCGCCGATGATCGAGCCGGAGAAGCTGCGGCGGCCCATGAGGAGGCCGAAGACGGAGACGGGCAGCGGTGTCTCCGGCGCGCCCACCATGGTGAGGTTGCCGTCGCGGCGCAGCAGGTTGATGTAGGCGTTGATGTCGTGCTCGGCGGCGACGGCGTCGAGGATGAAATCGAAGCTGCCCGCGTGCTTGTTCATCTCGTCCGCGTTGCGGGAGATAACAACCTCGTCCGCGCCGAGGCGCATGGCGTCGTCCTTCTTGCTTGGTGAAGTAGTGAAGACGACCGTGTGCGCTCCGAGGGCATGCGCGAACTTTACGGCCATGTGGCCCAGACCGCCGAGACCGACGACGCCCACTTTCTTGCCTTTGGTCACGCCCCAATGGTGCATTGGCGAATAAGTGGTGATTCCGGCGCAGAGAAGCGGCGCGGCTCCGGCCAGATCGAGGTTCGATGGAACGCTAAGTACAAAGCGCTCGGTGACGACAATGCTGTCGGAGTAACCGCTGTAGGTCACGCCGCCCATGTGCTTGTCGGGGAAGTTATAGGTGAGGGTGAAGTTCGGGCAGAACTGCTCGAACCCGGCTTTGCACTCGGGGCAGGTGCCGTCGGAGTCCACCAGGCAGCCGACGGCGGCGAGGTCGCCGGGCTTGAACTTGGTGACGGTAGAGCCGACCTTGGTGACGCGGCCGACGATCTCATGGCCGGGAACGCAGGGATAGACGGTCGGCATGAGACCGCTCCACTCGTTGCGGGCCTGGTGGAGATCGGAGTGGCAGATGCCGCAGAAGAGGATCTCGATCTGCACGTCGTGCTCGGTTGGATCGCGGCGCACGATGGCGATGGAACCGAACGGCGATGTGGCGCTGTCAACCGCGTAGGCTTTTGCTTTGTACATGGATTCACCTCGGCCCTCTCAACAAATGGTGTAGGCACGCCCCTGCAAGGAACATAAACGCCTCGCTCCCAAGACTGCGTTGTGAACCCATCGCCCGTCGCGTCCCTTGACAAACGATGGTCGAACGTCTACCATCGCCGCAGCATTGAGGGTAGACTGTCTTCCATGGCGAAGCAGAAACAACAACAGAGCGCGGGCCTTCTCCAGGGCACCCTTGACATGCTCATCCTGCGCACGCTTCTTTACGGGCCGGCTCACGGTCATCAGATTGGCAAGCACATTCAGCGGACCACGAACGACTTTCTGCAGATGCAGCACGGTTCGCTCTATCCGGCGCTGCACCGGCTGGAGCGAAGAGGATGGGTGGTCTCCAAATGGGAGATGGCGCCGGACCGGAACCGCGAGTTCAAGTATTACCGGCTCACAGAGAAAGGCAGGAAGCAGCTCCTGGTCGAAGAGTCGGAATGGAAGCAGATGGCCGAAGCCGTGGCGCGCGTGATGTGGCCCGCCGCCGAGGAGAGCTGAAATGCGATGGTGGCGGATGGGGAAAAGAAATGCGGACCTGGAGCGAGAGCTTGAGTCCGATCTTGAATTGGAAGAAGAAGAACAGCGGGAAACTGGACTGTCATCGGGCGAGGCGCGCTATGCGGCTCTGCGCGCTTTTGGAAATCCCACTCTGATTCGCGAGCACACCCGGGCCGTCTGGAGCTGGAGCATGCTGGAGAATCTGCTTCGAGATCTAAGGATCGGCGTCCGCACTCTATTCCGGTCGCCGGGTTTTTCCATCATTGCCGTCCTCGTGATGGCCTTATGCATCGGCGCTGCGACGTCGCTGTTCACGGTGGTGCGGTCGGTACTGCTGAGGCCTCTTCCCTTTCGCGAGCCCGGCCGGCTGGTTATGCTCTATGAACACAACCGCGATTCCAGATCGAACGCGCAGGGTTTCAATTACAACCCTGTCGCTCCCGCCGACTACTACGACTGGCGTGCGCAGACCCATGGCTTTGAAGACATGGCCGCGACGCGCTATTGGCAATTCAACCTGACCGGAGAGCACGGCGATTTGCCGGAAATCGTGGAGGCGCGCGGAGCCAGCTGGAATCTCTTTCCGCTGCTGGGAGTGCGGGCCGCGTTCGGCCGCACGTTCACCGAGAGCGAAGACCGTACGGATGGAACCGCTGTCTTGCTCACGTGGAGCCTTTTTGAGCGGCGCTTCGGCGGGGATCCTGCAATCGTCGGCTGGCAAATCCATCTCGACGGGAAGCCGTACACGGTGGTGGGGGTGCTTCCCAAGTGGTTCACATATCCGGATGCGGACGTGCAGGTCTGGGTCACCTTCGCGTCGGGACTGCCCCCGGCGCTGCTGCATCATCATGACTACCACTTCTTACACGTGGTGGCGCGCCTGAGGCCGGATGCCAGCCTGGCAGACGCATTGAGCCAGGTGGAGGCGGTGCAGTACCGGCTGCACCTAGAAAACCTGAACGCGCCGGTGGCTGAAGATGTGGCATCGAAGACCCTGATCCAGGACCTCGCACGAGATGTGCAGAAGCCGTTGATCATCCTGCTGTGCGCAGTGGCCTGTGTGCTGTTGATCGGCTGCCTGAACGTGGCCAATCTGATGGTGGCGAGGTCCGCGGCGCGGCAGAAAGAAACCGCCATACGCGGCGCACTGGGCGCCCGCCGGATCGCACTCATTCGCGCGCAACTCATCGAGAGTCTGCTGGTCTCGATCGCGGGCGGCGTAACCGGAGCTCTGCTGTCGTTGGCGGCCACCCGGTGGCTGGTCGGCGCGTGGAAGGATCTGCCCACCGCGCGAAGCATCCACACCGATGGAGTGGTGCTGGCATTTGCCTGCGCGCTCGTGCTTGCAGCGGCTTTGCTGGCCGGCCTGCTGCCAGCCATCTCGTCGGCAGGCAAGGGCGCATTTGCCGCTTTGCAAGCTTCGTCGCGGGGTTCAGCGGGCAGCCGGTCGCGGACAGCGTTGCGCAAAGCGCTGCTCACGATTGAGATCGCGACGACCGTTGTCCTGCTTATCGCCGCCGGCCTTCTGCTCAAGAGCTTCTGGCGCCTGCGCACGACCGATGTAGGCTGCGTCACCGACAACGTGCTGACCATGGGCTACAGCCTTCCCGAACAGAAGTACGACAGTCCGGAAAAAGTGAACGAATTCGACGAAACACTGCTGGAACGAGTGCGGGCAATGCCGGGTGTACTCGCCGCAGGGCTGGGGTCGGTCGTGCCTGGAGTGGGAGACAGGGATAGCGATGTCTTCACGATTCCGGAGCATCCGCCGATCGCGCCCGGCGCGGCGCTGCTTGACGCGCTTTACCGCCGGGCCGACCCCGGATACTTCGCCGCATTGGAGATACCGCTGCTGAGCGGGCGCCTCTTTACCAGCGAAGACCGGGCCGGCCGGCCGAAGATGGTCATTATCAGCCACCAGTTGGCGCAACTTTATTTCCCTGGTGAAAATCCGCTGGGGAAGCATCTGCACATGACTACGGTGGAAAACGGCGATTACCAGGTCGTCGGGGTTGTCGCCGACACACTTTATCAGGTGGGTCAGCCCGTTCGGCCGACCATGTACTTCCCCGTTCTCAACGGGGAAAGCATGGTGGGTGGCTTAACTCTGGTGGTGCGTTCGGCGTCCGATCCGCTGGCACTCTCCGTTCCGATCCAGAAGCAGATTGCCGCGCTCGATCCGGAGCTGCCGGTTTCCGATGTGCTGACCATGCAGCAGATCATCGCGCAATCCTTGGGCAACGCCAGCTTGAGCGCTGCGCTGGTGCTGGGCTTCGCGGTGCTGTCGCTGGTTTTGGCTTCAGTAGGCTTGTATGGTGTGCTCTCCTACCTGATGACGCAGCGGACAACGGAACTTGGCGTTCGCATGGCGCTGGGCGCGCAGAGGGATCAGGTGCTGCGGCTGATACTATTCGATGGATTGCGGCCGGCAATCATTGGATTGGCGCTGGGAGCGGCCGCCGGAGCCGGAATCACGCAATTGATTCGCTCCATGCTGTATGACACCAGGCCGCTCGACCCTACTGTCTACGTTGCAGTTACCTTTACGCTGCTGATGGTTGCAACCCTGGCCTGTCTGATTCCCGCTTGGCGAGCCTCGCGACTGGATCCGATGCAGGCGCTGCGGGCGGAATAAGCCAGAGAGCGTATTTCAAAAAAGCTCTGCGAGATTTTCCTTGAGACCTTCCGGGGGCCGAAGCAAATGCGGGGCGGTCGTCAGGCTGGGGTCTTTCCGGGCTTGGTGTGAAGTTTGCCGGAGGAGATGAAGGCCCGGCAGAAGGCTTCGGCCACCGCCGGGCCGAGATCGCGGCTGGGCAGGCCGACCCTGGTGTAGAAGATGTGCTGGTAGAGCATGGGGCCGAGCAGGAGGGCCATTGAGACGTCGAGATCGAGCGAGGCGGGCAACAGTCCGCGGTCGATGCCGCGCTTGAGAATGCGCTTGAGGGATTGGCGGGGCGGCTCGGTGACGCGATAACGCCAGGCCTTGCCGAATTCGGTGTGCGTGGCTGAGTATGCAATGAACGCAGGCGTCATGCGGTCGCGTTCGCGGTCGAACTCTCCCGGTGGTTTGCGGCCGAGGACGATGGCGAGATCGCGGACAAGGTCGCCTGTATCGACGTCGTCAGGCTCGCGGTTGAGTCCGTTCAGGAAGACCATAATCTCGAGGAGCAGCGCCTCCTTGTCGGCCCAGTGGTTGTAGATGGTGGCCTTGCTCACGCCGGACGAGCGCGCGATGGCGTCCATGCTGGTGGCCTCGATGCCGCGCGCGCCGAAGAGGTCGATGGCGGCGCGCAGCACCTTGTCGTGAGCCTCGAGACTGCGCGTGCGCACCATGGTCAGCAAGTGCCGCAGCCAGGGTAGAGCGATCTCGAAGAGGCGGACTGTCCCTCAGGGGCTAAAGCCCCAGTCATTCTGCAACCGAAGATGTACGGGCTAAAGCCCGTACCCTTCAGACTCGGCTGGTTCTGCGTTCTCACAGATTTCAAGGCACGAATCTCCTAGACTTCAATCTTCGAAAACCGCCAGGCGCCGAAGACCATGAGAATGGAGCCGACCACGGCCAGCACCACGAAATCGGTGAGCGCGCCGAAGACGGTGTGGCCGAGCAGGACGGACCTCATGCCATCGATTCCGTAAGAGAGCGGATCGAGCGCGGTGACGATGGCGAGGACCTTGGGCAAGCCGACCAGCGGGAAGAGTGCGCCCGAAAGAAAGTAGATGGGCAGGACCAGGAAGTTCATGATGAGCTGGAAGCCCTGCATGTCCTGGAGGCCGGAGCCGATGGCCATGCCCAGCGCGGCGAAGAGCAGCGCGATGAGGACCATGAATCCGAGAGCAATCGGGACGGTGTAGTAGTTGATCGGGCGAAAACCGGCCAGCACGCAGACGACAGTAACCAGCAACCCCTGCATGACGGCGACGGTGGACCCGCCGAGGGTGCGGCCGATCATGATTTGAAGGCGGGAGACGGGCGCGACCAGCGTCTCTTTGAGGAAGCCGAACTGGCGGTCCCAGAGCAGGCCGAGGCCCGAGAAGATGGACGAGAACAAGACTGACATGCCGACCACGCCGGGCGCGACAAATTGGAAGTAGCTGCCGTTGCCGGCGCGCTTAAAGACCGGGCCAAGGCCGAAGCCCAGCACCAGCAGATAGAGCAGCGGCTGGCCCAGCGAGGCTACGATTTGCGCGCGCGAGCGCGTGTACCGTTTGAGTTCCCGCAACCACAGGATGTAAATGGCGCTCATCGGCGACCTCCGCTCCACATTTTGGCGAACTGCCGCAGCTGGTCGGCCGATCCGGCGCTCTCGTCGCGGATGGTCGAGCCAGTCAATTTGAGGAATGCCTCTTCGAGGCTTTCCGTGCCGGTCTGTTCTTTGATGGCTTTGGGCGTTCCCTGCGCCACCAGCTTGCCGTGATCGATAACGCCGACGCGATGGGCCACGCGGTCGGCCTCATCCATGTAATGGGTGGTGAGAAAGACGGTGACCTTCTCCGATTCATTGACCTTTTTCACATGGGTCCAGAGTTGATTGCGGCTCTGCGGATCGAGGCCCAGCGTGGGCTCATCGAGAAAAAGAATCTTGGGCGTGTGCAGAAAGCCGCGGGCGATTTCGAGTCGGCGCTTCATGCCACCGGAGAACTTTTTCACCTGGTCGTTGCGGCGCTCCCACAGCTCGAAGAGCTTGAGCAGTTCTTCGCTGCGATGGCGGCGCACTTTGTGCGGGACGTGATAGAGGACGCCGTGGATCTCCATGTTTTCCCAGGCGGTGAGGTCGCCGTCGAGGCTGGGATCCTGGAAGACGATGCCGAAGCGCTTGCGGGCTTCGTTCTGGTGGGTGAGCGGGTTGAGTCCATCAAGCTCGATGGAGCCGGTGGTGGGCTTGAGCAGCGTGGTGAGCATTTTGATGGTGGTGGTTTTTCCGGCGCCGTTGGGGCCGAGGAAAGCGAAGATTTCGCCTTCGGCTACCTCGAAGGAGACATCGTTGACGGCGGCGACGGAGCCGAAGGATTTGCTGAGGTTGCGGACGCGGATCACTGAGTACCTCCACGGGCATTAACTATACTGAACGGTTTAGTTCAGTTTGTCAACAGTATGATGCCGGGAACTCGATGGACGCTTTCTGTGGTTTGGAAACGAATGGAGGATGGGGAGCTCACTGCGCCGCGGTCGTATTCGCGGATTGAAACGAGGCGGCCAGCGCACAAATGTCCTCGTCCTCGGAACCGGCGTGCGCGAATGCCTCGATCGCGCCGGCAACGTCGGATTCAATGGCTCTGACCAGGCCGATTCCCGCATACGCCAACGCCCTGCCCTCCGGTTCGGCGACCCCTCTGCGAAGACTCTCCTCCGCGGTCTTGAAGTCGCCTTCAAAGATGGCGAGCGCGCCTCCGCAGAGCGGGTCCGTCCTCTGCAGGCTGAACTTTTCCCCGGGCCGGGCGTGAGAGATCTTCCTGACCAGATCGGCAAACATCAGTTTGAGAAAGAGCCGGCAAACCTTGGCGCCCTCAGTTGCAAGGGGACGATCGCAGCAGTGAAAGTAGTCGCGAAGAAGTTCCACCAGGCCGAGACCGCTGCCCACCGCCGTTTCTTGTTCGCCTTCGCCCAGCCGGGCAAAGCTGCGAAAGGCGAAGGCATCGCCCCAGCCGTCCTGCTGGTCGATCAGGCTTGAGCAGAGCTGCGCCAGTTCAGTGAATCGCAATGAAAAGAAGAGATCTTCGCACCGGCGCAGCTTCGCCGGGAGGGTCGCATCCGTACCGACCTGGACATCTCTGTCCGTCATCGAAACCGATTCCTTGTGGCGGCGCAGCCCGCTAAGCCTCATCGGATTGGCGTGCGCCTCGCGGCCGGCACATCGATTCAAATGTGGCTCGGCGATTGTGGAAGATTGAGGTCTGCAATTTGAGAGAGTGTTCGATTTCGTTTGCGATCATCATACCGAGACCGAAGTGCCGATCACAACTGGTTCGCAATTACCTCCGTACCTAATACGCGCCAGGATTGTGGATTTCGGCAGTCAGCCCCACCAGATGGAGATGCTTTCCCTGGGTACGGGGCGAATTCTCGTTAAGGCATTTACAGCCTGTTCACACATACGGCTTCTCTATCGACTGGGAATGGTGAAGAGCCGCAACCGGGGCAATGCCGATCCAGCGAAGAGAGGCTGGCGATGGTTTCAGTTAAAGGATGCCCATGATCCGTCCGATTCGGTGCCTCAAAAATAGACAGTCCGCTTCAGGCAGACTGTGACCCCGAGAGAGAAGACGCACTTTGCTGTGTCCTAGTAGAGGTCGAGGCAGGCGGAATGCGCAATCGGAATCTAATCAATCTCTCATGATTACAGAACAATGCAGCCGCGAACGGAAACGAGCGAGTAACTCGTTTGCAGATCAGGAGTTTTGCGATTTATCGGCGCCTTGTCAAGGGCGTCCACCGCCTTACTGCGCCCTAAATCACTCAATAAGTTGTCGTGATTTCTCTCATAACAAAGGTAACGAAACGGCGTTATCCGGTGATTAAGGTCACTACAGGCGCTGGCAGATTCGTCGATTCACATCTTAGCGCGGCTCAGGCTTCTCACAAGCTTGCGCGCGTGAAGAAACTCTAAGAGGTGAATCAGTGTCCGCTATCTTCTCTCGTCCCTCCCTTGGCCGCAAATTCCCTGCATCTTTCGCACCTCGAATCGACAAAGGTGCGCGCCTGACTCGACTTGAGGAGCGCGGTCCAGGTCGCGCCATGCGCCTTGTTGCTCCGTGCATATTTCTGGTGTTCACGGCCTTCTGCTGTCTTGCCGCGATCGGGCAGTCTGCGGCGCAGGCGGCGCTGAAGAGCCCTGAAGAGGGAAGCATGCTTTCAGGCTCATCTGCCAAGTTCTCCTGGACTTCGGGAACGGGAGCCACGGCCTACAAGCTCTATCTGGGAACGATCGGGGCCGGTTCATACGACCTTCATAACTCGGGTCGAATCACTGCTAATTCGGTTATCGTAAACGATATTCCGAAGGATGGAGCGACCATATACGTTACCTTGTCTTCAGAGATTGGAGGAAAGTGGGAGTCAACCCACTCCACTCTCACCGAGGCGGTAACGCCGGTTCCTGCGGCTCTGACGAGCCCTGCATCGGGAAGTGTTCTGCCGGGTTCTTCGGCAACCTTCTCGTGGACTGCCGGGAGCGGCGTCACAGACTACCGCTTCCGCCTGGGCACGACGGCGGGATCGAACAACCTCTACGGTTCCGGAACGACCAAGGCCACGTCGGTTACAGTGACCGGCCTGCCTACCGAAGGGGCTACGATTTACGGGACGCTCTATTCGGAGATTGACGGCGCATGGCAATCCGCTCCATATACTTTCGTTGAAGCGGGCACGCTTGTGCCGGCGGCGCTGATGAGCCCAGCGCCGGGAAGCGTTCTGCCGGGTTCATCGATCTCTTTCTCGTGGACTCCCGGCAGCGGGCCGACGGCCTACATGCTGTACCTTGGCACCGCCGCAGGATCGGGCAATCTTTACAACTCGGGCTCCCTCAGCGGTACTTCAGTCACCGTGGCCGGTCTTCCGACCAATGGTGCAATGGTTTACGCCAGCCTCTTTTCAAAAGTAAATGGTGCGTGGCAGCCTGCTTCCTACACATTCATGGAAGCCGGTTTGACTGCGGTCTCCTGCACGAGCTCCTCAATGACTGGAGCGGGCACAGATTCATGCGTTGTTTCCATGAGTGGCGCCACGGGCAGCAGCGGCATGACCATCGCGCTCTCGAGCAATAACGCCGCGGTCAGCGTTCCGGCTTCTGTTACGGTGCCTGGCGGCGCTACCAGCGCGGCATTCACGGCAACTGCTTCGGCGGTTTCGTCGACTCAGACGGCGAGTTTGACGGCCGCGGCAGGTGGCATTTCAGCCAGCTTCGGCTTGCAATTGAATGCATCCGTCCCGGCGATGACTTTGAGCGCGAGCAGTCTGTCTTTTGGCAGTGTGAATCTGAATACTCCTGCAGCGCAGACGGTGACGCTGACGTCGAGCGGCACTGCGGCCTTGACCATCAACTCGGCTACGCTTGCCGGGGCCGGTTTCAGCGTATCGGGAGCAACGTTTCCCGTTACGTTGAATCCGAATCAGACGGCGACTCTGCAGGTGCAGTTCGATCCTACCGCCGCTGGCGCGGCAACAGGTACGCTGACCATCGCGAGCAACGCCACTTCGGGCGGAACGGCTACGGTGAGTTTGAGTGGTACGGGTGTGGCTACGCTGAGCTCGCTTTCGTGCAGCAATTCCTCGATGACGGGAGCGGGATCCGATTCATGCACGGTATCGCTGAATGGAGCGGCGCCGAGCGGCGGATTGACCGTGAGCCTGGCCAGCAGCGATTCGGCGGTTACTGTGCCGGCGACGGTCGCGGTGCCGGCAAGCGCCACCAGCGCCTCGTTAACGGCGACGGTGTCCGCAGTTACTTCGACGCAGACGGCGACACTGACGGCTGGCGCGGGCAGCGCTTCGACAACATTCGCACTGCAACTGAATGCATAGGTTCCGGCGCTGACTTTGAGTGCGAGCAGCCTTTCTTTTGGCAGTGTGAATCTGAATACGCCAACGGCGCAGACGGTGACGTTGACGTCGAGCGGCACAGCGGCGCTGACCATCAGTTCGGCTACGCTTGCCGGGGCCGGTTTCAGCGTATCGGGAGCAACGTTCCCGGTTACCTTGAATCCGAATCAGACGGCGACGCTGCAGGTGCAGTTCGATCCCACGGCTTCAGGTGCAATGACGGGAACGCTGACCATCGCGAGCAACGCCACTTCCGGCGGAACGGCCACGGTGAATTTGAGCGGTACAGGTGTGGCTACGCTGAGCTCGCTCTCGTGCAGCAGTTCTTCAATGACGGGAGCGGGATCCGATTCCTGTACGGTTGCGCTGAGCGGAGCGGCGCCTAGCGGCGGATTGACCGTGAGCCTGGCCAGCAGCAACTCTTCGGTGAGCGTGCCGGCCACGGCGACTGTGCCCGCCAACGCCACCAGCGTCGGCTTCACGGCGACTGTTTCGGCAGTTACTTCGGTGGAGACGGCAACGCTAACGGCCAGTTTGGGCAGCGCTTCGACTTCATTTGCTCTGCAACTGAATGCTTCGGTTCCGGCGCTGACCCTGAGTGCGAGCAGCGTTTCTTTTGGCAGTGTGAATTTGAATACGCCCACGACACAATCGGTCACATTGACCTCAAGCGGAAGTGGGACGCTCACGATCAACTCCGCGACGATCACCGGCACGGGCTTCACCGTCTCGGGAGCTTCGTTCCCCGTCACTTTGACTCCAAACCAGACGGCGACGCTGCAAGTGCAGTTCGATCCGACAATCTCAGGGGCGGCGGGAACGCTGACAATTTCGAGCAACGCCTCTTCCGGCGGAACGATTACGGCGAGTCTGAGCGGGACGGGCGTGGCAACACTGAGCGCGCTCTCCTGCACGAATTCATCCATGACCGGTGCGGGGACCGACTCGTGCACAGTATCGCTGAACGGCACGGCGCCTAGCGGTGGCATGAGCTTCAACCTGGCCAGCAACAACTCGGCGGTCACAGTGCCGGCGACGGTCACGGTGCCGGGGAGCGCCACCAGTGCCACATTCGCAGCGACGGTGTCCGCAGTTACCACGGCGCAGTTGGCGACGCTGACGGCCGCCTCCGGCAGCCAATCCGCGAGCTTTGCCTTGCAATTGAATACAGCGTTGCCGGCGCTGACCGTGAATGTTGGCAGCCTGTCATTTGGCAACGTGAACCTGAATACTCCAACGGCGCAGTCGGTTACGTTAACATCCAGCGGGACCGCGGCTTTGACCATCAACTCGGCGACACTTGCCGGGGCCGGTTTCAGCGTATCGGGAGCATCGTTTCCCGTTACCTTGAATCCGAATCAGACGGTAACGCTGCAGGTGCAGTTCGATCCCACGGCTTCAGGGGCAGTGACGGGAACGCTTACCATCTCGAGCAACGCTGCTTCCGGTGGAACGGCCGCGGTTAGCTTGAGCGGGACGGGCGTGGCTACGCTGAGTTCGATCTCGTGCAGCAGTTCATCGATAACAGGAGCGGGATCCGATTCATGCACGGTATCGTTGAATGGAGCGGCGCCGAGCGGTGGAATGAGCGTGAGCCTGGCCAGCAACAATTCCGCGGTCAGCGTGCCGGCAACGGCGACTGTGCCCGCCAACGCCGCCAGCGTCGGCTTCACGGCCACCGTTTCCGCGGTTACTTCGGCGCAGACGGCGACGCTGACGGGCAGCGCGAGCGGCGCTTCGGCCACTTATGCCCTGCAACTGAATGCCACGACGCCGGCGCTAACTCTGAGCGCCAGCAGTCTTTCATTCGG
This sequence comes from Occallatibacter sp., assembly GCA_049676965.1. GTDB lineage: Bacteria > Acidobacteriota > Terriglobia > Terriglobales > Acidobacteriaceae > Telmatobacter. The sequence goes on from JBAUBR010000104.1 coordinate 17,194, forward strand.
AAACGTCAACCTGAATACACCTACGTCACAGTCGGTGACACTGACTTCCAGCGGCAGTGGGACGCTGACCATCAACTCGGCAACGATGACCGGCACAGGCTTCACCGTCTCGGGAGCTACATTCCCTGTCACATTGACGCCAAACCAGACCGCAACTCTGCAAGTGCAGTTCGATCCGACAACCTCTGGTGCGGCGACAGGAACGCTGACCATTTCGAGCAACGCTTCTTCCGGAGGCGCAGCAACGGTGAGTCTGAGCGGCACAGGCGTGGCGACCTTAAGCGCGCTCTCCTGCACCAATTCTTCGATCACCGGAGGGGGAACCGACTCGTGCACGGTAACTCTGAATGGGGCGGCGCCGAGCGCAGGCACGACGGTCAACCTTGCCAGCAGCAATTCGGCGGTGACTGTGCCGGCGACGGTAACGGTAGCTGCGAGCGCCACCAGCACCACGTTCGCGGCGACGGTTTCCGCAGTTACCTCGGCGCAGACGGCAACGCTGACGGCCACGGCGGGCAGCGCCTCAACCAACTTTGCCTTGCAGTTGAATCCCGGTTCGGCCGCGCTGACCGTCAGCGCAACCAGCCTGGCTTTTGGCAATGTGACGGTGAATTCGCCGACGACCCAGTCGCTGACGCTTACCTCGACGGGCGGGGCGGCGGTGACGATTAGTGCGGCCACGGTGACGGGCACGGGTTTCAGCGTAACGGGAGCTACCTTCCCGGTTACTTTGAATCCGAATCAGACCGCAACTCTGGACGTGCAATTCGATCCCATTGCGACCGGAGCGGCAACGGGAGTGTTTACAATTACGAGCAACTCTTCAACCGGCAGCACGGCGACGGTAAGTTTGAGCGGCACGGGCGCTGCGGTTTCTTACCAGGCGAATCTTACCTGGGATGCGCCAGAAAGTTCGGATCCGATCGCGGGATACAACATTTATCGGGCAATCAGCGGCAGCAGCACGTACCAATTGCTGAACTCGTCGGTCGATAGCCAAACGAGCCACGTGGATACGAGTGTGCAGAGCGGCGCGACCTACAATTACTACCTGGAAACAGTCGATACATCGGGAGTTTCCAGCGCGCCGTCCAATGTTATAGCTTTAGCGATTCCGTAGGGGCTGCGGCCGGAAAGCTTGAACCAATTTGAGAGCCGGACCTGATGAGTTAATCAGGTCCGGCCTTCTTGTTGCACAAGCTAGGTGCCGGCTTATTGAGGAGCCGGGCCGCGAACTACCTGCACCAGATTGTCGGTGCGGATCTCCTTGGCGAAGGCGCTCTTTACATCGGCAGCTGTCAGGTCGAGATATTTCCGCGCGGCACGAACGGGCTCATCGAGCGGCAGGCCCATTCCGGCTCGCGCCAACAGACCACCCGCAAGCTGGTCTTCGCTGGAATTGCTCAGCGGAATCTGGCGCAGCAGCAATGCCTTTGCCTGGTGCAGCTCACCGTCGGTAACGTCTACGGTCCGCATCTGATTCAGGTCCCGGACAATCAGGTCGCGCGCCTTGGATACATTTTGCGGATCACAACCGTAGTCGACCGAGTAACTGGCGCGCGTCTCCGATGCGTTGAGACTTACATCGACGGTGTAGACGTACCCACTTACCTGGCGCAGATCGTGATAGAGCCGCGTGGCGTAAAAGCCGCCGCCGAGGACGTGATTGCCGAGCTGCAGCGGATAGTATTCGGGATCGAAGCGGTTAATGCCGAGCTGTTCGGCGAGAACCACATCGTCCTGTACGCGTTCAGGATCGGGGACGTTCACGGCCGATGAGTTATTGACCGGAATCGACGGCAAAGTGGTATTAGGTTTGGAGCCTGCGGCCTTCCAGTCTCCAAACCACTTTTCGATGACGGCTTTGGCCTCATCCGCAGTCACGTCGCCAATGACCACGATGGTCGTAAGATCGGGGCGAACCGTGGCGGCGTGGTACTTCTTCACGTCGTCGAGCGTCAACTTTGAAACGGTCTCCGGAGTGGTTTCGCGCAGAACCGGGTCGCCGGCGGGAAGCAGTGCCCGATCGAGAGCGCGCGACGTTCGATAGCCGGGGCTCTTTAAATTACCCGCGACGAATTGCGCGGTCTGCTGCTGCGTGATGGTGAATGCCTGCTCGGGCAGCGCGGGATGCAGCTCGTTGTCGGCCAGCAACTGAACGCCGCGCGAGAAATACTCCTTGAGGACACGGACGGAAAATTCATAACCGGCGCTCTCGTTGGCGGCAATGTCGTCGAGAGCTTTCTGGAATGCTAGGCGGTCGAGGGTCTGCGTGCCGTAAGAATAGAGCCCGTCTAGAATGCCGCCCACGCCATCCAGGCCGGGCGGTGTTTGCAGGTCGGAGTTATGCTTGACCGCGCCGAGAACTGTTATTGTCGGGCTGGTGGTGTCAGTCCGCACAATGAGCCGGATGCCGTTGGGCAGCATGGTATCGGAAACGGGGATGAAGTCCGCGGGCGCCTCGAGCTTGGCCAATCGAGCTTCAGCCCATTCAGGCAGTTGCACCGGCTTGGTGGGCGCTGAAGTTACTTGCTCGCCGCCGCCAAATCCCTTAGCAGCGGCCGGTTCGCCGCTGGGCACGGGCTTGAGCGTCGCGGTCACGTTGTCTGCATTGAGAAGGTATTGCTTTGCCACGCGGTTCACGTCGGCGGGCGTTACTTTGCGAATCGCGTCGATATCTTCTTCGGGCGAGTTGCGGCCCTCTGCGGCGAGCGCATCGGACCATACGTTGGCGAGGCCGGGAATGGAGTTGCGCTCGAACTCGGCCTGCGCAATTTCGCTGCGCTTGGCCGCGTCGACGAGCTCCGCGGGCACGCCGTCCGATGCGTAGTGGGTGAGAATCTGCCGCATCTCTGCAATCGCGCTGGTTGCATCCGCACCGGCGGGCAGCGCCACCAGGCCGAAGCCGACGCTGACTTTTTTGTAGGTCTCGGCCAAGCCGAATTCCGCCGCCAGCGCCTTGCCTGCCGGAACCATGCCGTAGAGATCGGCGCGCTCGCTGGCCAGCACATCGGCCAGGATATTTGCCGCGGCGAAGTCGGTCGAGTCAGTGCCGGGCATGCGGTAGGCGATGAAGCCGAGCACGTAAGGGAGATTGCTGTCGATGGTGAACGTCTGGGACTTAAAAGGCTTGAGATTGATGGCCGGCCGCGAGGGCAGCGGATGGCCGGGGATGTTGCCGTAGAGCTGCTTGATTTTGGCCAGTGTTGCGGCGGGATCGACGTCGCCCACGACGATCAGAATCATGTTGGAGGGCGAATACCATTTCTCGTAAAACGCCTTCAGCATCGCACCCGTGGTGGCATCGAACGAGCTCTTGGTGCCCAGCGGATCGTGCTCGTACGGACTGCCCGCGAACATCGCGCCGTTCAGGCGGTCAATGAATTTGTACGTGGGGTTGGAGAGATCGCGCTGCACCTCCTGCTCGATGGCGCCGCGCTCCTGGTCCCACTGCGCCTGCGAATCGTCAATGCCGCGCAGGCAGGCGGCCTGCGCCTCGAGCGCCACGTCCACGTCGGCCGAGGGAACGGTGGCGAAAAACTGCGTGATGTTCTGCTGCGTGTCCGCGTTGTTCTCGCCGCCCAGCAGAGCATAGATGGCCGCGGTCTGGTCGGCGCTCATGCCGGCGCAGCCGCGAAACGCCATGTGCTCCTGCGCATGCGCCATGCCGGGGAAACCGGCAGGGGTTTCGTTTCCACCCACCAGAAAATTCGCTTCAACGGTTGCCACCGGGGCGAGCGCACTGCGGATGATCACCACATGCATGCCGTTGGCCAGGGTGGCGCGCGTGGGCTCCTGTGCCGCGGGCGCAGGCCCGATGGCGCGCAGAAGCGGATTGGTTGCCAGGGCGAGGGCCAACAAAGCAAAAGATCGAAAACCTATCATCAACGAATCTCCAGATTCAGACTACATGGAACTCATTCGGTTCCATCCCAACCCGCAATTCCAGTCGCGAAAAAAATCCTTTAGCTGTGAATGAACTACCCATTTTCTATTTTCGCATCCTAAATCAGTTGATGCGAATTCCGGCTCTCGCGAGCGCGGCGGTCACCGGCACGAGGGGTCGTTGGGGATTCGAGGCGTCTTGATTCTGGCGGACCTGTCGTACAGGGTAAACAGGCTGCGGATAAACCCTGGAGAATTGACACCCTCTCCATGCGGACTCCCGGCTACGATGCAGCTAATCCGCGCTTGTTCAGTGCATCGTCGATCAGGGAAGACTCCAACTTCTCTTTGTCGCCTTTGAGCCGCCAATGCTGGTAGAACCCATGAACGATGTGGATCTGCGGCTCATCGAACCGCGCTTCGTCGGAGAGGACACGCGCGATAAACAGCGTGTGGCTGCCGATTCTCTCGACCTGTTCGACTTTCAATTCCCTCACCCGCGGGGCGGAGGCGGGAACAGGAATCTTGAGTTCTTTTGACGAGTTGACTGCAAATGGAAGCTGGCCGAAATCGATGGACTCCCTGGTGTGATTGATTGCGAGCTGAAATGCGATCGAACAGAGGGGCATGGGCACATTGCTCAGCGCGATGCAGCCGGCGCGCTGCGCAAGATGCGCGGCCCGCCGTGAATCTTTTAACGCAAAGGCGAAATAGCCGTCGCCGAGCTCGCCCATCAGGTTCATGGGGAAGATGTTGCCGCCCAATTCTCCGTTCAGGCTTCCGAGCATGAGGGGATGCGGTCGGATGAAAGCAACCTGCGACGCGCGAATCTCGCGCGAAGTCATCTTCACATCGAACCATTTGAATCTTCGCCAGTTTGAAAACGCTTGAGGGACATAATGAGCCCAGAGACGGGGCCTGGGCAGGCAGTAATTCCTCGAGCCCAGGACGTTAAAGAGGACAAGTTCGGATCGATCGAGGGAGATAGAAGTACTTCGCGCCAGACGAATGATTCCGAGTAAACGGTTCAGGTCTGCACACTCCAAAAACCTCAGCGAGATTTTGTTGCTTTTGGCCGCCGCGGCGCTCGCGGCCCCTTCCAGCCGGACGGCGAGCACAAGCGGCGCACAGCAAGCAATGGCATGGCGGTTAGTGACGTCACGCGGCGCTCCCAATCCGTCGAGGTAAACCGCAACTTCGGCCTGCGGCTGCCTCAGCGCAATGGTGAACTCCTGGGGAATCGATGTGTCGCCGTAGGCAATTTTCTTGAGCGTGCGATATAAGTGCGGAACGACGGTCATGCCAGCGTCCCCCTCAGTTGCCGTGAATCGCACACAACGTTGTACTGAGCGCCGCCACCGGTTCGAATAGACATTCGACTTCGTCGGAAACGGAAAGCCGGTGCGTGTTCCAGTCCGAAGGACGCGTCTCTTTCAGTTGAAAGAAGTGTTTGCCGTCGAGCGTCGAGTCGCGGATCGACTTAAGGCCTCGCGTGTTCCCAATATAGAGGAAGGTTCCTCTAGTCATGCGAGCGATATCTCCCAGGTAAGTGTTCATGGCCTGCTGCGAGATATCGGACATGGCGTGCGAGCTGAATACGACATCGACACTTCCACAGGGCAGGTCTTTCATCGTGAAGAGGGGCATCAGGGCGACGTCATACCGCGCCAGCGTATCGGCCGTAAACTCACCCTCGCCGTAGAGCAAAACTCTCAGATAGGGGAGGGACTTCATCAGATAGTAAGAAGTCAGCGCGAGGCTTTCCGGAACATCGAAGCCGATATAGGTGGTTTTCAACCGATCGCGAAGGAGATAGTACGCCATTCCTCCGTAGCCGCCCCCGATTTCCACGACGGTTGCCGCCGCGGAGCCGAGGCACCTTGCGACCCTTTGGGCCGAATAGTGCTGGAATGCAGCTCCGGCTCGCACCAGGATTCCATCGACAACAACACCGAACGGATTCCCTATATCCGGTCTTTCGAGTTCGGATAGGCAAAAGCGGCCGTTTGTTTGTTTCTTCCAGTAATCGATCGAACACAACGCCTCGCCGAGATAGAAGCGGCGATGAATGTCCTTGATCCTCCCGGTAAAGTATGCGTTGGACATGCCGAAAGGTACGCCTGTCAAGCCTGTGGAACATGAGTCGCGGAAGAAATTGCGATACATCCTTCCCAGTGTTTCTATATCGTGGTTTTTAAGTGCGCAAAGGACGGGGCCGAGGGCCGAATCGCGCACTTGCTGCCACCACGGGCTGGCGGAATAGGTTCCCGAAACGGAGCGGCTTAGTTGAATTGCCTTGTTATATGCCGTGCAGACTCGTTCCAATATATCTTTGTCGTCGCTGGAATTTGCGCAGCGCGCCTCGAAACCGTCGGAGACTGCTTTGAGATCGTATCGTGCATCCGCGCGGTAGAGGCGCCTGTAGCGGTCACCCAGCGCTACGATCTTATAATAATTCGCAATGATATCTCGTGCGGCTGCCGCCGTCCGCAGGGGGTGGCGCAAATGTTTTAACTTGGGCTTTATCATTCTGACTGGTCGCCGGCGGCCGGTTCGTGCGCCGATTCGAACATAAACTCGAACCACAGCCTACTTGTCACCGAAGTGTCATTCCATTGTCAATGAAGGTCTTGATTTCCTCGGAAGGGTATTGACGAAGTCCGGTCATCTGGCAGGCAATATGCCACAGAAAGGCGGGATTGTTGGTGAGATAACGCCTCCAGAGGCGCCGCGGATCTTGCAGGAGCCGGTGCAGCCACTGCAGCCCCGCGCGCTTGATCCAACCGGAGCAGTCGCGAACCAGGCCGGTGTGAAAATCGAATGCAGCTCCGACGCCGACGAGCAACGGCGCTTCGAGCCGGTCAAGATAGCGCGCCATGAATCGCTCCTGTCTGGGCGTGCTGAGCCCAACCCATACAATGTGAGGTTTCGCCTCCCGCACGCGGGCAAACATCGCCTCTTCCTGATCGGGGCTTAGGTCTCCAAAGGGCGGCGTGCAGGTTCCAACTATCTGCAGGCCCGCGAACTTGCGCTGCAGCGTGGCGCTCAAGAGCTCAGCCACACCGGGTTTTCCACCATAGAGAAAGTTACGATATCCGCGATCAACGGACTGGCTGCACATTGCGCTCATGAAGTCGGGGCCAAAGACCCGATCGATCTCCCTAAATCCCTGGAGGCGACCGACCCACGACATCGGCATGCCGTCCGGAGCATTGATCAGTGCACGGTTCAGGATTCTACGCAGCTCTGGATCCCGCCGCGCTTCCATCACTCCGTGCACGCCTGTGAGGCACGTGTAGCCGCGACTGCCGGTCGAGATGCAACGATCGGCAATTTCTACTGCAACCCCCAAGTCGATTGCCGACACTCTAACTCCGAGCACGTCGGCGTGGGGATGCAAGAAGCTGGTTTCGTCAGTCAAGAAATCCTCCGCTGCTTTTTCGGATCAGATTCCGCGCATCGCAAAGAACAAGGTGTGGACCAAGATAGCCAGGTCCAGAAAGAATGTGCGGTTGCGAATGTAGTAAAGGTCGTATTGGATGTTGTCGTGAATCTGGAGCGCTCGGTCGGCGCTCAGTTGCCACAGGCCGGTGATTCCGGGAATGACCTCATGCCGCCGGTGATGGCGGGAGTTGTACTGCTGCACGATGAAGGGCATCTCCGGGCGCGGACCGACAAGGGACATGTTTCCCTGCAATACGTTGAGCAACTGGGGCAGTTCGTCGAGGCTGGTGCGGCGGATGAATCTTCCGATTCTCGTGATTCTGCTGTCCTCGCCGGTGGCTGGAGAAACGTCATAGTGCGGAACGCCGGCATACATGGAACGGAACTTGTACATTGCGAAGATTTGCCCGTTGCGGCCAACCCGCTTTTGTACAAAGAGCACCGGGCCGGGCGAATCGAAGCGAATCAGCAGGCCGATTGCAAAGAGCGCGGGAGCACAAATGATTAATAGAAGCGCGGACAAGACCAGGTCGGCGGCTCGCTTGGCAATCGCATAGTGCCACGGTGCAACCCGGTCTGCGACCGAGGTGAGAAGGAGTCCGTCGATGTCGATCAATTCCGTCCACTGGCAGTCCTGCACCGCCGGACCGGGCAGAAATGCGGTGCGGATTTTGGCCCGTTTTGCGGCGTAGGCAACTTCGGCAAGCTTTTCCGGAGAGAGATTCGGATCCGCAACAATCAACAGATCTCCGCGGCAGGCCCGCAAGAGCTCAGGCGTCAATTTTGCGCGCAGCACGGGAACAAAACGGTGGCGCCGATAGCCTTGTTCGAACATGCGGCCCGCGGCCTGCGTTTGGACATCGTCGATAACTGCCACGGGGCGAAGTCCGAGTTTTGGAGAATAGAGCAGGGCAGATACGATGCGCCTTGCTGTGTCGCCCGCACCGTAAATGACGACACGATCGATACCGTGACCTTTGACGTGGAGCCTGCGCACGATCGAGAGGAATATTTGCTTCTCGGTAGTCAACAATACCGGAATGAGAACGAACGCGATAAGAAATGCGGCGCGCGAAAAATAAAGACTAAGAAGGAAGGTGAAAGGCAGCAGGAGGAACATCGATTGCACAGGAATGCGAATGGCCCGCTCGGTCTCCCTGATTTGTAACATGCTGCCGCCGCCGCGATAGGCGCCATCGGTTTGCAACAGAAGTACAACGAGCAGGCCGACCACCGTGGCAACCGAAGCTACCTGCCTGGCCGGGTAATGGATATGCTTGCCGATGTGCAAAGAGAAATAAAGAGCGTTGGCGGCGAAGATTCCGGCCGCGCAGGTCAGAAAGTCCGCCGATATCTCTGAGATCGCCGCGATCGACCGGAAGAGCCCTCGGGAGATCGCAGGGCGCGCCGGAGGAAGCGATTCGAGAACGCTCGAATATCGCTTGGGCGATACGGAATCGGATGCGGCCATGTTCATTCCTCCGCTGAAGAAGCAGGACTAAATACTTCGGCATTCAAAGCGAGCGCCGCTCCGGCGTGGCGATTTGGAGCGAAGTGGAGATCGTGGCGCTCTGCCGGAGCGGAGCCGATGGGATGAGCCCGCGATAGAGGGCCACGTATTGCTCCGCAAGAACGGTGGGCGAGAATTGTGGAAAGGAGACGGGCGCTTTCGCGGGCTCGCGCATTGCGGCCTCAATTGCTTCGGCAAGTATCTGTTGCGCGTTTCTCTTCAGGTTCACAAAGCGGCAATGTTGGCCGCCGACTTCGCGGAATGCGGGAATGTCAGAGCAGACGACACGGGAACCGGCGAGCAGAGCTTCGACGACAGGAAGACCGAAGCCCTCGGTTCGTGACGGAGCAACAACCACTTCGCTTTGCGCGTAGCACCACTGAAGCTCCGGCTCGGTCAGTCCCTCAAGAAGATGAATGTTCTGGCCGAGATTGAGCCTGGAGATGAGCCGATGGATGCGGCGGGTTTCTGGACCGGCGATGCCTACGATCAACAATTTCATCCGGGGATCGACCTTGCCGAGGCGGAGCAGGCGGTTGAACGATTCGATGAGGAGGCAGATGTTCTTGTTAAGCCGATGCTGGGCGACGGAGAGCAGAAAAGGTTCGCCCCGCAAGCCGGGGATGGGGGAGCGAAGACCGCAGAGTTTAGGCGGCTCGACGGAAATGTAGATGCGCGTGGATTTCCTCCACACCGACGCAGGGACGTAGTTCTGCAGCAAATTTCTCGTCGCGTCGGAGATGCAGACGATCGAGTCGACGCCGCGCAGGCACTGTTGGAGGATCACGCGATTGAATAGGACTTTTCGATAGCCGAAGTTGCGCGGAATCTCATAGGGATATAGATCGAGCAAGGTCACTAACACCGGACAGGAGAATCGAGCGGAGTTCACCGGAACGGGATAGGACAGATGCACAAGATCGACGTCGAGACGAGCGGCAAGTTCGGGCAGACGGCGATAGTACCAGAGATTCCGGCTAAGAGATCCACGGTTCATTTCTGCAACATGCATGCATAGCCGCGGATCGGGTTGAATGCCGGCCGCATCCGCCAGGCCCCGCTGCCACGGGGCTACGACTACGTGCAGGGTAGTTACTTCGGGATGCCGCAGCAGACACCTAGCCATACTCAGAGCCTGGCGCTGAACTCCGGAGATCTGCGAAGGGAACGACGCGGCGGCGATCAGGATCTTCATGATTCCGATCCCTCCCGGAGCTCGCAGGGGATTGCAATCGGCGTGAGAGAGCGGGCCGTTCTCTTCCCTGCCGACAAATGCCGGAACAACGGCAGATAGACCAGCAATGCGGCCGATCCGTAGAACACGCGAGCGATGGCCAGGCCCTGCAGGCCCATGCGATGCAGAAGGAAGATCATGACAACGAGCATCGAAGCCTTTGCGCCGAGACTGATGCCCGCCGCTGAACGGAAGAGCGCGAGAGCCTGCAGAGAGTAAGTGCCGGTGACGCTGAGCCCGGCCATTGCAGCTCCCGCCACGATGGCAGGCAGAATTGTTGCCGCTTTGGCCGCAACCGCGGGCCCCGCCCATAAGCGGATTACTGAGTTCCCGAACAACAGCAGCGGGACGGCGCAGCAGGCCACCAATGCGAAGTTGCAGATGAATGCCTTGAGCAGTACGCGCTTTAGGGCCGCGTTCGAGATGGTGCTGGCACGGCTGGAAAGATAGGGAAAGAAGAAATTGAGAGCGGAAGCAGTGAGCGAGACCATGGGCTGCGCAAACTGCACGCAGAGTGCATAAGGCGCTACCGCCAGCGCACCAAGAGATACGCCGAGAAGGATGCGATCGAACTGGCCGAAGATCAGGCCTCCCAATGCTTCGAGCCAGACGAAGATACCGGTGCGGAGCAGCGCTCGGGTCTCATCGGAGCGAAATGCGGGCCATAACGATATGGGCCCGACGAAGCGGCGCAGCTCCAGAAACTGCATACAGGTGCCAAGAACAAGAAAAAAGCCGGTGGCCGAGAGGATGGCGACCGTTCCGCGCCCGCGCCACGCTAGGATTGCCGCGGATGCGAGCGTAAGCAGGCGGACCGCCGTGGCGATTTGCACTGTGCCGCGATAGTGCTCGAATGCGCGTTGCGTGCTCACGGCGACTGTTTCGATGGCGCGTGCGGCGATGAGCACGCCTGCAATGCGCAGCGAGATGAGACAATCGCCCGCCGGTGTGAGAGGCGACGTGGCGATATGACGTGCCGCAAATGGAGCAGCGAACCAGACAGCCGCCGCGAGCGTGACGCCAAGAATGAGATTGACGCCGAGAATGCTGCGTACGGTACGCGCGATAGAGGAGTTATCACCGATCCCACGAAGATGGGCAACGAGCTGAATATTCGCATCCGAGAAGCCTGAGGCGATGATGCCGCCGGCGCTGATGACGGCCGTCGCGATCATCCACAATCCGTACTCCGCGGCCCCCAGCCTGTGCAAAACGATTGGCGCGACCAGGAGCATTCCAAAGGGATAGGACGCATAGTCGAGGATGCCCAATGCGGCGTTCGCGAGGTGCTTTTTCACGCTGCACCTCGCCGACGGGCAGCGACAAAGTCGATTGGCCCGCGCAGCACCGGGACTACTTCGGCCGCGAGCATCTTGCGCGGATCGCTCGCATCGATATTCGACCAGCTATCGCTCAAGAGGATCAAAGCCGCGGCAGCCGCGAACGAAAAGAACGTGAGCCCGAGAGCGAGCCAGAGCCGTGGCGGAAACGATTTTTTCTCCGGCACGGCAGGATAATCGATCACGCTCACGACCGGAACGTCTTTCGCTTCCTCGATGCGCGCCAGCTCGTACTGCTGTATAAGAAGCTCGTACAGCGATTCCTGGACTTTCACACGCCGATAAAGGTCGGCATACGGAACTGCGAGCCGCGGAAGTTGACGCAACGGCGGATAGAGTTCGCCACTGTCGTCGCCGTTGTTCTCGGCAGCGCCGCCTGCTGCAGGCAACGGGGCGGAGGAGCCGGCGAGATTGTTGAGGTCTCGCTGTAACGATGCGATGCGAGCCTCGGTCTCCCGCACCCGGACATTCCCGTCGCCATAGATCTGCCGCAGCGATTCGAGGCCCGATTGCTCCAGCAGGAGCTGGGCTTGCACTCGCGCGCCCGCGTCCACCATGGCGCGAGTCTGCTCGGTAAGATTGATAGTGCTGTTCTTGCTCGAGAACTCGCTCAGATCGAGCTGCGCGCGTTCCAGGTCCGCCTGAACGCCGTGGAGACGCGATTCAATGAAGATCCGCTCGCGATGAGCCGAAGATGTGTTCGTCTGCGTAACCAGCGTGTTCAGTTCGTCGAGGTATCCCTGGGCCAGATCGCGTGCTCTGACCGGACTTGTATCTTCCACCTCGATGGTGATGACACCGCTCTTCTTATTGTCAGTAATCTTGGTCGCGTGGGCGAGGTGTTTGGCGGTATCGATGCGATAGCGCTTGCGATAAACGTGCTGAAGATCGAACCGATCGATCAGATGTCCGCTCACCGTGCCGCTGCGCAGCAGGTCCTCATAGAGCGCGCTGCTGGAGTGCACGCCGAGAAGGCTGCCCGCAAGGCTGCCGAGGGCTCCGAGATTTCCCGTACGCGCGCTCAAGGCGGCGAGCATCATTGCGCTTGAGTTTTGCTGGTCAGGAGGCATGATGCTTGCCGACGACTTATAACGCTGGGGAATAGTGAATGCGATTGCGAGGCTCACGGCGAGAGCGATCGCGGTCACTCGCAACAGCAACCGGCGATGGCTCCAAAGCAGCCGGGCGCGCAGGGCCCAGTGGGCGGGATGGTCCGCGGCTATGACACGATCCTGCTGGAGGAACTCGAAAGCCGTGGTTGGAGTCATCGCCTTTTCCTCGTTTTGACCGCGTGGATTTGTGCGTTTCCACCCTTGCGGCAAAAATCCGCCACCGCGGACCGCAAGGATGGGGCGCCCACATTAGTGCAACAAACCATCGGAGACCTAAAGTGCGGCGGTCGCTACCGCCGCGGTAATTCCAATGGAGGCGGCGATCTGGCCAACCGCGAGCAGATTTCTCCAGAACACCGAAGCGCCGATGATTTTCTGGGGTACAACAACCACGTCGCCGGGATTCAACTTGGCGGACAGGACGTCTTCATCCCTCCATCCACCGGAGTGCCGGCCGTAAACCGATCCATTGGCCCGGATGACGAAAATGTCTTTGCGATCAGCTGTGGAGTTTGTCCCACCGGCGCGGCTCAGATACCAGCCGGCGCTCTTTCCCGGCGTATAAGTAAGCGCAGTCGCGTTGTAAACCTGGCCCGTGACCAGAACAAATCCGGGGCGTTTAGGAATGGTCAACTCATCGCCGCGGCGGAGTTCGATATCCGCGGGAGTATTGGCCCAGCTGTCGATGTCCGCTGTGATGTGGATGACCATGCGGCCGGTGGGCGGATGATTTTTGAGATCGGCTATCACTTCGTCCTGCTGCGTTTTGATCAGCTGCAATGTTGCGCCGGCATTGGCGCCGGCGACATTGGGCGATAATCTCGCGGCAGCGGAGCTGGTTTCGATTTGCCGGATAAGTTCTTCGCGGCTCTTCTCTTCAAGGTCTTTGACTTGCTCGCGAACGAGCACCGCGCCCATGGGATAGGCAGTGGGAAGAAGTCCACCGGCACGCTTCAATACGGAGCTCAACGTCTCGCCTTCCTGAAATCCGTAGCTGCCGGGAAATTTGACCTGCCCCTGAATCGTGACCGACTGGCCGATGTCATTCCATCCCGTCATCTGGTGAACGGTGAGGATGTCGCCGGGCTTGAGCGCAGTGTCCGCGTGCGAATCCGCTCCTTCGACAGCAGCTCCAATGCGCACTGTGGACAGGTTGCCGACAATCTTTTCGCCATCGACGGCGCCATAGCTGGTGAGATCGGCGCTTTCGAGCAGCGCATCTCTTTTGAAACCGCCGGCCATGCGCACAAGCTGTGAAGCAGTCATGCCTCTTGACATCGGATAAGTGCCTGGGCGCAGCACTTCGCCACGGATGGTGACTTTGGGTGCGTCCAACTCGTAGCGGCCGAAGATGCGGATGGTATCGAACGGTTGCAGGTCGATGTTGGCATTGCCAATGAGAACGTCAGGGACGTCGAAGGCAATTGTTTCCGCGTGCAGGTCCGGCGGAAGCAAGCGGACAATCTCTCCGTGAGCGGCCGGCTCCGGCAGCATGTCGCGGTAGCTGTGCAGCACATCGCTCAGGCGCATTCCATCGTTAAAGGGCAGGCGGCCAGGACGCACGACATGGCCTTCGAGATAGATGGCGCTCTGGCTATAGGGCAGCACCGGCTCAACGCGAATGCGGTCTCCGTCTTTGACGGCGAACGTCGCGATGGCCTTGCGGTCCGCATCGGGGCCTTGCTCGCCGGCGATGTCGAGTGTCACCGTTTGACGCTCGCGGTTGGCATCGATGCGCTCGATGGTGATGTGGCCGAGCGAGGCGGCGGCCGTAAATCCGCCGGCATCGTCGACGATCGATTGAAGTGTCGATTCGCCGGCTTTGAGCTCATAGATTGCCGGGCGGCGCACTGCGCCGGAGGCCGCAATTTGCGGGCCGGCGGGCGGAACGAGCAGAGTGTCTCCACTTTCAAAATGGGCGGCGCCGTTGCGAATTCCGTGCAGCAGAAAATCGTAGAGGTCGATCTCCTCAACTAATTGCTTGCCGCGATAGTGGCGCAAAGTGCGAAGCGAGCCGACCGAGGTGGGACCACCCGCCGCATACAACGCGCTGAGCGGCGTGGCCAGCGAACTGATGTCGTATCCGCCGGGCGATTGCACGTCGCCGACGACATAGACGCGCACCGAGCGCAGGCGCGACACGGTAACGGTAACCTGGGCATTGCGATATTGCTGCTTGAGAGCGCCCTCAATCAGGTTTTGCGCGCGCTCGAGGGTCAATCCCGCGATTTGCAGTGAACCTGCTTCGGGAAGGAAGATCTGGCCGTCGCGACCGATGGTGCGCGTGATGCTCTGGTTCACTCCGCCCCACAAGTTGATTGCCAGCGTGTCACCGGGACCAACGACGTAATCGGGTCCCAGGGGCACGTCGAGAGGAGAATCGCGGCCCGCGATACCGCGCATTGCCGCGGTCGCGGAGGTCTCGCTGCGATCGATGAAGACCTCGGAACCAAAGCGCTTCAGCGGAGCGGCCTGATCAGGAATCTGAGTGTAGAGATCGCGCAGCGATTGCAGGTTGTAGGGCGCGGGTTGGCGAAGAACTTTCGGCGGATCAGTCGATGCAGTTACTTCTTCATTGCGTCGTCTGTTTTCCGCGGAACGATATTGACCGAGAGATCGGCTTGGCGGCACGGCCGAAACCATCGGGATAACAGTTTCGCCGCTGGGCGGCAGGCCCGAGCCTTGGTCGGCGCCGAATTCGGTTGCACCTGGGCTCCGCAGTGCAAAGGGATTCTGTCCCGATGAGAAACCAATGTCCGCAGACTGATTTCCAATTCCTAACGCCAGGCCCTGCATGTCGTCCTGGGATAAATATCCGCGAGCGCGCAGAAACGTGGTGATGCTTGCCCGCAGATCGGCACTGGCGGCAATTTGCGCGTAGAGCATCTCGTCCGTGATGTCGTTGGCATCGATCTGTTCGCCTTGCTGCTGCAGCCGATCGGCCATCGCCGCTTTCAACTCCACCACTACATCTGGACTCTGCTGGAGAAGGTCGATAATCTGCCGCGAAGAGAGAGCCACAGGACTGCCGAGATTTCTGGAGTCGGTCATCGCGTCGCGATCATCGATGGAAGCAGCCCCGCCGCCCTGGCTCGCTTCGCCGCTTACCGATTCATCTGCGGTAGACTGCGTTACCGTTTGCGCGTCGCTGGAAACTGCCGGCGCTTGTTGCCCATTCGCGCTTGCCGCGCAAACCAACAGGAGCGCGAGACCTGCCAGCCCGAGCAGGGTCCGCCACACGACGGTGCGTTGGAACCCTTCGATCGAGAGCCGACGCCGTGGATGACTTTCTTGAACGGCGAGGAACATGAAACGCAACATGGATATCGCCCTGTTTCTTTGACCGTAAAAGACCACTGCACACGTGGTGTCATGCCTTCGTAAGCGAATTGTCATTCCTTTGTCGATGCAAAGGAACCCGGCGATGGGCAGGCGCCTGATTACCGCGCAAGTTGACTGACAAGTTTTTGCCAGCGAGATGATTCCCACGCATAGCGAATTCCCTCCACCAGGTGAAATCGCATGCGAAAAAGGACAAAATGAATTTGCAGACAATAGCGGCGCAGGCGCGCCGTCAAGTTTTCCTGGGTGGAGGTAGGCACAATCGCGGGCGGCAGCTTGAGAGGCACCAACACGCGCCTGAGGGAGCGCCTTGCCGGAATGCCGGAGTTCGCCAGCTCCTTCTGTAGCAGCAAGTACAACTTGCTTCCCGGGAACTGCGCCAGCGCAGCACGGCATCCGTACGTATTCACCCAGAGCCTCGCGGTGGGGGGCAGGCGATCGACTGTCCATTCGGTCAGGGCTTGAGGAGCGAACTCGCCAATCGATTGCGTAACCAGTAGTGTGACGATTCCCAGCGCCCGGGATGCCGCGGGATCTCGCTCGGCGATGGAACGAACGCCGCGCCAGAACGCATCGTCGCCGCGCCGCGCCATCACATGGCGGCGAAACTCAACCAAATGCGCCGCGCGCAGAAACTCGCTGAATACATGCTTGTAAAGGTGCATACCCTGTCCCAAGAACAGATCGGCGGGTGAAAGCACCGGCATGGAAATTCCGTGAAATTCTTGCATCTCAGTTCGCCCCAGCAAGGAAGGACGCCCCGGTGTATCGGCTTCGAGATGCAATTCCAGGCAGCGGTAGGGTACGGCTTTGTAGAGGTCCTTGAGAGATGTACCCGGTGACTGCGGCGTCTTGAATTCCCAACTGCGCCCGCTGACTGCGTGCAGCCGATACCCCCGGTCTCCGAGGATCAGCCGCGCGGCGGGCGCGCTCCGTTCCGCGACAAGAAAATCCAGATCGAGCTGTGACCGCAGTGCAGGATCGGACACCGACAGGGGCGAAAGCGAGAATCCCTTCAAGGTTGCATAAGAGAGCCCAACCCTTTGAAAGTCGCGATGAATCGCGCCTGATTCATCGATCATGGTTCGAGTTCGCTCGGCATTGTCGATCCGATTCCGCTCGAGCCTGGCCAGCACATCATCGGGCAGTAAGTGGGCGATTTGCAGTTCCAACAGGCGGTCGAAAAGATACAACGCAAGGCCGCTCGTATCCAGCCAACGCAACAGGCGCTGCCATTCCCGGCTCGTGAGGCGAAACAACCGCGAGCAACTTTCGGGAAGCGGATCGCAGCATGTGCGCAGAGCGGCAGCACGAATCCGGAGTTCCCGGCTCATAGAAACGGTCGCCGCCTCCGGGTTCCGACCTGCGATATCCACCCCTTCAAGTCTCCGCAGCCACGCGACCGACGGCACGAAAGTCAAGGACGCGCGCCACAACTGTGACAACTTTAGCCAGCACACGGAAGGGAAGTTGTCATGTTGACGTAAATCAATTGTCACTCGATTGCTGCCCGAGGCGCGAACGCAATCATCGCGAGCCGAAGCCTCGACGAGATGATCTGAGCTTGCGAATTGCCTCCTGTTATCGACAATCTGGATGACAATCAATTGACAATCATCAGACTCCCCGGGGACACATCGGCGCACGTCCGTTGCTATTGTGGACTTCATGCCCCATTCGATCTCGAATTTGACTTATTTCAATGTTGCGCGAGTGCTGAAAGTTGCCGCCTGCACCCTTTTTGTTTTTTGCACAGCACGATACGGCGCCGCACAGGATACGCCGCTGCTCTCGGGCGGAATAGGATTTTTCACCAGTACACCGGGCGGAAACACGACCTATCTGCCGATCGTTGAACCGCTGCTGGCTGCTCCCCTTGGGCAACACCTGCTGATTGAGTCGCGAGCCGCTTTCGACGAGAGCTTTTCGCCTAAGGGCAACGGCGTGCCCGGTTACAATCACAACCATTTCATCGGACTCTCCTACCTAGAGGGCGATTATTTTTTCTCACCTCATGTCACCGTGGTGGGCGGCAGTTTTCTTCTTCCCTTCGGCACTTACAACGAACGTCTTTCGCCCTTCTGGATCGGGAATTTTCAGGACGCGCCGCTGATTTACGGCCTCGGGCAACAGTCGACCGGGATCGGCGTGGGCGGAATGTTGCGCGGATCTGCAATTGCGCGCCGTCAGTACTCGATCGACTATGCCGCCTGGTTCTCAACACGCAGCGGACTTACTCAATTTAACGCGCAGCGCTCTTCCGGCGGCCGCGTGAGCCTCTATCTTCCCGAAAAGAGGCTGGAGATTGGCGCCTCGTACGATCGATCGCTGCAGGGAACACGGGAGAACTTCGAAGGGATGCACCTTTGGTGGGAGCCGGCCAACACGGCGTTCCGCTTTCGCTCAGAATACGCGCACGGACAACACGCGCATGGCTATTGGTTCGAAGCCGATTACCGGACGCAGCGGTTCGGCGGATTAAATAGTTGGATAGGCCGCTTCGAGCCCGTGTTTCGCATGCAGCAGGTATTTCGCCTCGACACCACCGCCAGCGACGGAGTGCCGACCGCCGACACGCAACGCGCCGATTTCGGATTCGACTATAACTTGCCGCATAACACCAGAATCCTGACCAGTTACTCACGGCAGTTTTCCTCCTCGGGCAACGAGAATATCTGGGAGACCGGAATTGCGTATCGATTTCTCTTCCCGGTTTGGAAAGGGAGATAAACTTGGATTTGCGAGTTAGTGGGTGACGCAATAACATGACCGAAGCTGTCAGCGCACGCCGGACTACTCTTGTTGATCCGACCAGCGTTCACTCCGCGGCCAAGGCCCTGGATATCATTGCGCGTTTGCGGCACGGCTAAGGACGTTCCGTTTTGAAGCGTTTCGATCCGTCAATGATTTCACGTCAGGTTTCAGAGGCCGGTCTCTATCATAGTTTGCAGGCGATCGACCGCCGCTCCGAGGCCGCTGTAGCGAAGTTCGAATACTTTCGCCGTCAACAGATTCTCAATCTCTTCATATTGGCGGGCGAGCGAGTCGGGCGAGCCATAGAGCACTTGACACATGGATCGCCCAGCCATCTCTCTGCTGAACGGCATAAGCTCCGGAGGACCTTCTTCACGCCGGCTCAGAAACACAACAAAGTCCACGTGAGTTGTTTGAGAGCAGCGGATGTGGGTCATGGGAGCGGTCGGGAGTTCGATGGAAGGCTTGCCCGCCGCGCGCGGTGTGATCGCGAGGCCCTCCAACTCGGGAAAGATGCTTGCGGCGGTGGGACGAAAGCGCACCTGGTGGCAGTTCCCGGTCACCTGTCGGCGTTTGCCGCCATTTACAATGTAACTGCCGTCGTCGCTCACGTAGGTCCAGCCCGACCGGGCACATGCGTAGGCAAGCGTGGACTTACCCGCTCCCGAGTCGCCGCACAGCAACACGCCGCGGCCGTGCAGGGCGACGCAGGCCGCGTGCACAGAGGTTACATATCGCGTAGCCATGCAGCAGGCGGGCATCGCCAAAAAGAAATACTGCGCGTAGAGTGGATGCCGCAGCGCGGTAAGCGAAATCGAGATCTTCGCTTGCGCGCGGTCCAGATCGACGATGCAATAGTTATCGCCGTCAGCCACGATCGCCAAGAGAGGCAGCATGAGCCGGTAAGTGGGCGCGGGAGGGCACTCCGCCGCGGCTCCCTCGACCAATTGCACGTCGCACCGTATCGGTTCGGTGTCGCGTTCCTGGTAAAACCTTCCCCAAAGATTCGCAAACTGCTCGATCACCCGATGTGAGTTTGTCCGTACATCCGCTGGAAAACCGAATGGAAAAAACCGTTCCGCCAGCGAAAGATTCTCGGAATCCATCATCGGTCTCGCAAAGTCCGCCGGCCGCGTAGGGTTTTGCGTGGCTTCGGTTTGCTCTATCGTTGTCATCATCGTTCTCCACGTATGCGCAGGCAGACAAGATCGATCGGCCGACCGATTGACGGGCTCGATACAAGGGAAATCTATCAGCCGTTACGCGGAATGTTGTCAGCGATCGGTCTCGAAATTGTCGAGATCTTGTAATTCTCAAATCTGCGTGAACTCCGATCTGGCGGGGCGTTTCCGATTTTCGTTGACGCGTCTGTAGCCGGCGAGGCGGAGCCACGCGCATGATCTTTCCGCATTCTGTTCGCGGAAGCGTGTTGGGCGCGGTGATGCGTCTGCCACGGGAAGACAATGAAATGACAAACCTCAGACGCATCCGTGACAAACCGAAGCTCCGCCGCTGTTAGCTTCTGACTTATGATGTATCGACCTGATACGCACTCTACAAACTCTTCTCCGAATGCATCCGGCAATACGACCGCCAGCGCCTCCCATCCCTCCGTTTCGCGGCGAACCTCCGACCGGCTGGAAACACCGCCGAGGCGACTACGGACGATATTGCCATGGGCTCTTGTCTTTGCTTCACTGCCCCTTCTGGCGCTTGCCGAGGGTGAGCCTCAGCAGACCCAGGCGAGTCCTCCCGTCAAGCACGCCCAGGCGGCAAATACGGATCGCGGCCAGCAGGTCTTCGAGCAGAATTGCTCCCGTTGCCACAACGCGCCAGAGGGGTTTTCACCGCACATCTCCGGCACCATCGCCATGCACATGCGCGTGCGCGCCAATCTCAGCGAAGCCGATTATCGGACGCTACGGCGATTTCTCAATCCGTAGCACCATAGTTTGAGGATCAGCGGTGCGACTGTATCCGACGAACGCTCGAGGTGCTATGGACCGCATTCTGTTCATCGCGGGGAAATACTAGAGCCTGTTATTAACTTCATGCGAGGAGCCTAAAGAGTTGAGCGATCATGAGGCAGGCGAAGGCGAGGAAGTGGAAGGCCCCGAGCGTGGTGGCAAGTCTTTCGTAGTCTCGGGCGAGGCGACGAAAACGCGCCGCCCAAGCGAAGCTTCTCTCCACCACCCAGCGGCGTGGCAACAGGACGAAGCCGCGTTTGGCTTGCGTAAGTTTGACTACTTCCAGTTGGATGCCGTGTCCGGCAGCCGCCTCTTCCGCCGCCTCACCGGTGTAACCTTGATCCACGTAAGCCAATTCGACATTCTGCTGCGTGATCTCTTGCACTTGGCGGGTCAGTTCGCCGACCTGGGCGCGGTCCTGCTCGTCGGCCGGAGTGACGTGCAGAGCCAGCAGATGGCCCAGCGTGTCCACGGCCGCATGCACTTTGGATCCTTTGCGCCGCTTGGCTCCGTCATAGCCTGCTCGCGCTCCAGATTCCGGCGTCGACTGCAGGGTGCGGCTGTCCAGGATCATCGCCGTCGGTTGTCCTTTGCGCCCCGAGAACTCCCGCAACAGCATCCGCAAATCCTCCACCATGGTCTCGAAACAGCGGACCCGGATCCAGCGCTGCGTTTGCTGATAAACCACCGTCCAGGGAGGCAGATCGTTGGGCATGTAACGCCACTGACCGCCGGTGCGCACGATGTAGCGCAAAGCGTTGAACACTGCACGCAACGGGTAGTCCCGCTGCGCCGACTCCTCTTTGCACAAGGC